>JBGQFD010000120.1:0-9769 GCA_041496705.1 Gammaproteobacteria bacterium | reverse complement strand
GTGTATGACCTTGACTATCGTATTGCCGGCTTCGATGGTCTGGCCGTCACGCAACGGCGTAAAAGGGAATTTCACCAAGCCTTGGTTGCTCTCGTGCAGGCAGTAAGCCGCGCCGCTCAGCGCTGCCAGCTTGCGACCGCCCGAGTAGTGGTCGGCATGGATATGCGTGTCGATGACATGAATGATTTCGGATTTGGCTTTGCTTGCCTGCTCGACAAACCAGTCTTCATCCCCTGCCACCACATCGACCGCGACGGCCTTGCCCAGCGTTCCGCAACCGAAGAAGTAGGAGAGCGACGATTCCTTGGTGGCAAGCTGCTTGAAAAACATTTCGTCCTCCTAGTAAACGCGACTTCAATCCCGCGTCGCGACGAGCGAGACGCTCTTCACGCCATACTTGCGCGTCGCACCTTGGGCGTTCTTCGAAATGAACTGGTACTGCGGGTTGTCCCTCACTTGCATCAGGCGCAACCCCGCTGCCTCGATCGCCGAGGTGTAATCGCCGACCTGCATCGCGCCCCCGATGCAAGCGGCCCAGAGCGTCACGTCGCAGGTGATGCCTTCGGGCAGCTGCGTTTCGGTGACGATGTCGGCGAGCGCAAGCCGCCCTCCCGGCTTGAGCAGGCGGGCGGCCTCGCGGAAAACCGTCCTTTTGTCCGGCGCGAGGTTGATCACGCCGTTGCTGATGACCGCGTCGCACGACGCGTCAGCAAGTCCGGTCGCGTCGATGTAGCCCTTGCGGTAGGTGACGTTGCCGAACCTGGTTGCGGCGCGCAGGCGCTCCGCCTTGGCGAGCTGCTCGTCGGTCATGTCGATGCCAATCACGGTGCCAGTCTTGCCGACCTTGCCGGCGGCGATGAAGCTGTCCGTCCCCGACCCGCTGCCGAGATCGACCACCGTCTCGCCCGGCTTCAGGTGAGCGAGGTCAAAGTAGTAGCCCACGCCCGCAAACGAGTCGATGGCTTCGCTCGGGATGGCATCGAGGTCGGCGGGGGCATAGCCGAGCCGCTCCGCGAGCGCACGTCCCATCTCGAAGTGGAACTCGCCCTGCGGATCGAGGGCCACATCGCGATACATCGCCTTGACCTTCTGCTCGAGCGCGGTTGTGTCGATGCGCCCTGTGAGTCCTGTTGCAGCTTTCATTTCCGCGATCTCCTCAAGTTATCCGGGGCCAAACCTGCCGGCTTACAAGCCCGGCTCTGCGCCAGCGAGGTCCCGATTGCGTGGCAGAGCGGTCGCGGCCTCACGCCGCTGCTTGAGATACCCGAAGAGCGCAACGCCGCAAAAAATTCCTGCCAGCGTGAACAGCGCCGCAAGCTGGCCACGACCCAGTTGCGCCGCGACTGGACCTGGGCACGTTCCGGATACCGCCCAACCCGCACCGAAGATCATGCCGCCGATAAGGTGGTTGCGCGCGGGCTGCCTCACGCTCCACGTGATCGGCTCATGACCGACCAGCGACCGCGCACCCAACGCGCGAAGCAACCGGGCGACCACCGCAGCGGTCGCGACCGCCGTTCCCATCATCAGGAAGATATCGAACCGGCGCAGCAGCAGCATCTCGTGGATCACGTCGTAATCGGTCAGCCTGGACCACCCGAGTACGAAGCCGAAGCCTATTCCGAAGAGAAGGCCGGCGGCTTTCATGATCCGCCTCCGATCAACAGCGCCAAGACGTTGGCGGCGACGATCGCCGCACCCATGAACGTCATCGTGCAGACGATGCTGGCCGGCGAGCCCATCGCCATCCCGCACATGCCGTGCCCCGACGTGCAACCACCGCCAGCCCGCGCGCCGAACCCGATCAGCGTCCCGCCGGCGAACAGCACGACGCCACCGATGCCGAGTATCGCGCCGAACGTGGATGTAAACGCGCCGTAAGCCAATGAAGGCCGATAGCCACCCGCCGCGAGTGCCGAGAGCGCGCCACCGATGATCATTCCCGAGAGAAACAGCACGCGCCAACTCGGCCCCGTCCCACCCTCTCTCATCCATTGCACGGTATCGACATAGCCGCCAAGTGCACCAAGTGGCTTGTTGACCGTCCACAGCAACCCGGCTACAAGCAAACCGAGCAGTGGTCCGGCGACATACCAAGGACATTGATGCACGAAGATTTCCATGTGGCCTCCTTTGCGTGGTCAGGCTGGCGCAGATGTCTTATGGCCCCGCAGGCAGGCCGGCCGCGCGCCACTCGCTCACGCCCGCCTCCAGCCTTGCAGCCCTGTAGCCGCGTCGCCGCAGTAGGGCGACCGCGTCCTTTGCCATCATGCAAAACGGCCCCCGACAGTAAGCGATGATCTCCTTGTTCCGGGGGAGCTCCGAGAGACGTTTCTTCAGCTCGGGCAACGGCAGCGAGCGGGCATAGGGCAGATGTCCGGCCTGATATTCCTCTTGCGGACGAACATCGATGACGATCAGCTCTCCCTTCTTCGCCTTGACAAGGAGCGTTTTGCTGTCGGCGGGAGCGAGCTTCTCCGGCTCGTTCACAAACGTTCGCAGCACACCCTGCAGATCCAGCAGCCGCTCTTCCGCGAGCGCACGCAGGTCCACCCAGAAAGCGGCCACAGCGGGATCGGCGAGCCGGTAGTACACGTACTTGCCGTCCTTGCGGCTGTCCACGAGACGCGCCGCCTTCAGTTCCTTGAGGTGGGCGCTGGTGAGCTTGACGCTGAGCCCCGCGTCCCTGGCGAGGGTTTCGACCGCCTTTTCGCACTGGCACAGCAGTTCGATCAGCTCCAGCCGCTTCGGGCTCGCCGCCGCCTTGCCGATGCGCGCCACCTGCTCATAGAGGAGATTCTTGACTTCGCGATTTTCCATAGTTCTTTCTTACGATCTAACGATCATTAGATCAAAGACTACCTTGGTCAGGGCCCGGCGTCAAGGCCGATACCTTTGACTTACGTCAAATGGCCCTACCCCGAATCCGGTAAAAGATACGAGAGCCTCCCGCTTGCGATGCGGTTCCTAAGTACCAGGACGAGGACAGGACATGAGCAACAATCTCTTCATTCTCAACGATCCCCCGTACGGAACGGAGCGCTCCTACAACGCACTTCGACTGGCCGGCTCCGTTTCCAAGGCTCCGGAAGAAACAGTTCGAGTGTTCCTCATTGGCGACGCGGCGGCGTGCGCGAAGTCCGGTCAGAAAGTCCCGGAAGGCTTCTACAACCTTCAGCTCATGATCGGAAGGGTCGTGCGAGCCGGCGCGGAAGTCGGCGTTTGCGGCACCTGCATGGATGCCCGGGGAATGAGCGACACCGAGCTAATCGAGGGAACGCGCCGCAGCACTCTCGCTGAACTCAGCCTTTGGACGCAATGGGCGGACAAGGTGTTGGTGTTTTGAGGAGCGCGAGCCCTTAGACGGCTGCTACAGATGGAACGGAGAAATTTCGTACCTCCAAGCAGCAGCACAGGAAATCCAGCGTCGCCGGCAGGCCTTTCAGCGCACTCTCCCATGATGCAGCGGTGCTCTTCCGCTATCAGAAAATCGCGGAAAAAGCGCAACCTACACTACGACCGATACTGAGAAATCCGCTTGGGCCGGGTACGGCAAACGCTATCCGTGTTTGCCGATTTTCCAGCCGTGCGCTGCGAGGAACTTTTCGCCCACCGCGATCGGCTCGCTCTCGAGCGGCGTACCCATCGTGTCGTTCCACCGATTGAGGAATCCGAAGTAAGCCACGACCGCGGCGATCTCGACGATCTGGTTCTCGCTCCAGTGCTTGCGCATATCGGCGAACATTTCGTCGGTAACGTCGTTGGGAACGGAAGCGGCGGCGAGCGCGAAATCCAGTGCGACGCGCTCCGCTTCAATGAAGAGCGGGCTCGTGCGGTACTCCCAGACGGCTGCAAGTCTGCGCGCTTCGACCCCGAAATGTAGTGCTCCGCCCGCCGTATGGGCCATGCAGTACACGCACCCCGCCGCGCGGCTCGCAACGTGCCCGACCAGGCGCTTGAACCCAAGGCTCACCTCGCACTGCGGGTCCCAGATCGCTTGGGAGAGTTGGCTGAAGGCTTTCACGAGCTTCGGCTTCCTTTGCATGATCAGCATGCTGTTCGGAACAAAGCCCAGGCTCTTCCTGGAAAACTCGAAGTTGTCCTTCAGCTCCGGGGAATGATTTTCCAGCAGCGGCGCAAGCCGCGGCGAAGGTAGGGAACGTCTGTCCATATTCATCTCCGTTTCAGATTGGCGCACTTACCGCGGCGCGACCCAGGCGAACATTCGGCGCCCGAAAGCGCCGCCCGCCGCCATCAGCAGCGCCGCGACTCCAAGATTCCAGACAAGGATCAATATGCTCGCATCGTGGTTGTGAAAGAGCGGCAGTACCGATGCCGTGATGCCCGCTACGGCGAGGCCACCCGCGATCGCCACCGGAATAGGACTGAGCAGCGCCGTGTGACGCAGCATGATGAGTAGGGTGAACGCCAACGGCATGCCGGTCAGGACGAGCGCCGCGATGCATCCGGTCTCGTCTCCCAGATGCATACCGGGCTGAAGGTTCACCCAGGTCGTGAGGCAACCATAGCCGATGTTGACGATCCAGACGAAGAGCGCGGGCACCGGCAGCCACAGCCACAGCCGCGACCGGTCAGGAAGGCTCACCACGAAGGCCGCTACGGCAGCGAGAATGCCAGTGGCGAGCGAGGCGGCGATGTCGATCGCAAACGTCAGCTGCCGCAGCGACAGACCGAGGTCCGGCCGTACCCCTCGGACGGCGACCATCAACGCGAGCATCAGCGCAGCGAACAGTAGCCATGCCGCGGCGCGAACGAGCGGCGGACGCAGGCGGCGGACGGGGACTGCGCCTGCGACGAGCGATTCGATGAGGTCTGGTGTCGCGATCATTTTTCTCTGCCTTGCTTTGCAAATATTTTCCGCAGACTCTTCAGGCCGCGATGGGTTGCGACCTTCAGTGCGGCGATCGACATACCGCTTGCCGCAGCCGCTTCTTTCAATGACATTTCCTCGAGCTTCAACATCCGGATCGCGTCCCGTTGGCCCGGTGGCAGGCGCCCCATAGTGTCCCGGAGTGCGCGGCCGTCGGATGCCGCCTCCTGAAAGTTCGTTGCGGGCGCCGCAAAGGTTTCATGTTCGACTTCGAGCGGGGTCTCGCGCGACGCAGTGCGTCCCCGGCGGCGCAGCCCGTCGACGATACGACGCTTGGTGATCGCGACCAACCATGGACCGAACGGGCGCATCGGGTCGTAGGTGTGACGTACCGCATGCAGGGTCAGCAGCGCATCCTGGACCGCATCCTCGACGTCGCTCCGGTTCTCAATCAGCCGCGCAGCAAGCGAACGCAAATACGGCGTAACTTCTTCAAGCAATCGCCGATAGGCTTCGCGGTCGCCTGTCTGCGCGCGTGCCATGCATATCGACCAGTCGAGCGTCTGGTCCGAGCGTCGAGCCGGATCCCGTATCCTCGACGACTCGGCAGCCTCCTTTACGACGCAGAGAATCGGCGGAGCACTTTGCGGGCTTGAAGGCATGGCGCAGATTTTCTCACCGGGATCGAGTTTCATGGCGAACTTTATTTCTGTGTTCGGCAGGTAACCTTTTGTCGGGTCGCATCGAATTTACTGTCACGGCCCCGATCCCCGGGACCCTTCAACCTTAAAGGACTGTTCATGAACAAGTACGTACTGGCCGCTTCGACGCTTTCTTCCGCAGTGGGACTCGCCCTCGCGATGCAAGCCGTGCCCTCATTTGGGCAGGGAATGAAGGACCCCGTGAAGGAGAACATGGCGCGGGCGATGGCGAACAAGCTGGAGAAGTGCTATGGCATCAACGCAGTCGCCAAGAACGACTGCGCCGAAGGCGCGCATTCGTGCGCAGGTCAGTCGACCAAGGCGCGCGACACCAAGTCCTTCGTGCTGCTCCCGGCAGGCGACTGCTCCAAGATCCAGGGCGGCAAGACCACCGCTTCCTGATCGTGACCCGGCAGTTGGCTTCTCCTCTGCTGCCGACGCGAGGCGGACGCGGCTCGATCCCGGCTAAAGCCGGGGTCGGGCTGCGCTTTCGCCATCACCGGGAAGTCCTCGACGAGCATGCCGCCGCTGCGTGGTTCGAGGTGCATACCGAGAACTACATGGGTGGCGGCACTTCTCCGGCCACGCTCGACGCGATCCGGCGTGACTACGAGGTCTCGCTGCATGGCACGGGCCTGTCGCTCGGGAGCGCGGAAGGACTGGACTTGGCACATCTCTCACGAGTACGGGAAGTCGTCCGGCGTGTCGAGCCGGGTCTGGTCTCCGAGCATCTCTCCTTCAGCGTCGCCGCCGGGAACTACCTTGCCGATCTGCTCCCCCTGCCGATGACCGAAGAAGCGCTCGAAATCGTCTGTCGGAACGTCGCGCAGGTGCAGGATTGCCTGAAGCACCAAATCCTCGTCGAAAATCCCTCGACCTATCTGCAGTTTCGGCACTCGACGATACCGGAGTGGGAGTTTCTCGCGCTGGTTGCGAAGCGCACCGGCTGCGGAATCCTTTGCGACGTGAACAACATCTACGTCAGCGCGAGCAACCACGACTGGCGGCCTTCCGCCTATCTTGCGGCGCTGCCGCCCGCCGCGATCGCTGAAATCCATCTCGCAGGCCATTCGATTCGTCGAGTCGACGACACGCGAACGCTGTGTATAGACGATCACGGCTCGCGCGTCGCGCCGGAAGTGTGGGCACTCTATGCCGAGGCGTTGGCGCGCTTCGGACCGGTGCCGACGCTGATCGAATGGGACACCGAAGTGCCGCCGATGGCGGTGCTGCTGGAGGAAGCGGCAAAGGCCGCCGCGCTGATCGAAGAGGCTGAAAGTGGAAACGGCCGCGCCCTCGCTGCTTGAGCTGCAGCGCGCGATGCGCGAGAGCCTGGTCGTCCGCGACGACCGTGGAAGCTCCCCGCACGTCGTTCGTGGCCCCTTCAATCCGGCCGAGCGGCTGGACATCTACCGCAATACCTTTGCGAGCGTGCTGACGACGGCGCTCCGCCTGTCGTATCCGGCCGTGCACCACCTCGTGAGCGCGGATTTCTTCGACGGGGCCGTGGGCATTTTCATCGAAGCACATCCGCCGATGAGCGCGTGTCTCGACGATTACGGCGAGGCACTCCCGGGTTTCCTCTCCGACTTCGAGCCCGCGGCGTCGCTTCCCTACCTGCCTGACGTCGCCCGGCTCGAATGGGCGGTGAACCGGGCCCTCCACGCCCACGATACGGGACCGCTCGATGCACGGCGACTTGCCGCGCTCACGGAGGCCGAGCGGGCGCGCGTACGCTTTGTGCTACACCCTTCGGTAAGCCTAGTCCGTGCGAATCATCCCGCCGATCTCATCTGGCACGCGGTGCTCGAAAAGGACGATGCATCGCTCTCAGCGATCGATCCCCACGCCGGCCCGGCGTGGCTGCTGGTGCAGCGCCTGCCCACCGGCGTCGAGGTCCACCGCATGAGCGAATCCGCTTGGAGATTCACCTCTGCGCTCTGTACGGCCCAGTCCCTCGCCGCCGCCCTCGACGAGGCTCGGGATTTCGATGCCTCGGCACTGCTCGCCGACCATCTCGCGGCCGGCCGCTTCGCCAATTTCAGTTTGAACGCAACATCCACCTGACCACACCCGGAACATCCCATGACCGCTCTGAATTCCGCCCCGACCAGGCGACCCGCAATGGACATGATCGAACGCACCCTTCGTTGGCTCGAGTCGGTACCTTACTGGCTTCTCGCCTTGCCGCTGCGGTTCGCGGTCGCGACGGTATTCTGGAACTCGGGAACCAGCAAGCTTGCGAACTGGAACACGACGATCGAGCTCTTCACCGAGGAATACAAGGTGCCGCTGCTGCCCCCCGAAATCGCCGCCTACATGGCGGCGTCGATCGAGCTCACCACGCCGGTGCTCCTCGTGCTGGGGCTGCTCACCCGCCCCGCGGCGCTGGCTCTCCTTGGCATGACGGCGTTCATCGAGATCTTCGTCTACCCTCAGGCCTGGCCGACGCATATCCAGTGGGCCGCGATGCTGCTGGTTCTGCTTTGTCGCGGACCCGGTAAATTGTCCGTCGATCACCTAGTGCGACGGCACTTCAAGGCAGCGATGCAACAGGGGATGTGCGACGGGTACACCGCGTAAACACCCGACTCCTTTTTCCTGCCAGGTTGTCGCCGGGCTCAGGTTTTACGCTGCCTTGAGCATGAAAGTTGGCTTGCGAGATCCCCTGACCTACTGCAACATGTCTGCGGCAATCGCGACAGGGACTGACGAGCGAGATGGAAAAGCGGAATCTCATAACCCCAAGCGCTAACACCGGAAATCAAACGCCCTCGGCAGATCTTCCAGGTACCTCGCCGATGATGCAGCAATACCTGCGCATCAAGGCCCAGCATCCCGACATCCTGCTCTTCTACCGGATGGGCGATTTCTACGAGATGTTCTACGCGGACGCCGAGCGCGCCGCGCGCCTGCTCGACATCACGCTGACGACGCGCGGCACTTCGGCCGGCGCGCCGATCAAGATGGCCGGCGTTCCCTGGCACTCGGTCGAGCAGTATCTCGCCAAGCTGGTGCGCGTCGGCGAGTCGGTGGCGATCTGCGAGCAGATCGGCGACCCGGCGACTTCCAAGGGCCCGGTGGAGCGGCAGGTAACGCGCATCGTCACGCCGGGAACGCTCACCGACTCGGCGCTGCTCGAGGAGAAGTCCGACAACATACTGCTCGCGCTCTCCACCACGAAGGGCGCCGTGGGACTGGCGTGGCTCAACCTGGCGAGCGGCGAGCTGCGCGTTACCGAGATCGTGCCACCAATGCTCGCGAACGAGCTGCATCGCATCGGCCCGGCGGAAATACTGGCGGCCGAGAGCATGGCCGAAAACGCGATGTTAGCCGGCTTCGCTGTGACCAAGCTCCCGGAGTGGCACTTCGATTTCGACGCCGGCCGCAGGCTGCTCCTCAAGCAGCTGGGCGCGGCAAGCCTCGCCGGTTACGGCTGCGAGGACCTCGAACCCGCGATCGCCGCCTGCGGCGCGCTGCTCGAATACGCGAGGAAGACGCAAGGGCAGGCGCTCTCGCATGTGTCGGCGGTGATCGCCGAGCGCCCCGGCGAAACCCTGCGCATGGACGCGGCGACCCGGCGCAACCTGGAGCTGACCGAGACGCTGCGCGGCGAGACCGCGCCGACCTTGTTTTCGCTCCTCGACCGTTGCGCCAGCGGCATGGGCAGCCGCCTCCTGCGCCACTGGCTGCATCATCCCTTGCGCGACCAGGCCGCGCTCGCGGCGCGTCACGACGCCGTGGGCACGCTGACCGACGCGCACGCGGCGCTCCACGCCCTGCTGCGGCGCTTTGCCGACATCGAGCGCATCGCCGGGCGCATCGCGCTCGTGCAGGCGCGCCCGCGCGATCTTTCGTCGCTGCGCGACAGCCTGGCGCTGCTCCCCGAGCTCGCGACGGCGGTGCCGCGGAACAACACGCTCCTCGCCGCGCTGCTCGCCGATCTGCAGACGCCGGGGGATTGCCTCACCCTGCTGCGCCGCGCGGTGCAGGAGGAACCGGCGGCCCTCGTGCGCGACGGCGGCGTGATCGCATCCGGTTACAGCTCCGAACTCGACGAGTTGCGCACGCTGCAGACTCACTCGGGGGATTTCCTCGCGCAACTGGAAGCGCGCGAGCGAGCGCGAACCGGCATCCCGAACCTGCGCGTCGCGTACAACAACGTGCACGGCTTCTACCTCGAGATCACCAACGCCCACGCCGCCAAGGTCCCCGCCGACTACCGCCGCCGCCAGAC
>JBGQFD010000119.1:0-10444 GCA_041496705.1 Gammaproteobacteria bacterium | reverse complement strand
TGCAGAACGGCGTGATCAAGGACGACATCCTGCGCCGCCATTTCGGTGACGCCGCGGTCATGGGCGGCGTCGCCTACGTCGCCAGCACGATCTCGAAGCCGGGGACGATCCGCCAGACCGGAACGATGCAGCGCGTCGTCCTCGGCGAATACGACGGCAGCAAATCCACCCGCGCGAGCTTCCTGCATGAAGCCCTGCTGCGCGCCGGCGTCACCGCGGAGTTGAGCACCGACGTGCGCCGGGCGATCTGGGAGAAGTACGTTTTCCTCGTCGGACTGTCGGCGACGACTACGACGATGCGCACGAACATCGGGCCGATCCGCGAGAATCCCAAAACGCGCGCGTTCCTGCTGGACATCATGCGCGAAGCCGTCGCCGTCGGGCGCGCACACGGCGTCGCACTGCCCGAGGACTACGCTGAAGGCCGCCTCGGCTTCGCCGACGGACTGCCCGCCGACATGACCTCGTCGATGCATCACGACCTGGAGCGCGGCAACCGGCTGGAGGTCGACTGGCTCAGCGGCGGCGTGGTGCAGCTTGGAAGCGCCGCGGGCGTGCCGACGCCGGCAAACCGCGCGGTCTGCGACATCCTCGCGCTGCGCGCCGCGGGAACGAATCCCTCGTGAATCCGCCGCGCCTCACGCTGCGCGGCGTGCGCGCGGTCTCGGTCGACGTGCCGATGAGCCTTCCCCTGGGCACGAGCGCGGGCTCGGTCCGCTCCGCACCGCTCCTGCTGATCGACGTCCAGACCGAGGAAGGCGTCACCGGCCGCGCCTATCTATTCTGCTACCTGCCCGCCGCCGCGCCGGCGATCGCCGCCATGCTCGGCGAGATAGAGCGCTGCGCGCGCGGCGAGCTCATCGCTCCCGTCGAGCTGGCGGCGAGGCTCGCGCGGCGCTTCAAGCTGATCGGCGTGCAGGGCGTGGTGCGCATGGCGATGTCCGGTTTCGACGTCGCCTGCTGGGACGCGCTCGCGGTGGCCGCCGGCGCGCCCCTGGTGGAATTTCTCGGCGGCACGCGGCGCCCGGTCAAGGCGTACAACAGCAACGGCCTGGGCCTGATGCCTGCGCAGGCCGTCGCCGACGAGTCCGAGCGCCTGCTCGAGGGCGGGTTCGACGCGCTAAAACTGCGCCTGGGCAACCCGACGCTGGAAGCCGACCTTGCCGCGGTTCGCGCGGTGCGCCGCCGGCTGCCGGAGCGCGTCGATCTCATGGTCGATTTCAACCAGGCGCTGTCGGTCGCCGAAGCGCTGCGGCGCGGCCGTGCGCTCGACGGCGAGGGCCTCGCCTGGATCGAGGAGCCGATCCGGCACGACGATTTTCGCGGCTGCGCCGAAATCGCGCGCGAACTCGCGACGCCCGTGCAGATCGGGGAGAACTTCTCTTTGCCGGAGCAGATGGAGGAGGCGCTCGCCGCCAAGGCCTGCGACTTCGTCATGCCCGACCTCGAGCGTATCGGCGGCGTCACCGGCTGGCAGCGCGCCGCCCAGCTCGCCGCGGCGAAAGGCGTGCGCATGTCCTCGCATCTCTTTCCCGAAGCGAGCGCGCACCTGCTCGCCGTGACCCCGACCTGCCATTTTCTCGAGTACGTCGACTGGGCGAGTCCGATACTCGCCGAGCCGCCGCGCGTGGTCGGGGGCGCGCTGCAGATCCCCGACCGCCCCGGGACCGGCATCACCTGGAACGAGGACGCGGTCGCTCGCTACCGCTTCGGCTGAAACCCGCCTACGACAAGGCCCGGTCCAGAGTCTTGGGCTTCACGCGCAGCCCTCGCGACCGAAGCCGGCGGCCCTGCCGCGTTTCAGTACCAGCGCACCAGTGTGACGATCGCGTAGATCACCGCGGCTGCGGACGTGAACGCTATCACCCAGCCCGCGGGCCGGGGATGCGCCTCGACCAGACGATCGAGCGTCATGTGCATGTCGTCCCAGTTGCGAACGACGCGCCTGGAGGAAACCCATTGGTTGGCGAATTTCTCCAGGGTGATCTCGGCATTCGGATAGAACAGCAGCATGCCTCCGATCACCACTCCGAACGCGCTTCCGACGACCAGAAACCACTTCAGCGCGTTCAGGACGATCGCGACTACCGGCACCATCGCCTGCCTCGCCATCGCCGCGCTCGCCGCGGCAACGTCGAACCCCGCGACCAGGCCGATTACCGACACCAGCCCGCCGATCACGAAGCCTCCGGCTACCCAGCGCTGGTACTTGTGCGAAACCCGCTCGGTGTCGTGCGACACCTCGACCGCCTTCAGGGCGTGGCGCGTCGACACCCAGCGATTCACGACGTGGGACAACGCGATGGTCTTCTGCGTGGACACGAGCAACCCCACGCCCACGGCGAAGCCGGCCACGGCGACGACGAGAAACAACACCATCGAGCACTGGGCCAACCACTGCCAGAAAATGCCGCTGAAGAATGCCATGTGTCCTCCGATCCCGATTGCCTAGATGCGTCCCGGAACCTCCGGCATGCCGAGCCCCAAGCGAATCTTCAAGCCCTTGATGGTCTCCTTCACAGTACCACAGAGCGGTAGGCTCAAGCGCGCCAGGTCCGCCTCCTCAAGCACGATATGCATGTCCTTCTCGGCCCAAGGCATGCCGCTGCGCTCGGCCTGCGTGTCCATCGCCCAGTTCTGGGCGCTTCCATGGCTGAGCGCCTCGGTCAAGCGCTCCGGGTCGACGCCGAGCGCCGCGCCCAGGCGCAGCCCTTCGTCGTTCGCCGAGATGCATGCCCAGAGGATGAGATTGTTCACCATCTTGCCGACCTGCCCCGCCCCCGCCGGCCCGAGGTGGAATATGTCCGAAGCGAACGCGCTGAACGCCGCCCGGCAGGCTTCGAACGCGGCCTCGTCTCCCGCACCATAGATGAGGAGCCTGCCCGCCACGGCGGCCGCCTCACCGCGCGCGAGCGGAATGTCGAGCAGCGCGACACCGCGCTCGGCCAGCCGGGCCGCGAGCCGCTTCGCGTAGGTCGGCGATACGGTCGAACCAAGCGCAAGCACCAGGCCGGGCCTCGCGCCTGCGAGGACGCCGTCCTGACCGAACACGACATCCTCGACCTCGCTGTCGAAACCGACGACGACGATCGCCAGATCGCAGACCCCGGCGAGCTCGCGCGCAGACGCGACCGTGCGGGCGCCCCGCGCCGCGGCGCTCGCGCGCGCCTCGGCGCGGGGATCGTAGCCCACCACCTCGAAGCCCCGGGCAAGGAGGTGCCCGGCCATCGGGCCGCCCATCTTGCCCAACCCGAGCACGCCCACGGTGTGGATGGCTTTCATGCGGCGCGAATCAGTCCGCCCTGATCTTCGCTTCGCGGATGATCTTGCCCCACTTCTCGAAGTCATCCTTCACCAGGCGGGCGAACTGCTCGGGGGTACCGGTGTTGGGCACCAGACCCTGGCCGGCGAGCTGCTCGCGCATGTCCGGTTGCGCGACGACGGCGCGAATCTCGGAGTTGTACCTTTCGAGAAGATCCGCCGGCAATCCGGGCGGCGCCCATACGCCGATCCACAGGTCGACGTCGTAGTCAGTCACGCCCTGCTCGTGCAGCGAGGGAATCTCCGGAAACAGCGGATGGCGCTGCTTCAGGCTCTCGCCGAGGACCTTGACCTGCCTTGCCCTGATCTTCGGCAGCGCGACGTGGATCGGCAGGAACATCATCGGCACGACGCCCGCGATCAGGTCGTTCTCCGCGCCCGCCGATCCCTTGTACGGCACGTGCACGATATCCAGACCCGCCTGCAGCTTGAGCAGCTCCATGCACAGGTGGTGGTGGGTGCCGTTGCCCGGCGAGGCGTAGTTGAGCTTGCCCGGCTGCGACTTCACCCAGGCGATGAATTCCTGCGCGGTGTTCACGGGCACCGCCTTGTGCACCACCAGCGCGAGGCTCGTCGACCCGATGGCGGACACTGCCGACAGGTCCTTGACGACGTCGTAGGCAATCTTCGGGTAGAGATGCGGCGCGGTGACGATGGACGCCGGCCCGACCATGATGGTCTGGCCGTCGGGTGGAGATTTCACGACGATCTCGGTGCCTATCGTCCCCGAGGCGCCCGGCCGGTTCTCGACGAAGAACGGCTGATCCCAGCGCGCCTGCAGCTTCGGCGCGAGCAGCCGGGCAACGATGTCCGGTCCTGCCGCAGGCGTGAACGGCACAATGATGCGCACCGGACGCCTGGAAATCCCCTGAGCGAGCGCTCCGAATGGCACCGACGCCGCCGCGGCAAGTGCTGCAAGGATGCGGCGGCGGGAACGGTCGGGAAGGTTGAGACGACGGGTCATCGGGACTTTCTCCTGCGGATCGGCTCGAGCGGCCAATTATAAGTGCCATGGGACGCTTCCCGCCATCTGCCGCCGGGTCGTTCTAAAATGGCTGTGCACACACAACCTGGAGTCTCCATGGCGATTCCCATTCCTGCACTCGGGCTTGCGGCCGTCGTTTTCATCTCGGTCCCGGTACTTTCCGGAGCACAGGAACCGGCGTTTCCTTCGCGGCAGGTAAGGATCGTCGTGCCGACTTCGCCGGGAGGGGCCACCGACGCGTTCTCGCGCGCTCTGGCGCCGCGCCTTTCCGAAATCTGGGGACAAGCGGTTCTGGTGGAAAATCGTCCCGGCGCAAACCAGATCCTCGGCGCCGATCACGTGTCGAAATCGGTGCCCGACGGCACCACGCTGCTGGTGTCCGACGCCTCCTCGTTCGTGATGAATCCGCACCTGTACAGGAAACTCCCGTACGACGGTTTGAACGGCTTCACGCCGATCACGGTGCTGGTTCGTTTCCCCTGGGTCATCGCGGTGCACGCCTCGGTGCGAGCGAACACTTTCCGGGAATTCGTCGCGCTCGCGAAAGAGAAACCCGGCTCGATCTCCTACGGCTCCTTCGGCTTGGGCTCCTCGGCGCACATCAGCGTCAATTACCTGAAAAACCTGCTGGGTATCGACATCGTGCACGTGCCCTACAAGGGCGCGGGACCCGCGGTGACCGACCTTCTTGCGGGCCAAATTCAAATGATGATGGTGACGCCGCTCCTCGTCGAACCGCACGCCCGCGCCGGCAGGCTCAGGCTCCTCGCGGCGGCCACGGCGCAGCGGATTCCGGCGCTGCCGAATCTTCCGACGGTCGCCGAGTCCGGCGTTCCCGGCTATGAGGCCGGGACCTGGTTCGCGCTCATGGGACCGGCGGGAATCCCGCGCGAGATCGTCGCGAGGATCTACGCAGATACGATGAGGGTTCTCGACAACCCGGCGTTTCGCGAGCAGTACGTAACGAGACAGTGGTTCGAGGTCGTCGGCAACACCCCCGACCAGTTCGCCGAGTTCCTCAAATCCGAGTACGCGCGCTGGGACCGGCTGATCAGGCTCTCCGGGGTAAGCGTCGAGTAAGCGCGGCGACCCGCGCCGCTCAGGTACCGCCCCACATCTCGTCGGCCACCTCGACCACGAGCGCGAGCTTCCTCCACTGATCGTCTTCGGTGAGCAAGTTGCCGTGATGGCTGCTGGCGAAGCCGCACTGCGGGCTCACGCAAAGATTCTCGATCGGAATGTGCTTCGCCGCGTCATCGATCCGCTTTTTCAGATCGTCCTTCCTTTCAAGAACCGGGGTTTTCGTGGACACGAGGCCGAGCACGACCTTTTTTCCTTTCGGGACAAACCGAAGCGGCTCGAAGCTTCCGGCGCGCTCGCTGTCGTACTCGAGGAACCAGCCGTCCACGTTGGTCTCACCGAACACCGCTTCGGCCACCGGGTCGTAGCCGCCCGCAGCGAGCCAGGTGCTCTTCCAGTTGCCGCGGCAAGTGTGCATGACGACGGTCATTCCCGCCGGGCGGTCGGTGACCGCCGCGTTTACCGCGCGCGCGTACATGTGCGGGAGCTCGTCGGGATCGTCGCCGCGGGTTCGGCAGCTCTCGCGGAACTTCTCGTCGCAGAGAAAGGAGAAGCTGGTGTCGTCGATCTGCAGATAGCTGCAACCCGCGGCGGCGAGATCCCGGATCTCCTCCTGATACACCCTGCCCACGTCGCGCCACAGTTCGTCGAGGCCGGGATACGCCTCGCGGCTGATCGCGGCCCGGCCACCGCGGTGGTACAGGATCGAGGGTGAGGGCATGGTGAACTTGGGCGTCACACGCGCCACCGACTTGAGGTAGATGAAGTGATCGAGCATCATCGGCCGCGCGCGCCGCACCTTGCGCCTCACCTTCGCGGTGAAGCGCGGATCGTCGGTCCCGGCGAACTTGTACGAGGCCTGGTCCAGTTCGATCTCGACGCCGTCGATCTTTCCGAGGAAGTCGTGGTTCCACCAGCCGCGCCGGTATTCGCCGTCGGTGACAACCTGCAGTCCGAGCGATTCCTGGCGTGCGACCGCCTCGCGTATGCAGCGGTCTTCGATCGCGCGCAATTGCGCGGCGTTCATCTCGCCGCGCTCGACCTTCGCGCGGGCTTCCTTGATCTGCGCGGGACGCAGCAGGCTGCCGACCTGGTCGGCGCGAAACGGCGGCTTTGCCTGCTTGTCTGTCATCCCGGATTCACAGCGAGCGTGCCCCAGTTGACCATGAAGCCCTCGGAGCGCTGCAGAAAGCTCTCCATCAGCAAGAGCATGCGTTCGGGCTGATCGACCTCGATCGAGTGCGCGGCGTCCCACACGTAGACGAGATAGGAGCGCGGCAGGCGGCTCTTTAGGAGCTGCACGCTTTCCTTCGGGATCACCCGATCGGCGGTGCCGTGAAGGATGAGCGTGAGCTTGTCGATCGAAGGGACCTTCACGAGCAATTCCGAGTCCGCGTCGTCAGGGGCGCGGTAGCGCGGCAGCATCCTGCGGTTCGCGGCTTCCTGCTCCGCGGGCTTCGATTCCGGCGGCAATCTCTCCGGGTGCGCGAAAAGGAGCTTCTTCAGCGCCTCCGCGTCGGCGGGCGGTGAAGCCTTGGTACGGAATACCGCCGGACACTCGAGCACGAGGTGATCGACGCAGTCCGGACGCTCGGCCGCAAGCCACAGTGCAACGCAGCCCCCGAACGAGCAGCCCATGACGTCGCTGGGACCGCCGACGACCTTGTCGATGAATTCGCCGGCGAGATTCGCAAGGCCTCGCATGGACCTGACCGAGTCGTGTGGTGGCGTGCCGTCAAACCCGGGCATGACCGGAACGTGCAGCGCGAACGATCCTGCGAGTCCTTCGAGCACGCGCGTCCAGCGCACGCCTCCCGCCGGATGCAGGTAGAGAAGCGGCCGGCCCTTGCCCGCGACCAAATATGTCAGTTCGCCGGTGGAGAGCGTGACCTTGCGCGCTTGTGGTTGCATGATCTTCCCGATCTACAGATCGCGCACGTGCGGAAGCACCCGGTCGCGGAAAAGCTCCATGCCGCGCCGGATCACCTCGTCGGGCAGCGTGCCGACCTTCACGGTGAAGTTGAACACGCCGTGGCCGAGCTCGGCATGGATACGCTTGATCTGCGCGACCACGGTCTCGGGGCTGCCGCAGAGCACCGTGCCGCGCTCGATCGCTTCGTCGAGCGTGAGCGTCTTGCGCTTGTCCAGACGGCTCTTCCAGCGGTCGCGGCTTTCTTCGTTCTCGAAGTAGCGCGTCTTCTGCAGCACGATGCGCTGCGAGGCCTGCAGCCCGCCCATCAGGACCTCGTCGAAGTATTTCAGGCCGTGCGACAGCTGGCGCTTCGCTTCCGCGTCGGTCTCGGCTATGCAGGTGTGCATGCCGACGAGGATGTTCTCCGCGGTCGGCTCCCAGCCATTCGCTCTTGCCGTCTCCCGGTAAGTGCGGATGTTCTCCTTGCCGCTCGGCAAATCGACGAGCAGCACCATGCCCATGGTCGCGCGCATCTCGGCGGCGAACTTCGCCGAATCGGCGTTGCTCGCCGAGATTACCAGCGGCGGGTGCGGTTTCTGCAGCGGCTTCGGCCAGATCGACACCTGACGATACTGGAAATGCTTTCCCTCCCAGCCGAAGGGCTCGGGCTCCGTCCAGCACTTGAGGATCAGCTCGACAGCCTCGCGCTGCCGCTCCCAGGACTCGCCCGGAGGGATGTTATAGGCGAGGTACTCGTGCGGGATGCCGCGCATCAGCCCCGCCACCAGCCGTCCTCCGCTCATGCAGTCGAGCATCGCGTATTCCTCGGCGATGCGGATCGGATTGTTGAGCGGAACGAGGTTGCCGATCATGGCGATCTTCACCCGTTTCGTCGAATAGGCGAGCGCGCCGCCGATCAGGTTTGGATTCGCCATCATGCCGTAGGGGCTGAAGTGGTGCTCGTTGCAGCCGACCCAGTCGAAGCCGCAGGCTTCGGCGTGGATCATGCTCTCGACGTAGGTCCGGTAGAGCGCGCTCGCCTTTGCCGGATCGAAATAGCGGTTCGGGAACGGCCAGTCGTGCGACTGAAGCTCCAGATGCGTGTAGGGCATCAGGTGGAAAAAGGAAAACTTCAAAGCCCTCTCCCTGTCGGTTCCGGGACGCGCCCGCGGCGCGGCGGCGGAAACTGTATACAGGATAACCGGGAAGGTGTCGCGCGCGGGCTGAGCACGGCAAATCTCTCCAGGATTGAGGCGGCGCCACAGCGTCATCTCCCCAAAGTTTCATTCAGAAGCCGGGCGAGCCGCACGCCTGCTTTCTGGATCTGAGCACCGATGACCGGCGCGACCCTCGAGTAATACGCCTGGTCGATCGTGACGACACCCGCTATTTTCTGCGAGCAGGAGACCGGCACCGGCAACGCGGCGTACGCGACATCCCTCGCCAGAGCGTGAGTTTCGGCCACCCAGTCGGGCACCGAGCCTGCGCTCCACGCCGCGCGTTGCGCCTCGCTCATAGGCGCCGCGATCCAGGCGTGCTCGCCGTGCCGGTCGGCGATCACGCGCCGCACCAGGTGAACGTCCCAGACCGCGTGCAGGTTGAGGCTTCCATAGGGCGGGTTATCGCGTTCCCCGAAGAAGGACACCTGTACTCGGTTTCCGCCGCGGTCGCTTCGGTTGGCGGCGTGCAGCGGCTGGTGGATGTCGCCGACGATGTGCACGACCCACTTGAGTGCCTCGCTGCGCTGCCCGGGCCTCGCCCGCCCGTTGCCGAGGATTTCGATCTGGCGGGCGAGCTGAGCGGAAGCGCAGCGCCCGCTGCGGCAGTACTTCGAGTACTCCGCAGCCCCGCAAAGCGGCACGTCGTCGTAGTGCCAGGAACCGCGCCGCTTGCCCCACTCCGTGTCCTTGATTTCATCGGCCCAGTTCGCGACTTCGCCCAGCGTACGCCGGCCGGAGGGCTGGCCGTCCGCGAGGCGATCGTTCCTGAGCACTTCGAGGACTTCGGCGCTCGCTCTCGCGTTGAGGAAGCGCGCCGCGATTTCTCCGACCATGCGATGCCCTTCGGGGCCCCACGCAAGGGCCGCCGGTGCCGGCGCCAGAAGCGCGAGCAGCGCCGCGAGGATGCGCGGTGTCAGCAAGGGCCCGTCATGCAGCTCACTGCGGCTTGAAGCCGATGTCGCGGGCGAGCTTGCCGTATTTGGCGTAGTCGCTCCTTATCATGTCGCCGAAGAACTCCGGCGGCTCGGTCACGATGATGAGGCCCGAGGCGATCATTTTCTCCGAGACGTCCGGCAGCTTCATCGCGCGGTTGATCTCGTCGTTCAATCTTGCGACGATCTCGCGCGGCGTCGCAGCCGGCGCGACATAGCCGAACCAGCCGCGGGAGTCGTATCCCGGGACGGCCTCGGCGAATATCGGAAGCTCGGGCTTGTTCGGTACGCGCACCGGGTTGGTGACCGCGATAAGCCGTACCCGGCCCGAGAGCACGTGCGGGGAGAGGCTGGTGTAGGCCCCGATTCCCAGCTGCACCTGCCCTCCCATGACGTCGGTGATGATCTGCGCTGCGCCCTTGTAAGGAATGTGCTGGAACTTGAAGTCGCCCATCACGGCCAGGTGCTCGAACGCGAGGTGCGGGAATCCGCCTTCGCCGTTCGTGGCGAGGGTCAGCCGTCCGGGGTTCGCCTTGGCCCAGGCGACCATTTCGGCCGCCGATTTGAACGGCACGCCGGGATTCGCAACGACGGCAAGGTAGTTCGTCGCGAGGATCGCGACCGCGACGAAATCCTTGAGCGGATCGTACGGGAGCTTCTTGTAGGTGTGGGGCGCGACCACGAGATTGCCGCCCTGGCCGACGCCGATGGTGTAGCCGTCGGCGGGGGCGTTCTTGAGGACCTCCAGGCCGATCTGACCGCTTGCGCCGGCGCGGTTTTCGACGATGACCGGCTGCCCCATCCGTTCGGCCACCTTCGGCCCGATGAGCCGCGACAGGATGTCGGCCGCGTCTCCGGGCGGGAAAGGGACGATGACCTTGACCGGTCGGGAAGGGTAGGACTGCGCGAGCGCTCCACCGGCGAGCGCCGACGCGACGACGGCAAGAGCGAACGCGTGCAACAGACTTTGTCTCATAACGCTCCTCCTCGAATG
>JBGQFD010000118.1:0-10608 GCA_041496705.1 Gammaproteobacteria bacterium | reverse complement strand
CGCGCAATTCGCTGCGTATGACCGTGCACCAGGTTGCGCACCAGTTCGAGATCGTTGCGCCGCTCCGGGGGTGCCACCAGCGCCTGCGCCTCGAGCAGCTTGTCCAGCCCCAGCAGCGTCGGGTTGCGCCGCAATTCGTCCCGCACCAGTTTGTACGCCGCATCCGGCCCTTCCGCATCCAGCGTGGACTGAAACGCTACATCGAGCAGATCGAGCGACGGGAAACTGGCGAGATAGCCGCGCAGCAGCGTCAATCCCTCCTCCGTGCGCCCCAACGCCCGGTGGCTTCCCAGCAGGCGGTGCGCGACCAGGGCCAGATAGTCCGGCGTTTGCTGTTCGATCCTTTTCCACGCCTCGATGGCATTGGTATGGTCGCCCGCGGCGACGAAAAGATCGCCGAGGATCAGGTTCGCCCGAACGCATTTCCGGTGGGCGGTGAGCGCTGCGTCGACGTGCCGCCTGGCGGCCTCGGGCCGCGAATGCGTCGCTTCCGACACCGCAAGCTCGCAGTAGTAGTTGGCGATCTCCTTCTGCGCGGACTGCCCGGAATCCCGTTCCAGCTCGCGGGCGATCGCGATCGCCTTCATCCAGTCCTTTTCGTGCTGGTAGATCTCCACAAGGAACTTGAGCGCCTGCGCCCGATGCGCCGATCCCTTCAGCTTGCCGAACACCTCCTCCGCGCGGTCGAGCAGGCCCGCCTTGAGGTAGTCCTGACCGAGTTCGACCATCGCATGCAGGCGCTGCTCTTCCCCCAGGTCCGAGCGCTCCAGAAGATTCCGGTGCATGCGGATGGCGCGCTCGGTTTCGCCACGCCGCCGGAACAGGCTTCCCAGGGCGAAATGAAGTTCTATCGTTTCCGGATCGACCTTGACGACCTCGATGAACGCCTCTATCGCTTTGTCCGGCTGCTCGTTCAGAAGGAAATTCAGGCCCTTGAAATACGAGCGCGGCAGCTGCCTGGATTCCGATATGAGGTGCTTGATGTCGATGCGTGCCGCCAGCCAGCCGAGCCCGAAGAACAAGGCGAATCCCAGCAGCCACCAGGGCTCGAATTCCATCGGTTTCAGGTCCCCGTCTGCACGTCTGCGCCTTTGCCGCGCAGCTCGCGCCTCAGCCTGAGAATCTCCCGGCGCTGCCGAACCCAGCGCGAGAGGCACGCCAGGATCCCCAGCAAGGCACCGAGGATAAACGAGCTCAGCACCACGAGCACCAGTGGCGCCTCCCAGGCAAGCCCGGGGATGAACCGCAACGTGACCAAGTCGTCGTTCCTGCGAGCGAACATGAATATCGCCACGAAAAGCAGCACCCACAAGGTCCGCAAAAGGTATTTGAAGAGCTTCATTGGCCTCGGTTCCGGGAAAGGGGACTAAACCCGGATGATTGAAACAAAACGGCGGCACCTCGCCGATGCCGCCGTCCGCGTTCCGCCATTCAGGCCTTACTTCCGGTCTACACGCTCCCGCAACTCCTTGCCGGCCTTGAAGTGCGGCACGAATTTCTCGGGTACGTGGACCTTTTCGCCAGACTTCGGGTTGCGTCCGATCCGTGCCGGCCGATGGTTCAGCCCGAAGCTGCCAAAGCCGCGGATCTCGATGCGTTCGGCCTTGACCAGGCTCTGCGTCATCGCGTCCAGGATCATCTTCACGGTGAACTCCGCGTCCTTGGCGACGAGCTGCGGATAGCGCGCCGCCAGCCGGGCGATCAGTTCGGACTTGGTCATGCCGGATTTCGATTACTGTTGGGCGTTCTTGTTGTCCAGCTTCGCCTTCAGGAGCGCGCCAAGGTTGGTGCTGCCCGCGCTGGCGGCACTTTCGCTCTGCAGCTTGGCCATCGCCTGGTTCTCCTCCGCCAGATCCTTCTGCTTGATCGACAGATTGATCGTGCGGTTCTTGCGGTCGACGTTGATGACCATCGCCGTCAGGCTGTCGCCCTCCTTGAGATGGGTGCGTGCATCCTCGACGCGGTCACGCGATATTTCCGACGCACGCAGATATCCCTCCACATCGCCCGACATCAAGATGACCGCGCCCTTCGCGTCGATCGACTTGACCGTGCCCGACACCAGCTTGCCCTTGTCGTGCCCGGCGATGAAATTGTTGAAGGGATCGCCCTCGAGCTGCTTCACGCCGAGGGAGATGCGCTCGCGTTCCATGTCGATCGAAAGGACCTGAGCCTCGATCTCCTCGCCCTTCTTGAAGTTGCGCACGGCCTCCTCGCCCGGTGCCGACCAGGAGAGGTCCGACAGGTGCACCAGACCGTCGATGCCGCCCGGCAGGCCGATGAAGATGCCGAAGTCGGTGATCGACTTGATCTGGCCCTTGACCCGGTCGCCTTTCTTGAAATTCATCGAGAACTCTTCCCAGGGGTTCGGCAGGCACTGTTTCATCCCGAGGGAAATGCGGCGGCGCTCCTCGTCGATTTCCAGGATCATCACCTCGACTTCGTCACCCAGAGCGACCACCTTGGACGGGTGCACATTCTTGTTGGTCCAGTCCATCTCCGACACGTGCACCAGCCCCTCGATGCCTTGCTCGACTTCGACAAAGGCGCCGTAGTCGGTGAGGTTCGTGACCTTGCCGAACAGGCGCGTGCTGGTCGGGTACCGGCGCGACAACCCGACCCAGGGGTCTTCGCCGAGCTGCTTCAGGCCCAGCGAAACGCGGTTCTTCTCGGTATCGAACTTCAGCACCTTGGCGGTGACTTCGTCGCCGACAGCGAGCACCTCGGAGGGATGTTTCACGCGCCGCCAGGCGAGGTCGGTGATGTGCAAGAGGCCGTCGATGCCGCCCAGGTCGACGAACGCGCCGTAGTCGGTGATGTTCTTGACGATGCCCTTGACGGTCGCACCTTCCTGCAGATTCGAGAGCAGCGCTTCGCGTTCTGCTCCCTGTGAAGCCTCCAGAACCGCGCGCCGCGACACGACCACGTTGTTTCTCTTGCGGTCGAGCTTGATGACCTTGAACTCCATTTCCTTGCCTTCATAGGGCTGGGTGTCCTTCACCGGGCGGATGTCGACCAGCGATCCGGGCAGAAACGCGCGGATGCCGTTCGTCATCACCGTCAGCCCGCCCTTGACCTTGCCCGAGATGACGCCCCTCACGATTGCGCCGGATTCCAGGGCCTTTTCCAGATCGAGCCAGGCCGCGAGACGCTTGGCCTTGTCGCGCGACAGGCGCGTCTCGCCGTAGCCGTCCTCGAGCGCTTCGATCGCGACACTGACGAAATCGCCCGGCTTGACCTCGACTTCGCCCTTGTCGGTCTTGAACTCCTCGAGGGCAATGAAGGATTCGGACTTCAATCCGGCGTTGACGACCACGTAGTTCATGTCGACGCGGACCACTTCGGCGGTGATGACTTCACCGGTGCGCATCTCTTTCCGGGTCAGGCTTTCCTCGAAAAGGGCGGCAAAACTCTCTGCGGGGGCTGCTACGGGGGCTACTGCGGGCGCTGCATTCGACATAGAAAATACCTGCACATGCCCGTCAACTCGGACGGGGTTGGTTAATCACAACAAAAAGCCAAGTCGCTATCGGGCTTGGCTTGATGTCACCCATTCGCCCCGCGGTACCAGCCCACGATGAGGGCCGCCGCCTGCGCGGCGCTCAACGAAGTCGTGTCGAGCAGCCGCGCCCCGGGGCTTTGCTTGAGAGGCGCCACGCTGCGCGTCGCATCGCGTGCGTCGCGCTCGCGCAAGTCCTGCAGAAGGCCGAAAAGTGTAGCAGCGATTCCTTTTTCTTTCAACTGTTTATGCCGCCGCTCGGCCCGCGCTTCGGGACTCGCAGTGAGGAACACCTTGAGCACGGCGTCCGGAAATACCACCGAGCCCATGTCGCGCCCCTCTGCGACTAGGCCCGGAGGCCGACGGAAGCCGTGCTGACGCTCGAGCAGCGCCTGCCGGACCGCCGGCTGCGCCGCCACCCGGGAGGCCGCCAGGGAGCATTCCTCGGTGCGGATCGTTTCGGTGACGCGCTCGGCCCCCAGCTTGATTTCGATGCCCTCGAACCGGACCGCGAGCCGGCCGGCGAGTCTCGCCAGACGCTCGCCGTCGGCGAGATCGACCTTCTCGCGCATCGCCGCCAGCGCCACCAGCCGGTACAGGCTGCCGCTATCCAGGGTGTGGAACCCCAGTTCGCGCGCGACGCAAAGCGCCACCGTGCCTTTCCCCGAGGCCGACGGACCGTCGATGGCGATCACGGGAGGATCGGCTGCCACGGGAAGCGTCATCGCTCAGCGCCCGGCGATTCGCCCGAGCTCGTCGAAGTAGCCGGGGAAGGTCTTGCCCACGCACCCAGGGTCGTTGATGCGCACCCGCACTCCGCCCAGTGCTGCGAGCGAGAAAGACATCGCCATGCGATGGTCGTCGTAGGTGTCTATGCTCGCGGCGCGCAGCGCCCGCGGCGGTTCCACTTTCAGAAAGTCCGCGCCTTCCTGGACTTTCGCGCCGAGCTTGCGCAGTTCGGTCGCCATGGCGGCGAGGCGGTCGGTCTCCTTGACGCGCCAGCTGGCGATGTTTCTCAACGTGCTCGGACCTTCGGCGAACAGGGCCGCGACCGCGGCGGTCATGGCGGCGTCGGGGATGTGGTTGAGATCGGCGTCGATCGGCTTCAGCCTGCCGCGAGCGCGCGCCTCAGGTCCGGCCGTCGCCTCGATCCAGTCCTCGCCCATCGCAATCTGCGCGCCCATGCCCTGAAGGACTTCGCTGAAGCGCACGTCGCCCTGGATGCTGCCGCGGCCGACGCCTTCGACGCGCACCGGGCCGCCGCCGGAGAGCCCGCTGATCGCACCCGCGGCGAGAAAATACGACGCCGAAGACGCGTCTGCCTCGACGCGGATCTCCCCGGGGCTGGCATAGCGCGTGGCCGGGACGCTGAAGGTTTTCCATCCGTCACGCTCGACCTTGACGCCGAACCGACGCATCAGGTTCAAGGTGATCTCGACATAGGGCTTGGAAATCAGCTCGCCTTCGACCTCGATTTCCGTTTGCGCGCCCGTCATGGGCAGGGCCATGAGCAACGCGGACAGGTATTGCGAAGACACATCACCGCGCACGCGCACCTTGTCTCCGGCCCGGATCCTGCCCGCGTGCACCACGAGCGGAGGGAAGCCTTGCGTGCCTGAATACTCGATGCGTGCTCCGAGCCGGCGCAACGCGTCCACCAGATCGCCGATCGGGCGCTCGTGCATGCGTGGCACGCCCGAGAGCCGGTACTCGCCGCCGGCGAGCGCGAGGGCCGCGGTAAGCGGCCGGAACGCCGTGCCGGCGTTGCCCAGGGCCAGATCGGCATCCTTCACCGGGAAAACGCCGGCCACGCCGCGAATGTCGATGCCACCGGCGACGCTTGCCACTTCGACGCCCAGGCGCTTGAGCGCCTCGAGCATCACCCGGGTGTCATCCGCATCGAGCAGATCGCGAACCAGGGTATTGCCGCGCGCCAGGGCGGCAAGCAGCAGCACGCGGTTGGAGATGCTCTTGGATCCCGGCAGGACTACCGTGCCCGCAGCACGCGCGATCGGCTCGAGATCGAGGAATTTCACGGCCGTGGGCTCATTGCCTGTCTTTCAGCCACCGGTTGCGCGCGGCGCGAGCGCCCGAGAAAAGCGCCTCGAGCGCTCTGCCGTCGCTGCGCTCGAGCATCCTCTTCACCCGCTCGAGCTCGCCCCCATAGCGGCCAAGCTCGGCGAGGAGCGCTTTGCGGTTGGCGAGGCAGATGTCGCGCCACATTTCCGGACTGCTCGAGGCGATGCGCGTGAAATCGCGGAACCCGCCCGCGGCGTAGGAGAAAAGCCTTCTTGCGTCCTTGTGGCGCGCGACCTGATCGACGAGCGTGAAGGCGAGCACGTGCGGTAAATGGCTGACGGTCGCGAGCACCGCGTCGTGCTCGCGCGGCTTCAGCTCGAAGACGCTCGCGCCGCATGCCTCCCATGCCCCCCGCACCAGCGCGAGCGCGCCTGGATCGATGCCCTTCTGCGGCGTGAGCACGACCTTGCGGCCGCGATAGAGCCCGGGGAGAGCGGCCTCGGCGCCGCTCTTCTCGGTACCTGCGATCGGATGCCCGGGCACGAAGCGCCCGATGGATCCCTTGAGCTCGCGCCTCGCGAACTCGACCACGTCCTGCTTGGTGCTCCCGGCGTCGGTGACGACGGTCCTGGGGCCGAGCAACGGCGCCATCGAGCGCATCGCCGAGGGCATCTGCCCGACCGGAACGGCGAGCAGCACGAGATCCGCGTCCGCTAGCGTTTCCCGATCGAGCGCGCCGGCTGCGTCGATGATCGCGAGTTCCAGCGCGCGGCGGATATTGCTTGCACCACGGCCTACGCCGATCACGCGGCCGACCGCGCCCGCCCCTTTCAGCGCGAGCGCGAACGAGCCGCCGATCAGGCCGACGCCGACGACCACCAGTTTTTCGATGCGCGCCATCAATCCTCGAGCGCCGCTCTCAGCGCCTTGAGGAACCTGGCGTTCTCCCCGGGCGTGCCGACGGTGACGCGCAGGTGATCGGGCATGCCGTAGCCCGCCACCGGCCTGACGATCACGCCCAGGCGCAGCAGCCTCTCGTATACCGTCCTCGCTTGCGGAACCCGGAAAGCGACAAAATTCGCGCACGAGGGAATCGTCTCGAGCCCGAGCGCCCTGAAGCTGCGTTCGAGCTTCGCCATGCCCGAGCGGTTCATCCGGGTGCTCTTGGCGACGAACTTGGTGTCGCCGAGCGCCGCGACCGCCGCGGCGAGCGCGAGGCTGTTGACGTTGAAGGGCTGGCGCACCCGGTTGAGCAGCCCGGCGACATCCGCATGCATGAGTCCGAAGCCCACGCGCAAGCCCGCCAGGCCGTAGACCTTGGAGAAGGTGCGCGTCAGGATGAGATTCGGGGTTTTCTTGAGCCAGGCCACGCTGTCGTAGCGCAGCTCCGGCGGCAGATACTCCGTGTAGGCCTCATCGACCACCACGGCGACGTCTTCGGGCACGCGCGCAAGAAAATCCTCCAGCTCCTCGCCCGGCACGAACGTCCCCGTCGGATTGTTCGGATTGGCGATGAACACCACGCGCGTCTCCGGGGCGATCGCGGCAAGCATCGCCGCGAGATCGTGGCCGTAATTTTTCGCCGGGACGACGATGCTTTTCGCTCCGCGCGCCTGGGTGGCGAGCGGGTAGACCGCGAAAGCATGCTGCGAGTACACGGCGGAGCGCCCCGGCGCGAGAAAGGCGCCCGCGGCCATCTCGAGCAGGTCGTTCGAGCCGTTGCCCACCACGATGCATTCCGCGGGAACCTTGTAGCGCTTCGAAAGCGCTGCCTTGAGATCGAAAGCGTTGCCGTCGGGATAGCGCCCCAGCTCCGCGAGCGCCTTCTTGATCGCGGCCTTGGCCCTGGGCGAGGCGCCGAGCGGGTTCTCGTTCGACGCAAGCTTGATGATTTTTCTTTCCTCCAGCCCCATCTCGCGGGCGAGCTCGGAGATCGGCTTGCCCGGCTGGTACGGCGCGATGGCGCGGATGAACGACGGAGACTGCTCGCACAAATCCATGGAGCAGCCCTAGAGAACCGCAGCCGGATAGCTGCCGAAGATCTTCAGGAACGGCGCCTTGTCGCGCAGCTCGGCGAGCGCCCGGGCGACCTTGGGATCGCGCTGGTGGCCGTCGATGTCCACGTAGAAGTAGTATTCCCACTGCCCGGTGCGCGCCGGCCGGGATTCCAGCCGCGTCATGCTCACGCCGTGCGCGGCGAACGATGCGATCAGGTCGTGGAGGGAACCGGGCTTGTTGTGCGCCGTCATGACGAGCGAAGTGCGGTCGCTGCCGGAAGCGCCGGCGTCGTGGGGTCCCAGCACCAGGAAGCGCGTCCGGTTCTTGGGATCGTCCTCGATCGAGCGCGCGAGGAGCTTCAGCCCGTAGCGCGCCGCGGCGATCTCCGGGCCGATCGCCGCCGCCCCCGCCTCTTTCGCCGCGACGCGGGCGGCTTCGGCGTTGCTCGATGCTGGAATCCGCCGGGCGCCCGGGAGATGCCGCGAAAGCCAGCCGTGGCACTGCGCGAGGGACTGCGGGTGCGAATAGACCTTGCGTATCGCCTTCAGCGAAGCTCGCTTCGCCATCAGGTTCTGCTGCACGCGCAGCACCACTTCGGCGCAGATCTGCAAGGGGGTCGCGAGCAGCAGGTCGAGCGTGCGGCCGATGGCGCCGTCGGTGGAGTTTTCCACGGGGACGACCGCGTATTGCGCGGTCCCCGTCTCGGCGGCGCGGAACACCTCGTCGATCGAAGCGCAGGGCTGCGCCGCTACGCTCGCGCCGAAGTGCTTGCCCAGAGCCATCTCGGTGAAGGTGCCTTGCGGCCCGAGGTAGGCGACCGCGAGCGGTTCTTCGAGCGAGCGGCAGGCCGAAATGATCTCGGTGAAAAGCCGCGCGAGCGCCTGGTTCGCGAGCGGCCCGCGGTTGGCTCCGGTGACGCGGCGCAGCACCTCGGCTTCGCGCTCGGGGCGGTACGCGCCGCCGTTCGCCTTCAGCTTGCCGATGGCGGCGGCATGCCAGGCGCGCTCGTTCAGCAGCGCGACGATTCTTTCGTCGAGCGCGTCGATCTCGGCGCGGTGCTTGGAGATGTCGTCGGCCATGGCGCTTCAGGATAAGGGCAAATAGCGAACCGCAAGTACGCCCTTGATGCGCGCGAGGCCTTCGATCAGGCCTTTGTTGACGGCGCTATCCACGTCGACGAGCGTATACGCCATCTCGCCCTTGGAACGGTTGATCATGTTATGGATGTTGAGCCCCGCCCCGGCCATGGCCCCCGAGATCTGGCCGACCATGTTCGGCACGTTGGCGTTGGCGATGGCGACGCGGTAGGGTGATTCGCGACCCATCACCACGTCGGGAAAGTTGACGGCGTTCTGGACGTTGCCGTGCTCGAGGTAGTCGCGCACCTGGTCCACCACCATGACGGCGCTGTTGTCCTCGGCTTCGCGGGTCGAAGCGCCGAGGTGCGGCAGCGCGATCACTGCCGGATTGCCGGCGAGCTCGGCCGAAGGAAAGTCGGTGACGTAGTACCGCAACTTGTGCGAGGCGAGCGCCGCGGCGACCGCTTTCGCGTCGACGATCTCCTCCCGGGAGAAATTGAGCAGGATCGCGCCCGCGCGGGCGAGCTCGAGGTTTTTCGCGTTCATGAGACAGCGCGTGACTTCCAGCAGCGGCACATGCAGCGTAATGAAATGGCTCGACTTCAGCACCTCCTCGATGGAGTGCGCCTTCTTCACCTGGGAGGGCAGGCTCCAGGCCGCATCCACCGTGATCTCGGGATCGTAGCCGAGCACGTCCATGCCCAGCTTGATCGCGGCATCGGCAACGAGGCTGCCGATCTTGCCCAGGCCGATCACGCCCAGAGTGTGATTGGGCAGCTCGATGCCGGCAAACTGCTTCTTGCCGTCCTCGACGCGCTCGGAGAGCGCTGCATCCTTGCCCGAGAGCGTGGATACGAAATTGAGTGCGGGAGCGAGATTGCGCGCCGCGATCAGCATTCCGGCGAGCACCAGCTCCTTTACCGCGTTGGCGTTCGCCCCCGGCGCGTTGAACACCGGTACGCCGCGCCCGCTCATCGCTTTCACGGGAATGTTGTTGGTGCCGGCCCCGGCGCGGCCGATCGCGCGCACGCTGTCGGCGATGCTCATGGAGTGCATGTCCTGCGAGCGCACCAGGATCGCGTCCGGGCGCGCGGCGTCCTTGGTCACGCGATAGGCCTCGGCCGGCAGGCGCTTCAAGCCGATCTGTGAGATCTGATTGAGCGCCAGGATTTCAAATTTCTTCGTGGTCATTCGCGAATCATAAACCACGTTTCTGCCGGGGGCGCGATCCGCGATCAGTCCTTCTGATAGTTCGGCGAACGAGGTCCATAGAGCACCCCGTTCGCCCGGTGCGAAAGCAGCCGCTGGCTCGCGATGGCTGCACACTTGAAGCTGGTGTCGGAGGCCGTTTCAACGATCTGGTTGACTAGCGCATTGACCAGCAGGCCCGCCAAGCCACCCTGGTTTGAGTTTCTGTTTTCGCTTGACGAAGCCGTGGCACCGCCCTGCCAGAGCAACTGACACCCCCCTACTTTCTGAATGCAATGATAGTGCAAACCAACGGGGCGAAGCCAGCTGATACAAGTGTCCCGTAGGGGTATTCCCGACTCTCTTTGTAGAGATTTCCGGACTGGTGCCGGGAATCCTCGTCAGGCTACGACCACGAAGCAACGCGAGCAAGGTGACCTGCCGGCGGCATCGTGAACGACGACTTAGGGGCCAGACGCGGACCTTCGCCCGGTCCCGCGAGTTAGCCTCGGCCTGCTAGCCCGCCACTGACCGATTATCCGCATATGGACTCCTTCCCCGCGCCTGCGCTTGCCTGAACGGGTTGATTGGGTGCAGCATTTGTCATCGTCGGCGGATCCAGATCCGATGCGCCACATGAACGCGACCGCGGCCCAGAAATCTGCGCCTGATGCGGGTTTCGAAGCATTCATGAAGGAGTTCTCGTCGCGTACAGGATCGCGTGAGGCGGGTATTCTCAATCGAAACTAGGAGGGCGCATGAGTAGTTGTCGACGAAGTTAATGCCCGGGACGTCGGGAAACTAACTGGGGCGAAAGCGAGGGGT
>JBGQFD010000117.1:0-10664 GCA_041496705.1 Gammaproteobacteria bacterium | reverse complement strand
TGTAGAACACGAGCTGGCCTTGCGCGGAGAGCACGATGCGCAGCGTAGAGGGGTTGGCGAGCGCCGTGTTGCCGATGCCGTACCACATGCAGCCCACGCCGACACCGCGGCGCAGGGGGCTGCTTGCCTTCTTCGCCTTGGCATTGAACGCCGCGGCATCCGCGCGCAGGCGCCGCCAATGCGGCTTGAGCTGGTCGAGGCACTGGCCCAGGCCGGCCGAGTGCTCCAGCACCTGGCCGGTGGCGGTCGTGTCGCCGGCCTTGAGCGCGTTCAGGCTGCGAAACTCCAGGCGGTCCATGCCCAGCTTGTCCGCGAGTTCGTCCATCATCGCCTCGTGGGCGATCGCCCCCTGCGGCACGCCGAAGCCGCGGAAGGCGCCCGAGGGATGGCAGTTGGTGAAGTAAGCGCGGCCGCGCGTACGCACGTGGCGCACCGAGTACGGGCCGGTGGCGTGGATCGGCACTCGAGTCGCCACTGTAGGACCCCAGCTCGCGTAGGCGCCGGTATCGAACACTGCGTCCACGTCTACGGCCTTCAGCTTGCCGTTGGCATCGCAGCCGAAGCGCGCGCGGATGCGTGACGGGTGGCGTTTGGTGGTCGAGGCCATGCTCTCCGGCCGGTGGTAGACGCACGCCACCGGATGGCCGGTGAGCCAGGCGCCGAGCGCGATCAACGGCTGCACCGACATGTCGAGCTTGCCGCCGAAGCCGCCGCCGCAGGCGCTCGGCACGATGCGCACCTGCTGCGGGTCGAGCTTCATCACCAGCGCCACCTCGTTGCGGTCCATGTAGGGCGTCTGCGTCGTGACGTGGATCTCGAGCCGCCCGTTTACGACGCGCGCCCAACCGGCCTCGGGCTCGATGTAGGCGTGCTCCACGAACGTGGTCTCGAACGTCGCTTGCGCGACTGCGGCACATGCGGGGAAGGTCGCGGTGACGTTGCCGCGCTTCACGCCGCCGTCGAGCAGCAGGTTGCCGATCTTGCCGGCATGCACCAGCGGGGCGCCTTCGGGCATTGCCCCGTCCAGTCCCAACACCGGCTGCAGCGGTTGCCAGGTCACCGGGAAACGCGCTTCGTCCAGAGCTTCGATCGCGGCGCGAGTGCCGATCGCGGCGGCTACGGCTTCGCCGCGGAAGCGCGCCTCGCCGTCGGCCAGCACCGGCTGATCCTTGATGTCCGGATAGATGCCGAAACCGTTGACGGGTACGTCTTTCGCGGTGAGCACGCGATCCAGGCCGGCCTGCTGCGCGTAGGCGGCGAGATCGCCGAATGCGAATCTTGCCCGATGGTGCGGCGAGCGGATGACGCGCAGCCACAGCGCATCGGCGGGAATCGCGTCCGCGCCGAACTTCTCGGCGCCGGTGAGTTTGGCGATGCCATCCACCTTGCCCGCCCGCGCACCCACTGCTTTTCCGGCGGCGGGCGAGGGGGCGAGCGCCGGATGGTTCGCGGCGTCGAGCACCGCTTCGATGATCTTCTGATAGCCGGTGCACCGGCACAGCACCCGGCGAGCGCATCCTTGACCTCGTCTTCGTTCGGCTTGCGCTTGCGCGAGAGCAGGTCGGCCGCCGCCATCAGCATGCCCGGGGTGCAGATGCCGCACTGCGCCGCGCCGTGGTTCTGGAACGCCACCTGAAGCGGCGCGAGCTTGCCGTCCTTCGCCAGGCCCTCGACCGTGACGACGCTGCGGTCCTCCACTTGCCCGAGGGCGGTGAGGCAGGCGCAGACCTGGCGTCCGTCGAGCAGCACGGTGCAGGCCCCGCAATCGCCGGCGTTGCAGCCGATCTTGGTGCCGGTCAGCCCCAGTTCGTCGCGCAGCACGTCGGCGAGGCGCGCGACGCGCGGCGCGCGGCTCGCCACCTTGCGCCCGTTGACCATGAACTCCGTGGTCTGCGTGCCGGCGAGGAATTCGGCGCGCGGCCGGTTCATGCCATCTCCCGCAGCAGGCGCCGCACCAGTTCCAGCGCGGCCTGCTTGCGATAGTCGGCGCTCGCGCGGACATCGGCGATCGGTTCCAGCACCGCCAACTGTCTTGGATTGACCCAGTCGGCCAGCGACGCGTCGAAGCGCTTGCCCTTCAGCTCCGCTTCGAGCGCGGGAAGGCGCAGCGCCACCGGCGAGCAGGAGCCTACGGCGACGCGCGCGTTCACGACCTTGCCGGAGCGATGCTCGACCACGGCGCTGGCCATGGCGATCGAGATCACCAGGTACTTGCGCGCGCCGAGTTTCAGGAAATGGCTGGCGGCGGCCGTGTCCGGCTTGGGCACCAGCACGGCGGTCACCAGCTCGCCCGGGCGCAGCGCGGTCCTGCGCGGGCCGAGGATGAACTCGTGCAGCGGCAACTGACGGACGCCCTGCGTGCTGCCCAGCTCCACAGAGGCGTCCAGCGCCAGCAGCGCCGGGACGCCGTCCGCGGCGGGAGAGGCGTTGCACAGATTTCCGGCGACGGAGCCCGTGTTCTGGATTTGCACGCCGCCGACTTCGCGCGCGGCGAGCTTCAGGCCGTCGAACAGGGGAGGCAGCTTTGCTTCGATGACCTCGGACCAGGTGGTGGCGGCGCCGATGCGCCAATGGCTGCGCCTGGCCGAGATGCCGCGCAGCTCGCGCAGTGCCGTGATGTCGAGGACTTCGGCGGGAAGGGCTTGCGCCACGCGGGAAGGGTAGAAATCGGTGCCGCCCGCCAGCACGGCGCGCGGCGCGCGCGCGAGGATCCGCAGCGCTTCACTGAGTCGGGATGGCCTGGCGTAGCCGGACATGGCCTCTATGCTGCCACGAACTTCTGCAGATCGGCGGCGAAGAGCGAGCTGAAGATCGCGTCCGGCTTGGCGTCCGCCAGCGCCTGCGCCACCGCGCCGGCTGAACGCCTGATGCCGACCCTAAGCAGGCACTCGCGAGTCGCAAAAAAATCTCAGCCAAGTACAGGCGGCCTTGCTGCTAACCCGGCCGAGCTCCGGCGGCTTGCTTTGCTGCTCACGCTTTCGTCCCCTTCACAACCATTGCACCTTGCGCCATACTGTATAAGCGTACATTAGAATCTATTGGCAGGAATTGTGAGGGGCCTCAGCACGCGCATCGCATTGAATAATTGTCGAAAAGAGCTTTGTTCTGACGAGTCTTTGGCCTAATCTCTTGTCCGGGTCATCACTAAATCTGAACAACACCGTCTCATGACTGTCAATCTCGATAAGCCGCAGAAGTGGAAAGAGGATGTCGCTAAATCCGTCGATATGTACAACGACTGGTTCATGAAATTCGCTCCAAAAGCGTTCCGCGATACGCGCATACAGACCACAAAGGATGTTGAAAGCGCATTGCGAGCGACTGTGAATCTCACGAACATCAAACCGGCGCTCATGCGTCAGCACCCGGAGGTGCTTCCAACGCTTCGCATGTCTACCTGTCCACCGCTTGCGGTGGATCGCCTTATCGGTCTCGCCGGTGTTTCGACAACCCTTGTGAAGTGCATGGAGCTGGAAAAGAAACTGCCTGCCCGGATGCCATCGGCAGCTGTAGATGCCGATTTGCTGAAGATCGCAAAGATCATTGGCAAGATGGCTGATCCAGACATCTTCGTATGGCTTGAGCGTGAGGAGTCCGCGACTGACACCGAAATTCATCGAGCCGCAACTATCGTGGCGGATCGCCTTTGCGGCGCAATGGCGAACCCAATCATTCGCAACGCTCAAGAGAGCCGCCAGCTTGCGTCGATTCAATCTTGGCTGACGACTCGTGGCTACAAATACTTGCCTCCCGGCGGCGGTACCAAGTTCGATGCAATGCCGGGCGGTTCCTTCAGTTTCCGACTGAACGTCCCCGTGAAGCTGCAGAGCGGCAAGCAGATCAACATTCCGATCGACGCGGCGATCATGCCTAAGAACGCCAAGCGCGGAGGCATGCCGATCCTGTTCGAGGCCAAGTCGGCCGGCGACTTTACGAATACCAACAAGAGACGCAAGGAAGAGGCAACGAAGATGCAACAGCTTCGAGCCACCTATGGCAAAAACATCAAATTCAACCTTTTTCTCTGCGGCTACTTCGATAGCGGATACTTGGGCTATGAGGCTTCAGAAGGTATCGACTGGGTCTGGGAGCATCGCATCGATGACCTTGTTGCTTTCGGAATATGACACCAATTGATTCGCTGGAAGTCGAAAGAGTCGAGCTGCAGCTCAACTTGGACGAGCGCAAGACTCAGGCTGAACGCAATCGGCTAGGCCAGTTCGCAACACCTACGGACCTAGCAAGCAATCTACTGAGCTATGCAAGCGGCCTTAAAAAGGCAGAGTCCGAAGTGCGGTTCCTTGACCCAGCCTTTGGTACTGGGGCGTTTTACTCAGCCCTACTCCGCATCTTCCCCAAGAGACGCATAGCCCAAGCAGTGGGCTTTGAGATCGACCCGCATTACGGCGCACCAGCTGCTGGTTTCTGGTCGCAACACGGACTCACGTTTCGCTTGGAGGATTTCACTCGAGCAGAGCCAACAGGCGCATTCAACCTGCTTATTTGCAATCCTCCCTACGTCCGCCACCATCACTTAGAGGCTGCGGATAAGTCTCGCCTGCAGCGAAGCACATTCGCAGCAAGCGGCATGAAGCTGAGCGGTCTTGCTGGCCTCTACTGCCATTTCCTTGGCATATCGCACGCGTGGATGGCAAAGGATGGAATTGGCGGATGGCTTATTCCCAGCGAGTTCATGGATGTGAATTACGGCCGAGAGATCAAGAAGTACTTGCTCGACCGCGTTACGCTCCTTCATATCCATCGTTTCGACCCGAATGATGTGCAGTTCGCGGACGCTTTGGTTTCGTCCGCCGTAGTCTGGATTCGGAACTCTCCACCACCGGCAAATCACGAGGTGGTCTTCAGTTTCGGCGGGACGCTCGATGCGCCACGAATTGTCCGAAAGGTCTCCGCTGCCACTCTGGTCAATGAACCAAAATGGACAAGATTTCCGGTCGCCGAAGTACGTGAGGCGAGCACAGCGCCGACTATCTCTGATTTCTTCAGAATAAAGCGAGGTCTGGCTACGGGGGACAACACTTATTTCATTCTTCCCGCCGCCGAGATTGAAAACCGTGGTCTGCCACCGGCGCTCTTTAAGCCAATCCTCCCGAGCCCACGCTACCTGGCTGACGACATAGTTCAAGCGGATGAGTGCGGCAACCCCAAGGTAGAAAAGCGCCTTTTCTTACTCGATACAATGCTGTCGGAAGCCGAATTGGAGGTCAGCTACCCCACCCTTTGGAAGTACCTCGAAGAAGGCAAATCACGCGGTCTGCATGAGCGCTACCTGTGTAGTCACCGTTCCGTTTGGTACGCGCAGGAGAACCGCCCGCCTGCGCCAATTGTTTGCACTTACCTCGGTCGCAGAGATACCAAGAGAGGCCGTCCATTTCGTTTCATCTTGAACGAGTCGACGGCAACCGCTGCCAATGTGTATTTGATGATGTACCCGACCCCGGCCCTTACGGCGGCAATTGGCCGCGATCCTGGCTTGATTCGCCGCATATGGACCGTGCTGAACGAACTTACACCCCAAGAACTTTTGAGTGAAGGGCGAGTTTATGGAGGAGGCCTGCACAAGCTGGAGCCCAAAGAACTAGGCAACGTCCAAGTGCCGCAGCTGCTCGACATAATGGACAAGGGCGAGCGCCCTATGAAGCAGGAAGATCTTTTCTCAAGGCGGGCGGCGTAGTCGGGGAGCACCATCCATTCCTCTATCCGACAAGCAAGCTCGTCTGATTGCCGCCATACTGGAAGAAGCACAGAACATTCCGGAAGGCGTCAATCCGACCCGGTTCAAGCTGCGCCACGAGGAGGACATTGCTGAGCTGGAAAGCTTGGAATCTCTGCAGCTAATACGACGAAACAATCAGAACAAGTACGAAGTCCCTTTTTCGACTGTGCTTGCGCTACACGGCAAAGCACTCGTCGCAGAGGGGGTCATCTCAGATTGCAGACAGTTATTTGACGCCCTGAAGCGCAAGTTTCGCAAGAATCCAGAAGAAGATGTCACTCTCGGCGACCTCGGTAGGGAAGCTGATCTGCCGCTTGGCCGGGTCTATGGCGCACTACCCTATTTGGTCCAAGCGCCGATATGGGCAGGGCGTTCCAATGACCTACTCTCCCCAAGTTCGACAATCCGAGCTTCGGAGCAAATTCTCAAGTACAAGACTTTTTCCGATGTCGAGAGTTTGCTGCGCGGTTGGGCTGAGAATGCCGTAAAGCCTGCGCAATCGATAAGAAATAGCTTGCCGTGGTCGGATACGGATTCACAAATGGCTCATCCAGCACAGGCGGATTCTCTTTCCGCAACTCCCACGGCAATCGTTGAGAGCCTCGCGGCGTTTAGAAGGGACTATGACCCGCAACAAAAGACGGCATTTGTGATGATGCAGTTTGGGGACACTAGAGCACATGCGAGCATTTTTGAGTCAATCAGCCGCGCCTTGGCGACGAAAGAAATTACAGCCTTACGCGCCGATTCAAAGCAGTACCACGACGACCTCTTTCCCAATGTACTGACCTACGTCTATGGCTGTACGTTCGGGATCGCCGTCTTCGAGCGCATAGAGCAAGAGGCTTTCAATCCGAACGTGTCTTTGGAAGTTGGCTACATGTTTGGCCTCGGCAAACCGGTATGCCTCCTTAAGGATAGAACCCTTAAGACGCTCCATACCGATTTGGTCGGAAAACTGTACCGCCAGTTTGATCCACTCAACCCGGAGAAGACCGTTCCCACGGCGCTTGAGGCTTGGCTCCGGGACAAAAACTTGGACGCGAGAAAATAGTGGTCGGGTTCTACCTCTCTTCTACGCCAATTTGCCATAGCTCCCGACGTGACTGACTTTCGTTTTCGCAACCTGGCAAAGTACAAGACGGGGGGCACTGATGCGCAAATGCAACTCAGCGTACCCTTAGCATCCAGCGTCACCGGGAAAACGTATCGTGAGTGCCCGGATACCGCGTGCTACCCACGACTATTCCAAATGGGGAAAGCCCCTGATGGTCGGCAAATAGCGACTGAGCATCGGCCGCTCATCCGTCGAGAGCCCGGAGTTGATGGCACAACTTGTCCTTACTGCTCACATGCGGATACTGACCACGCCTTTCTCGCTGCGATAGACATTGACGCGGCAAGGGCTCAGATCGGCTACGAAGTACAGCGCGACGTGCACGACTGGCTTAAAGACCTCACGCGCGACTTCAACAGGAATGTGGGCAGCGGCTTGCTCTCTGTCTCGATGGAAGTCACCAGTCAACCGCCCTCGCCACCCAGAGTCATACGCGAAGACCTACTCCGAGCCTTGACCTGTCCAGTGTGCAGCCGCGACTACGGCGTGTATGCAATTGCACTGTTTTGCCCTGATTGCGGGGCACCAGCCCTTGCATCACATTTCTCGCGGGAGATAGAACTGGTGCGCAAACAAGTAGAGGTGGCCGGTGCGCACGAAAGCCCCGACCCCGAGCTCAGTTACAGGTTGCTTGGCAACGCACACGAAGACGTACTCACAGCGCTTGAGACAGCGCAAAAGACACTCTACCGGTACTTGGTGAGGTTGCGATTTCCCGAACACTACGAAGAACTCTGCTCTACTAAGAAAATCGGGAACGCGTTTCAGAATTTGGAGCGGAGCAAGGCGCTATTTGTGAGCTTGTCTATTGATCCGTACTCGTTGCTGTCAGCAGATGATCTTGAGGTGTTGAACTTGAACATTCAGAAGCGACATGTAATCGGCCATAACCTAAGTATCGCTGACGACCGTTATCAAGCTTTGGCGAATGATGCTCGTTCAGGACAAACCATCAATCTGCTTCGGGAAGACGTTGAGCGGTTTGCGTCGGTCGCGGCTCTCGTGGTCAAACACCTTGATGCGGAGCTTCGCCCTACAAAGATGAGGAAAACATAACGCGTTTGGCGAGCATCAGCGCATCTTGGCAAGTGAGGGCGGGCTAAGGAAGCAACAAGTTACTCCTTTGGCCCCCTTGTTGATCCGCAGGCCCCAGGTTCGAGCCCTGGTCGGGGACCTGAGCGAAGCTCGAACATGAACTCTCGCCAGTGTCCGCGTTTGGCCGGAAGCGGAACTTCAGGCTATGCCACTACCTCAAGCCGCCTTGCGCTCAGCGGGCGGCGGCAACTGCTTAAGGCAGCGACCAATCCAGAGGGCGGTGAGTTTTTCCTGAACGCCGTTCTGCGCCAGGCGCTGGGCGAGGGCGCCGAAGTCGACCTGGTCGAGAGGCTGGTCCTGGTTGAAGCAGGAGAAGACGTAGGTGGTCTTGCCGGTCTGCGGGTCGACGTGAGGCTGCAGGCACTGGGCGCAGATTTCTTTCATCATGCACTGCATCGGGCTGTTGATGGAACCGATCGCCCGGTGGGTAGGCTTCAGGTATTGCTGCAGGACGCCATGCCTCGCGGCGGCGACGGCGGCCATCATTTGGTCGGAGCCAATGGCGATGATGCGGTCGGTGGCGCTGAACGCAATCGCCTGGGCGCCGAGGGCGCCGGAGGCGTAGGCGTGCATGGCCTGGACGATGTTGCCGGTAAAGCCGCGGTCCTGCGGGCGGCGCGGGGTGAAGCCGGGCGGCTCGTCGCAGCACCAGACGACGACGTCGGAGGCGGCCTCGATGTCCTCGATGCGGTAACGGTCGCCGAGGTGCTTGTAGCCGGCGAAGTAGACGACCTTGGAGCCGGCGGCGCGGAGCGCCCGGCCGATCGAGAAGAGCACCGCATTGCCGAGGCCCCCTCCGGCGAGCACGACGTTTTCCCCTTGCGGGATCTCGGTAGGCGTGCCGGTCGGGCCCATCAGGATCACAGGCTCGCCAGGCTGAAGGTAGGCGAGCAGGTCGGCCGAGCCGCCCATCTCGAGCGCGATCACGGAAATGAGGCCCTTTTCGCGGTCCACCCAGGCGCCGGTTAACGCGAGGCCTTCCATGGCGAGCGTGGTGCCGGGCACGTGCAGCGCGAAAGCCTCGAAGTTCTGCATGCGGTAGAACTGGCCGGGCCGGAAGCGGCGCGCGGCGACCGGCGCGCGCAGCACCACCTCGATGATGGCGGGAGTAAGGCGCCGCACCTCGTGCACCACCGCGCGCAGGTCGCGATTCAGGCGCGCGAGGAACGTCGCGTCGTCCAGCGCGGATGAAGGTTTCCTGCTTGAAAGTACACGGCTGACGACGGGAAACCCCTGCTTCGCGCTGCCCATCGCCTTCACCACGTTGCCGAAGTACGACGGGTGCAGGTCGCCGAAGAAGCTCATGAAACGGCCGTCGGAGTAGCGGTGCAGCAGCACCTCGGGGCGCGCGGGCTTGGAGGTGTGGCGCTCCGGCTTGACCGGGGCGCCGGACTCGTCGCAGGCGAGGAAATATTTGCCGTCGAGCGCGAGGCTCACGCCTTCCTCGCGCGCCAGCACCGTGTTGGGTTGGGTGCCGGCGGCGATGAGAACTGATTTTGCTTTCAGTTCAATCCCTCCTGAAAACTTGACGGCAGAGGCATGGCCGTATTTGTCCACCTCGATGCGCTCGGGCGTCAGGCCCTCGGCGAACACGACGCCTTCCTCGAGCGCCTTGCCGACTTCCTCGTGGTTCAAGGTGTAGGAGGGGCTGTCGATCATGCGGCGCCGATAGGCAATCGTTGCTCCGCCCCACGCTTTCAACAATTCCAGTTTCTGTGCAGGGCTGGCGGCGCGCAGCGCTCTGGCGTGCGCGATGAACTCGTCGGCGATCTCGCGCTCCTCGGGGCTCCACCCGGGCTTGTCTTCGAGCGCCTCGCAGCGCGCGAGGAACTTCTCCACCTGCACCGCGTAGTAGGCGAGCGACTCGGTCGCGGTGTCGATCGCCGTCAGGCCGCCGCCGATCACCACGATCGGCAGCCGGATCTGCAGGTTGGCGATCGACTCGCGCTTGGCGGCGCCGGTGAGCTGCAGCGCCATGAGGAAGTCCGACGCCGCTCGCACGCCGCGCGCGAAGCCGTTCGGGATCGTCTCGAGCACCGTAGGCCGGCCGGCGCCGGCGCACAGCGCGATGTGATCGAAACCGCCGGCGAAGGTCTCGTCGATGGTGAGCGTGCCGCCAAAGCGCACGCCGCCGAACATGGCGAACTGCCGCCGCCGTTCGAGCAGGAGGCGAATGATCTTGAGGAAGTTCTTGTCCCAGCGCACCGTGATGCCGTACTCGGCGACGCCGCCGAAGCCCGCCATGACCCGCTCGTCCAGCGGCTCGCGCAGCTGGGAAATATCTTTAATCGGAGCAAACCCGACCCGGTTGCCCAGGGGATCCACGCCTGAAATCGCCGCCTCCAGCGGCTCGATCTTGAGGCCGTCCACGCCGACCACCGTGTGGCCGTCGTTCATCAGGTGGTGCGCCAGGGTGAAGCCGGCCGGGCCGAGACCCACCACCAGCACTCGGCGGCCGCTCGGCGGCCTGGGATAGGGCCGGCGCAGGTTGAACGGGTTCCAGCGCGTAAGAAGCGAGTAGATCTCGAAGCCCCAGGGAAGCTCCAGCACGTCCTTCAACGTACGTGTCTCGGCCTGCGGGATGTTGACCGGCTCCTGCTTCTGGTAGATGCAGGACTTCATGCAGTCGTTGCAGATGCGGTGGCCGGTGGCGGCGGCCATCGGATTGTCCACCGCGATGAGGCCGAGCGCCGCCAGCGGCTCGCCGCGCGCCTT
>JBGQFD010000116.1:0-10761 GCA_041496705.1 Gammaproteobacteria bacterium | reverse complement strand
GGCAGCTACCGGGACCCGGGACTCGCGCCGCCGCGGCACGCCGCGGAGATTCCCGCGAGCATGGTGCGCCACTCGGTGGCGCTCGCGGCCGGGATCCGCTGGCGCGCGCGCGATGTGGCGCGTTTTCTCGGCGAGTACCTCACCAGTCCCAAGCCGCAAGTGGTGTTTGCGCGGCCCCGGCGGCGTGCAGCGCCGGCGCGCTTCGCCACGCTGTGCGAGAAACGCGGCCTGCGGCTCGATCTGCGTACGCAGTTGCTGTTTCGCGGACCCGATTTCTTCATCAATGGAGAACGCGCCGCTGCGCCGGCGCGCACCCGGGTGGCGCTGCAGCGCCTGGCCGACGAGCGGAGCCTTCCCGCCGCAGCATTGTCACGGGCCCTGCTCGCCCTGCTTCATGCCTGGTATCTTTCCGGCTGGGTTCGAATCGGGGAGCGGCATGAACGGGACTGAGCCCGCGACGCCGCAGCGCAAGCTGCTCGGTGCGCGCAGCGAGTACTTCGAGGGCTTCGGCGCGCTGCTCGCCCGCGCGCGCCGTGAACTGCGCATCTTCGACGCCGATCTGTCCGAACTCGACATGAACGGCCTCGCCCGCATCGAAGCGCTCTCGCACCTGCTGCGCGGCAGCCGCACGCACCGGATCTTCATCGCCCTGCACGAGCTCGAGCACGTCACCAAGCACTGCCCGCGGCTCATCGCGCTGCTGGGCAGCCATACCGCCTGCGTGTTCATTCACCGCACGCAGGGCGAGGCCGCGAAGGTGCAGGACTGTTTCGTGCTCGCCGACGACGAACACCTGCTGCGCCGCCCGGTGAGATCGCAGCCGCGCGGGGTCCTGGTGCTCAACGATCCCAAGGAATGCCAGCCGATGCGCGAACGTTTCGGCGAAATCTGGGAGTCCTCGCTGCCGGGCGTATCGGCGAACACCACCGGACTCTGAGAGATGACGCCAGCGCGCGACGCTGGCGCCGACCCGTTCCGCCCGCGGTTCAGAGTTCGCGCCAGCCGAAGCCTTCGCCTTGGGTCGCCACCGCTACCCACTCCTCGGCGCAGTCGAGCACCGCAGCGAGAGCCTCGCGCGCAAGTTCCGGCGTGTTGTTCTTCTGCGAGAGATGCGCGGCGATCACGTGCTTCAGCCGGCTGCGGTCGAGCGCGGCCAGCAAGGCAGCCGAAGCGCGGTTGTCCAGATGCCCCAGGCGACCGGCGACGCGCGCCTTCAGCGCAGGCGGATATTCGCCGTTCATCAGCATGTCCAGATCGTGGTTGCATTCGAGCACCAGCGCGTCGCAGCCGGACAGACTCGTCTCGATATGCGCGGTCGAGCATCCCGTGTCGGTGAGCACCCCCAGGCGCCGCGCTCCGTCGGACAGGACGTACTGCACCGGCTCGCGTGCATCGTGAGGGACCGTATAAGGCTGCGCGAGGACGTCGCCGATCGCGCAGTCTTCGTCGGAGCGAAGGCAGTTTACGCGGCAGTCCGCGTCGCCGGCAGCCGCCGTTTCCCGCAGAGCGACGAGCGTGCCGTGCGTGAGCCACACCGGAAGACTGAAGCGCCGCGCCAGGGGAAACACGCCGTCGGCGTGATCGCCGTGCTCGTGGGTCACGATGATGCCGCTGAGGTCCTCCGCTGCGAGCCCGATCCGCGCCAGGCGCGCAACGGTTTCTCTGACGGGAAAACCGCAGTCGAGCAGAACGCGCGTCGTCCCCGCCTCGACCACCAGGGCGTTGCCCTGGCTGCCACTACCCAGCGAAGCGAAGCGCACGCTGGGTTCCTAACAATGTTCCAGCGAAGCGAAGCGCACGCTGGGTTTCCAACAACATTCCAGCGAAGCTGTGCGCACCCCGCGTCAGTTCCTACTTCAGCTGACTCTGCAGGAGAGCGAGGATCCGGCGCGCCGTATCGGAGCGGTCCGGGCTGCCTTCCTTGTTGAGGACCTGCACGGAGCTGGCGTCGGTGCTGCGATCCTTGACGAAAACTCGGTACTGCTCGGCTTTCGGGTCTGGGGTAGAGCGCCAGAACATCATCTTTTCGAGAATGCCCTCGTTCTTCTTGGAAAGCGCATCGCCTTCCGGATCGACGTAGCGCACGAAATAGAACCCCTTGGAGCGGTCCCGGTCCTCCACGGTGAAGCCGACCCGGTCCAGAACCAGTCCCACGCGCCGCCACGCCCGGTCGAATGGCTCGGCGAGCTCGAGCGTTCCGAGGCCGTCGGCGGCCTGCACGATCTTGGCGCGCTCGTCCTTCTTGTCCGCGGCGAGTTCCACGCGCGCGCGGGCGTCCTGCGCGCCGAAGCGCACCAGCAGGCGGCGAAGGAACTCGGCCTCAAGGCTCGGGTCCGGCGGCAGCGCCTGCCAGCTGGTGCTGTCGCGGTTCATCTCGCTGACGCCGCGATGGCTCAGATAGATCTCGGTGGTGTTGGGCTGCACGCCGCGTTCCAGGCGCGTGCGGAATTTGTCGCGCTCTCCGGTCGAATACGCTCCTTCGATGCTGTTGCCGACGATGTTGCGGATGAAATCCTGCCTGATCTTGGTGCGGTTTTCCGCCCAATCGGTCTCCATCACGCCGGTCTGGGCGTTCTCGGCCTTGATGAGAAAACCGTTTTCCCGCCAGAAATCCTTCACGAGCGGCCAGACTTTCTCCGGCGGCTCGGGTACGACGAGCCAGCGCTCGTTTCCGGATCGCTCCACCCGCAGCTTCGCGAATTCAGGAAGGATACCGCCCTCGCCCGGTCGCGCAGGTCCGCCGCGCTCGGCGTTGTACGCCGAAAGCGTGGTGGCACCGGTTGCCGCGGCCTCGGGGATCTGGAAGCGGTCTTCCCGGCCCGGCTGGGTGAGGTCGGGCGGCACCTCGAGGGGCCGCAGCTTCTTCTCTGACTTGTACTCGGCCTTGCTCGAGTCGAACAGCGTTCCTCCGCATCCGGCGAACGCCAGCGCCGCTGCGACGGCGCACGCGGCTGCAGCGCCGATCCGGGTCATCCGACCTTTCCCTCGACGACGCGCAGCCCGGCCGGGAATGCAATGTCCGCAGCGCGCATGGCCTCCCTGACCACGTCGTGGAATTGCGGCGACAGCGGCGTGAGCGGCAGGCGGATGCCCATGCCGATCAGCCCCATTTGCGCGACCGCCCACTTGACCGGGATCGGGTTCGCTTCGACGAAGAGTTTCATGTGCAACGGCAGTAGCTTGAAGTGGAGTGTGCGCGCGCTGGCGACGTCCCCCGCGAGAGCTGCGGCGCACATGGCGTGCATCAGCCGCGGCGCCACGTTCGCAGTCACCGAAATGATGCCCTTCCCGCCCAGCAGCATCAGCGCGACGCCGGTCGCGTCATCGCCGCTGTATATTGTGAAGTCCCGCGGCGCCCGGCGCAGCAGGTCGCCGGCGCGCTCGATGTTCGCGGTGGCGTCCTTGATCCCCACGATGTTCGGCACCCCGGCAAGGCGCAGCGTGGTGTCGTTTGCGAGGTCGGCCACGGTGCGTCCCGGAACGTTGTAGACGATCTGCGGGATGTCCACCTTTTCGGCGATGGTGCGGAAGTGCCGGTAAAGGCCTTCTTGCGTGGGCTTGTTGTAATACGGCACGACCGAGAGGCAGGCATCGGCTTTCACTTTGCGCGCCGATTCCGTCAGTTCGATTGCTTCGGCGGTGGAGTTTCCCCCGCTGCCCGCAATCACCGGGATGCGCCCCCGGGCGTGCTCGACCGCTACGCGGATCAGTTCCTTGTGCTCGTCGAAATCGACGGTGGGCGATTCGCCCGTGGTTCCTACCACGACGATCGCGTCGGTCCCTTCGGTGATATGGAAGTCGATGAGCGAGCGAAAGCGCGCGAAGTCGACGCCGCCGTCCTCGTTCATGGGGGTGACGATGGCTACGATCGAACCGGGGATCATGGGAACTCGCTGGCTATTCCGGAGGAAGCATTCTAGCTTAAACGTTTTGCAGGGGGCCGAAGGACGACAAGTCGATTGGTCGTGACTCCACGCCGTTCCGGACCGCGCAGATCCGCTGAACCACGGCCTGCTTCGGCGCCAACGTCAGGCCCTGCTCGAACGCGACCGGTTGGAGCGGACGCGTCAGCTCCAGCAGTTCACCCGGGCGCAGCAGAAAATCCGGGTTGCTCGGCCGGCCGTAGCGCTCGTTACCGGCAGCGAAGGTTTCAACCACGAGCACGCCGCCGGGACGCAACGCCTCGAGGAGCCGGGGAAAGATCGGCCGATGCAGGTAGTTGGTGACCACGACTGCGTCGAATTCGCCCGCGGGAAACGGCCACGGCCCCATCTCGATGTCCGCCGCGTGAAACTCGACCCCTGCGATCGCCCCGGCAACGCCGCGAAGGCTCTCGTCACGGTCCACACCGACCGGGGCGAAACCCAGGGATCGCAAGTAACACAAATGGCGGCCCCGCCCGCAAGCCACGTCGAGAACGCGCCCGCCGCCACGAATCAGACCCGCCCAGCGGCACACCCAGGGCGAAGGCGAGTCGATGACGTGCATGGGATCGGGCATGTCTCATCATCCCAGGGAGGCTGGGCACCGAACCCACCGCCCGGCGTACCGGACGGTGTCCCTCGTCTAACTGCAGAGCCGCAGATTGGCGAAATCGATCAGCATGGCGGGACTGAGGTAGGCGCCGAACGCGAGGGTGACGATGACGGCAAACACCCCGACGCCGATCGCCGACAGCAGCATCTCGACTCGCGTCACGGGCTCGCCCCCTTCAGGTTATCGTGGCCATTCTATCGCAATCGCCGCGGGCGCCCTCAATCCTTCAGGTTCTGCCCCGTCCACGCGACGAGTTCGTCGATCGCGGCATCGCTCGCCGCGATGAGCGCGCGCACCCCGCCTTCGGCGTCCGCGGTGCGCGACGGCCGCTCCACCCGGAAACTCTTCTGCGCGACAAGTTCCCGGTCGGCGGTGAGCAGGACGCGAACCTGCAGCAGCGCCCGGCTCCTACCCGGGGACTCGAACAACTGGACGAACTCCTCCAACTCCACGCGCAGGGCGTAGCCGGCGCGCGTGCCGTCTCCCGGCTGAACGATGCTTCCCGTGCCGGATGCCGCCAGCCGTGCGCGCAGCCGGTTGGAGAAGAGCAGCGCCGGCGACATCACCCAGCGGCTGTCGGCATACGCCCGAGTTCGCGGCGCATCCTGGTAGGCGAGGCGGTAGTGAATCAGGGTCGAGTCGACCCAGGCAGGTGCGCTTACATCGTGGACAACCAGAGTCCGGCGCAAGCCCGCCGCGGGCGAGGCCTGCGGCGCAGCGCCGAAATCGTAGCTCGCGAATTCCGGCGCCGCGGGCGGCGCGATGCCGCACGCGGCGCACGCCAGCGCCGCCGCGAACCCCGCGGGGATCCACGCGCCGATCCGCGGCTTCACCGGCCGCCGTCCCTGAAGCCCGCTTCCCCGGGTCCCGGCGTGCCGCGCGCCGCGCCGAACACGAAGCTCTGTGGGCGCTCACCGAGCGCGTTCAACACGCGATCGAGCGCGCGCGTATCGCGGTTGAGCTGTTCGACCAGCACGTTGAACCTCGGCAGGGTATCGTCGTTGAACGAGCGGGCCGCAGCGCCGACTTCCTCGAGGCTGGCGGCCATGCGGTCGAACGCCTTGGCACGCTCCTCGAGATTGACGGCGAGCGAGCGCATGCTGGCCGTCATCTTCTCCGCCCCGGCGAGCGCGGTGCGCGCCTCCCCGACCAGCGCGGGTGCGCTGCGCGCCGCCGGTTGCAGCTCTACCGCGAGCGCCGAGGTCTGGCGCGCCATCTGCTCGATCCCCGCGAGCGCGCGCCTCGCGAGTTGCCGGTTCTCCGAGTTCAACAGGTCGTTCATCCGGCTGGCCAGCTCGTTCACCGCGGTGAGCAGATCACGCCCCGAGTCAAGCAGCGAAGGCCGCATCGCAATCCCCGGAGCGTCGGTGCCGGTCGAGCGAAGCAGCTCGCCCGACGAGCCATCGTCGTCGAGAGATACGTACGCGAGTCCGGTTACGCCCTGGTAGCCGAGTTGCGCATACGTGCTGCGGGTGATCGGCGTGTCCTCCTTGATCCCGATGCGGATGGTGATGCGGCCCGAGACTCCGGGCTCGATCTGTATCGACTCGACCCGGCCCACGTCGACCCCGCGATAGCGTACCCGTGCTTCCGCCCGCAGGCCGGCGACGGATTTGGTCGTGGTCACGACGTAGCGGGCGAGCCGGATGTCATCCTTGCGAAACCAGAATCCCGCCGCGACCATAGCGGCGGCAAGCAGCAGGACGAACGATCCGGCAGCGATGGCATGGGCTCGGTTTTCCATCCGTCTCCTTTACACAGGCTGCGGCGCGCCCGCCCGCATCGCGGAGAGCGCCCGCAACCCCCGCTCCCCGAGAAAGAAATTTCTGATGAACGGATGCTCGCAACGAACCACTTCCCGCAGTTCGTCGCAAATCACGACTCGCTGATCGGCAAGCACCGCGACACGATCGGAGACTGAAACCAGCGTGTCCAGGTCGTGGGTGGCCATCACCACCGTCAGATGCAGCTTCAGGTGCAACTCCCGGATCAGCGCCACGAACGCGTCGCTGCGGTCCGGATCGAGACCGGCGGTGGGTTCGTCGAGGAAAAGCAGTTCGGGCTCGAGCACCAGCGCGCGCGCCAGCGCGACGCGCTTCACCATGCCGCCGGAGAGGTCGAAAGGCATTCTCCCGGCATGGCGGCGTTCGATGCCCACCGTGTCCAGCTTGAGCATCACGGCATCGCGGATCAGGTCCTCGTCGAATGCATGCAGCTCGCGCAGCGGCAGCGCGACGTTGTCGAACACGTCCAAGGCGCTGTAGAGGGCGCCGTGCTGGAACAGCACGCCCCAGCGCCTGCGGATACGCGCGAGCAGCTCGGGGTCCGAGCCGCGCAACGGAACGCCGAAGACGCGGATGCTGCCGCGCTTGGGTCGCTCCAGCCCGAGCATCTGGCGCAGCAGCGTGGTCTTGCCGCTGCCCGAGCCGCCGACCAGCGACACCACTTCTCCCGGCATGACCGCCAAGTTGAGGTCGCGATGCACCAGGTGATCACCGAATTCCGTCCACAGCCCGCTCACTTCGACGATCGGTTCTGCCTTCATCTCAGCTCCCAGCCGACGTCGGAGAACAGGACTGCGAAAATCGCATCGGCCACGATCACCGCCGTGATCGAACTCACCACCGACCGCGTGGTTCCCGCGGCGAGGCTCGCGGTATTCGGCTGGATGCGCAGGCCGAAGTGGCAGGCGATCAGGCCGATCAGCGCGCCGAATACGACGCCCTTGCCTACCCCCAGCCAGAGATTGACCGCGGGCACTGCACCCGGCAGGCCGCTGAGAAATTGTTGTGCGCTGATGTCGAGCTCGATCTGGGCGGACAGCGCGCCGCCGATCAGCGCCACGCCGGAGGTCCATAGCACCAGCAGCGGCAGCGTTACCCCGAGGGCCGCCAACTTGGGCAGCACCAGGCGCAGCGTTCGGGAAATGCCCATCACCGAGAGCGCATCGAGTTCCTCGGTGACGCGCATCACGCCCAGCTGCGCCGTGATCGCGGAACCCGAGCGTCCCGCCACCAGGATCGCGCAGGTGACCGGGCCGAGCTCGCGAATGATGCCGATCCCCAGAATGTTGATGATGAGGGAATCGGCCCCCACCAGGCGCAGCTGCTCCGCCGAGAGGTAGCTCAGCACCACGCCGATGAGAAATCCGACCATCGCCGTGATCCCGAGTGCCTGGCCTCCGATGCTGTATATGCCGGCGGAAAATTCGCGCCAGGGCCTGAGCACCGGCTGCCTGACGAGCGAAGCCGCGTCGAGCAGCACTTGCCCGAACAGGCGCAAAATCCAGTACGCGTGGCGGGCGACGGCGATGGCGCGCACTCCCAGGGCGACCAGCAGGCCGAGCGGGTCGAAGGCAGCTTCGTCCGGCCCGGCGATTGCCGGACGCTCGATGCTCTCGAAGAAGGTGCGATGCTCGTCCTTCAACGCGAGCTCGGGCGGACGGCGGCGGCCCCAGGCGCGCCACACCAGCAAAGCGCCGATGTGATCGAGCCGATCGACGCGGGAAAGATCCCAGCGCGCGCCGCCGGCGCGAACCGCCTCCTGCAGCGAGGTTTGCAGCGCGCGCGCACGCGATTCGAGCGCGCGTATGTCCCAGGCTCCTGAGAGTTGCACAGTGAGCGCGCCGTCACCGATGGTGACGGCCTGCACCTCCGGGTCCCTGACGGGCTTGAATGCCGCTGGCTGCATGCGCACTTTGCGCCGGCCGCTGGCGCACGCTCGCCGCGTCGGCGCTTTTGTTTCCCCGGGCCAAAACTAGCAGCAATGCCGGCCGAACGCAACGCCATAGGCGCTCTGCGTTCGCGTACAATCCGCCTCACCACGCCCCGGTAGCTCAGTGGATAGAGCAGCCCCCTCCTAAGGGGCAGGTCGCACGTTCGATTCGTGTTCGGGGCGCCACTCTGGTACCAAGCTGGGCGCAGTGTCCAGCTTCCCCTGGGCCCGGTCGCAGCTCTTGCAGATCAAGACACCCGAGAGAAGACGCCCCGCCCGGTCCGGGCGGGGGCGTTCGGGTTATGGAAGCTTGACGGCCCGAATATCGGCTTTGACACCAAATCCCAGTGTCCTGACGAACGATACGTGGTGGCCGCGGGTGGTGATGTTGTCGTCATGCATCCCGAAGCCGACGTTGTAGACGCCGCCCTCCTTGAGGGACTTATCGTCGTCGTTGGCGAGGCCCAGGGGACGAATGATCACGACGGTCCACGTGCCGTCCTTCCAACTTGCGATCGCGTTGTTATCGGCGGCCGAGCCCTTGGCGCCCTCGCGGCTGATCACGTAGTCCGGAATCATGTCGCCTTCCTTCCAGCCCGCGTTGGGATCAAACGGCACCGCGTTCTGCTCGCGAATCAGAAAATGGTCGCCCTTACGCAACTGGTCGGCGGTGATCGACTTGTAACCCACCTTTTTCTGGTCCCACATGAACTTCGGCTCGTGCGTCTTCGCGTCCGCATTGCCACCGAACATGTCCGTGCCCGAGTCGGAATTGCGAAACTCCAGGACATAGCCGTCATCGGCCATACCTACCGCGTGCGAACGGTGAGCGCGCCACTGGATCAGGTCGACGAAGCCGCCGGCGGCCTTGATCTTGTTGATCTCTTCGACTGACTTGCCGGTCCTCCAGTTCGACGGGTCAGTACGGGTGGCGGGCAAATACTTGCGCACGTCGCCTTTCTTGATCGCCGTCAGCAACGCGTTGGCTTTCACCTCGTCGCTGGTGAACTGTTTGGGCATGTCACGCTGGCCATCGTGACAGGTCAGCCAGCAGCCCTGCTGCGCGAACTGCGGCACCTTGCCGTCGTCGATCATGATCGTCATGCGCGACTCATAGATGCCGGGCTCCTTGCCGTCCTGCACGACCTTGTCGAGTTTTGGATAGCCGTAGACGTGCCATTCCTTGCCGTCGAAGCGCAGGTATTGATGCTCGGTGCCGGGATCCCGTAACTGCGTCTTCCATTGGAAACGAAGGTAGGCGTTCTTGGCGTCATAGGCGGCCTGAAACTTCAGGTCCGCAGTACCCCTCTTGCCCTTGACCGGCGTGGGCTCCAACGGGCCGCCCTTGACGATCTTGTCGCCCATGGCCTTTTCTCTGCCCGTGTGGCAGGTGACACATGCGCCGCCGGTCTGGACCACGCCTGATCCCGGGTGGGAGGCGGTGCGCAACCATTCGTAGGACGACTGGCCGGGATAAAACAGTGTTACGTTTGTGACCGGGACCTTCGACCACGCGATCTTGGCAGGATCGGCAGCGATGACTGGGGCGGTAGCGAGCGCGGATAAAGACAATACTAGTGCGGCGGTTTTCACAATGGTCTCCTAAGGCTGAAATCTTCTAACCCAACTGGATTCTGGCGGGTCAATCCGTAATCATATTGATTCAGATCAAATCGGTATGACTTGCCACTGTCGGGTGCCCTGACCTACGTGATCTGCCCCCGATTCGCGTACCGACCACGAGGGGCACTCCGCCTTAGAACATGGCAAGCGCAGCGCCGCCCAGGGCCGTAAAGATCACAACACGCAATGGCGACTGCTTCCAGAAAATGAGCAGAGCAAACGCGACGAGCGCCAATGCAAAATCGCCAGTTGAGCGTATCGAACTCGTCCACACCGGGTCGTAAAGGGCTGCGAGGAGGATGCCGACAACCGAGGCATTGATTCCCTGCAACGCTCGCTGGATGGAAGTGCGACGTCGCAACGCATCCCAATATGGCAGTGCGCCCACAGTAAACAGGAATGCAGGGAGAAACACGGCAACGAGACACAGCATTCCGCCCCAGATGCCATGGGGCGGAATGTTCATGGCCGTACCCAGATACGCCGCAAATGTAAAAAGTGGTCCCGGCACAGCTTGTGCCGCGCCATAACCCGCGAGAAAGGCGTCATCGGTTATCCAGCCGGACGGGACGACCTCATTACGCAGTAGCGGAAGAACCACGTGTCCTCCGCCAAACACGAGAGACCCGGCGCGGTAAAAACTGTCAAAGAGCGCCAAGGTGTGATCCCCCGTCATTCTGACAGCAATGGGCAGCAGCATTAGTAGGCCAAAAAACAGAACCCATGCTGCAATTGCAGACCGATGACCAATCGGAAAACTAAGGCTGGGCGCGACTTCAAGATTTACCGGCCGCAGGTAGCGCCAGCCGAGAAGCGCGCCGATAGCGATCGCAAGGATCTGGCCCGCGCTGGTGGGCCACGCAAAGACGATCACAGTGGCGGCTACCG
>JBGQFD010000115.1:0-10900 GCA_041496705.1 Gammaproteobacteria bacterium | reverse complement strand
CGATGAACTCGGCGAGCGTGTTCGCCGGCACGGAAGGGTGCGTCACCAGCAGCGTCGGCTCGTGCGACATCAGCGTGATCGGCGCGAAGTCGCGCAGCGTGTCGTAGGGCAGGCTCTTGTTCAGCGTCGGATTGGTGGCGTGGCTGACGTAGACCATGAGCAGCGTGTAGCCGTCGGGCGCGGCCTTTGCAACCAAGTCGCTGCCGATGACGCCGCCCGCGCCGCCGCGGTTCTCGATCACCACCGTCTGGCCGAGGTTTTCCTGCAGTGCGGGCACGACGCTGCGCGTGACGATGTCGGTGCCTCCGCCCGGGGCGGCCGGCACGACGAGGCGGATCGGCCTCGCGGGGTATTGCGCCCACGCGGCGTGGAGCCCGGAGACAAGAACGAGCGCGAGCAGCGCGATGGTTTTCGTCACTGGGCGGCCTACTCGATCCCGGCCGCGAAGAACGTCGCCTTGGAGGCCGGGCTCGCGAGATATTTCACGAAATCCCTCGCCACCTCGGGTGTAGGCGCCTCGGTCATGACGCCCGCCGCGTAGGAGGTGTAGTTCTGGATCTGCGCCGGCAGCGGGCCGACGTATTTGAGCCCCTTGGGTTCCATCAGGCGGATCTCGGTGATCGCGCCGAAACCGATTTCGTTGCCGTTGCCGGCGATGACGTGCTCCATCACCTGGGCGCCGTTGGCGTAGCGCGTGGTCTTGCGCTTGAGCGGCTCGGCGATGCCGAGCAGGTCGAACATCCTTTCCAGGTACAGCCCCGTGGAAGCCTGGTTGTAGACCAGGGATTCCGCGTTCAGGACCGAATTCTTGAAGCGGTCGAGATTCGCGATGTCCGGCTCATTCGCGCCGGCGCGCACCACCACGCCGACCCCGACGCGCCCGACGACGACATGCGTGTCCGGCTCGATCTTGTTGCGCCTCATCTGGTTGTCCATGACTCCCGGCGGCGCGATCAGCACGTCGGGCACCTCGCCGCCGCCCAAGCGCTTTTCGATCTGCGGCGCGGTGTTGAAGGTAATCCGCGCGCGATGGCCGGTGTCCTTCCTGAACTGCTCGGCGAGCTTGACGATCCCGGGCTCGATCGCGCCGGCGCTGAGCACCTTGATGTCAACGGCCATGGCGGTACCCGAGACAACACACAAGGCAGCAAAAGCGGCGGGCAGTCTCATCACAGGTCTCCTCGAAAGCGCGCAAGTTACCACAGCCTCATTCGGCCCGCGCGCCGGAATCCCTGACCACTTTCGCCCACTTGGGAATCTCGCGCGCGATGTAGTCGGCGAAATCGCGCGGCGTGCCGGTGTTGATTTCCGCGCCCAGAGATTCCAGCCGCTCGCGCAGGTCCGGCAGGCGCAGCACCGCGACGATGTCGCGATTGAGGCGTTCCACCAGTGCCGGCGAAGTCGCCGAGGGCACCACCACGCCGTGCCAGGTGATCGCCTCGAATCCCGGCACTCCGGCTTCCGCCACCGTCGGCAGGTCGGGGACGCTAGGAGACCGCTTGGACGTGGTGACGGCCAGCGCGCGCAATCGTCCCGCCTTGATGTACGGGATCACCGAGGCCGAAGTCGCGAACATCAGCTGCGCCTGGCCGGCGATGACGTCGGTGAGCGCCGGTTGCGCGCCCTTGTACGGGATGTGCTGCATCTGCACGCCGGTCATCGCCTTGAACAGTTCGCCCGCCAGATGCGCGGCGGCGCCGCTGCCCGAAGAGGCGTAGTTGAGCTCGCCCGGCCGGGACTTGGCGAGCGCGATCAACTCCTTCACCGAAGTCGCGGCGACACCGGGATTGACCACCAGAATGTTCGGCTGGATCGCGACCAGCGCCACCGGGGCAAAGTCGGCCACGGGGTCGTAGCCGAGCTTCTGGTAGAGGCTCTGATTGGTGGCGAGAATGCTGTTGTTGCCCAAGAGCCAGGTGTAGCCATCGCCTGAGCTCTTTGCGACCAACTCCGCGGCGATGTTGCCCCCCGCCCCGGGGCGGTTCTCGACGATCACCTGCTGGCCGAAGCGCTCGGCGAGCTTCTGGCCAAGCGCACGCGCGAGGATGTCGCTCGGTCCGCCGGGCGTAAAGCCGACGACGAATCGGACGGGGCGCTCCGGAAATGTCTGGGCGCAGGCGAGCGGGGCGGCCAGGGCCAGCGCCAGGGCAAGGCGTTTCATGGGCAGATGATATCTCAGTAGAATAGCGAGCTCGCAGCAGAATCCCGCCGCATGAAATCCACGTCGCAGATTTCGCCCGTCATGCGGGCCTTGAGCGCCTACATCGCCGCGGCGCTGCGCCGGCCGCTGCCGCCCGCGGTGCTGGAAAAAACCAAGCAGCATCTGCTCGACACGCTTGCCGCGATGCTCTCGGGCTCGCGGCTGCCGCCGGGAAAGAAGGCGATCGCCTTCGCGAAGAGCCGCGGCGGAGTCCGCGAAGCGCGCGTCGTCGGCAGCAAGCTCATAACGTCGGCGGAAATCGCGGCCCTCGCCAACGGCATGCTCGCGCACGCCGACGAGACCGACGACTCGCATTCGCCCTCGCAGACGCATCCCGGGTGCGGCGTGGTCGCCGCCGCTCTGGCCATGGCGGAGCGCGAGCGCAAGAGCGGCACGGCGCTGCTCCGCGCGGTCGCGCTCGGCTACGACGTGTGCTGCCGGCTCACCCAGTCGTTGAACGCGATCCAGTTCCGCTCGGACGGCCATTCGACGCACAGCTTCGGGCCGACGTTCGGCGCGGCCGCGGCCGCCGGCGCGCTGGCGGGCCTCGATCAGCGCGGCGCGCGGCATCTGCTTTCCTACGCGGCGCAGCAGGCCTCGGGGCTTTCTTGCTGGATGCGCGACGAGGAGCACATCGAAAAGGCCTTTGACTTCGGCGGCATGCCGGCGCGCAACGGCGTAGCCGCGGCGGCGATGGTCGCGCACGGCTTCAGCGGCGTCGAGGACGTATTTTCCGGGGAGCGCAGTTTCTACGTCGCCTACGGGCGCGAAGCGGATCCCCGGGAACTGACGCGCGGCCTCGGGCAAGACTACGAAATCATGAACGCCGACATCAAGCGCTGGGCGGTCGGCTCGCCGATCCAGGCGCCCCTGGACTCGCTGCTCGAGCTCCTCCGCGCGCAGCCGATCGCTGCCGAGCAGGTCGAGCGGATAGTCATACGTGTCGGCAGCCCGGGCGCCAACACCACCGACAACCGCAGCATGCCGGACATCTGCATGCAGCACCTGTGCGCGGTGATGCTGCTCGACCGGACGGTCAGCTTCCGTTCCTCGCATGATGCGAAGCGCATGCGCGACCGGAGAGTCCTCGCGCTGCGCGAGCGCATGCAACTGCACGCCGACCCCGAGCTGACGCGCGCCATGCCGCGCCGCGAAGGCGTGATCGAGATTCGGTTGAAAGACGGCCGGGAGTTCAGGCACCATACGCGGTCGGTGCGCGGCACGCCGGAGAATCCGATGACGCGCGCCGAGGTCGAAGCGAAGAGCCTGGACCTCGTCGCACCGGTGATCGGCCCGTTGCGGGCGCGGCGGCTGTGCGACAGCGTCTGGAATCTGGAGAAGCTGCGCGACGTCAGATCGCTGAGACCGCTGCTCGGATGAACGGAATTTAAAGGAGACGCCATGAACCGCATCGTGCACATCGCGCTGAAGGTCGACGACCTGAAGCGCAGCACCGAATTCTACGAGAAGGTGTTCGGATTCAAGGAAGCGAAGACCGAGAAGGTGCGCGACCATACCTCGCGGCACCTGTCGGATGGCGTCATCGACCTGTCGATCATGCAGTACGACGCCGACACCGAGTCCGCCGAATCCAAGGCCGCGGGCGAGGGGCCGTGCATCCATCATTTCGCGGTGGAAGTGGACGACATCAAGCAGGCCGAAAAGGAAGTGCGCGCGCACGGCTGCGAGATCATCAGCGATCCGGGCGTGATCCCGGTGAAGTTCCGCGCTCCCGGCGGCACGGTATGCGAGATCGTGCCCAAGGGCCGCTACGGCAAGAAAAAGTAAACGACGCGCCACTCGAGGAGGAGCATGGAGGAGGAAACCCGCAAGTCGGGAGACCTGTGGTCGGGCCTGGCGCTGTTGCTGCTTGGCGCCTACATCGTCGTCGAGGCTTCGCGCTGGGAATACCTCGGCACGGACGGGCCCGGTGCCGGGTTCTTTCCGCGGTGGTACGGCATTGCCATGGGAGCGCTGGCGCTCCTGCTCATCGCGTCGCACTTCAGACGGCGGCCCTCGGGACAGAGCACCGTCGCGTGGCCGAGGATTCGCCGGGCGCTGGGCGTCTGGCTCGCCCTCGCCGCGAGCGTCGCCCTGTTCAAGCCGCTCGGGTTCCTCTTGAGTTTCGCGCTGCTCACCTTTTTCATCGTCGCCGCCTTGTACCGCCGCCCGCTGCGCGTGGCGGCGGCAGTCGCCCTGGCGAGCTCCGCCGGTTTCTATCTCGCGTTTCCATTCGCCCTCGGGGTGGCTCTTCCCGTCGGCGCGCTCGGCTTCTAGGTTCCGCGAAGCGTGGAAATCCTCTCGGGCCTGGCCAATGGATTTGCGGTCGCGCTGGACCCGCTGAATCTTTTCTGGTGCTTCGTCGGGGTGCTGCTCGGCACCGTGGTCGGCATCCTCCCGGGACTCGGGCCGCCGGCGACCATCGCGATGCTGCTGCCGCTCACCTTCCACATGCAGCCGGCGGGCGCCATCATCATGCTCGCCGGTATCTACTATGGCGCCAAGTACGGCGGCTCGACGACCTCGATCCTGATGAACGTGCCCGGGGAGTCCGCCTCCGTGGTCACCTGCCTGGACGGTTACCAGATGGCGCGAAAGGGGCGCGCCGGCGCGGCGCTCGGCATTGCGGCCATCGCCTCGTTCGTCGCCGGCACCGTCGGCGTGCTCGGGCTGATGCTGGTCGCACCGCCGATCTCCAAGCTCGCGCTTTCGTTCAGTTCTCCGGAGTATTTCGGCCTGATGTCCCTTGGTCTCGCCCTGGTGGTTCTGCTCGCCGGGCGCTCTATCGTCAAGGCCCTGCTCGCCGCGCTGCTCGGCCTGTGGATCGCGAGCATGGGTACCGATCTCTTCAGCTCGACCTCCCGCTTCACTTTCGGGAGACTCGAGCTTCTCTCCGGGATCGATTTCATCGTCGTTGCGATCGGCGTGTTCGCGCTCGGCGAAGTGCTCGCGAACATGGAGACGCAGGAAGAGACGCAGCTGCTGCCGGTGCCCAAGGGGCTCCGGAATCTCCTGCCCACCCTGCAGGACCTCAAGGATTGCCGCTTCGCGTTCCTCAACGGTTCGGTGCTCGGCTTCCTGGTCGGGGCGCTGCCGGGCGGCGGATCGACCATCGCCTCGTTCCTCTCCTACGGACTGGAAAAGGCGGTGTCGCCGCGCCGCGACCAGTTCGGCACCGGCGTCATCGAGGGCGTGGCGGCCCCCGAAGGCGCCAACAACTCGGAGACCGGCGGCGCGCTGGTGCCGCTCTTGACGCTGGGGATTCCCGGTTCGGGCACGACCGCGATCCTGCTCGCGGCGCTGGTGCTGTGGGGCTTCAAGCCGGGGCCGCTGTTCATCCCGGAGAATCCGGCGCTCTTCTGGGGACTGGTGGCGAGCATGTACATCGGCAACGTCATGCTGCTCATCCTCAACCTTCCCCTGGTGCCGCTGTTTGCGCAGGTGCTGCGTACCCCGGCTTTCGTCCTGTTTCCGCTGATCCTGGGCATATCCATGATCGGCGTCTACAGCGTCTCGGGGAGCCTGTTCGACCTGGGGCTGCTGATGATCTTCGGGCTCCTCGGATACCTGATGCGCAAGCTCGACTATCCGGCCGCGCCGCTGATTCTCGGGCTCGCGCTCGGCGCGGGCATGGAACGCGCGCTGCGCCAGTCGTTGATGATGTCCGAGGGCAGCCTCACTATCCTGGTGTCGCGGCCGATCTCGGCGGCGATGCTGTCCTTGGCCGTGGTGGTCTTGCTGATCCCGTTCGTCGGGCGTTTCAATGCTTGGCGCGTCCGCGCCATCGAGCAGGAATGAGGAGAGTCGCGATGAGGAATCCCGTGCGTACTACCGTGCTCGCCGTGCTTCTGGGCCTGGCCGCTTCCCAGGGCCTGGCCCAGGGTTTCAAGCCCACCCGCCCGATAGAAGTCGTGGTGCACACCGGACCCGGCGGCGGCAGCGACGTGCTCGCACGGGCGATCGCCATCATGATCGAAAAGGAAAAACTGCTGCCGGTGCGCATGCAGGTGGTCAACAAGACCGGCGGCGGCGCGGCCGTCGCCGCAGCCTATCTCGCGGAAAAGGCGGGCGACCCGCACACCATCGGCTTTTTCACCGGGGTCTGGCTCACCACGCCCCTCACCAGCGCCGAGTCCAAGATCACGCTGCGCGATCTGACGCCGATCGCGCGCCTGGTGCTCGAACCCGCGGTCATCGCGGTGAAGTCCGATGCGCCTTTCAAGAGCCTCGCGGAATTCATCGACGCGGCGAAGAAGAACCCCGGACAGCTCAAGCAGTCCGGCGGCTCGATCACCAGCCGCGACAACGTCGTGCGGCAGCTGCTGCAGAAGGCCACCGGGACGCGCTGGGCATTCATATCGTTTCCCGGCGGGGGAGAGCGCATCGCGGCGCTGCTCGGCGGGCACGTCAACATGATGGTGATCGAACCGGAGGAAGCCGGCGAGCACATCCGCGCCGGCAACATGCGCGTGCTCGCCCAGGTGAGCGATTCGCGCCTGCCCCATTTTCCCAACGTGCCCACGCTCAAGGAGGCCGGGTTCGACGTGCCGGTGGTTCCGCAGGTGCGCGGCGTGGTCGCGCCGCCGGGAATTCCGAAACAGAACGTCGAGTTCTGGGAGGACCTCTTTCTCAGGCTGACGCGCACCGCTTCCTGGCGCAAGTACATCGCCGACAACCAATTCGAAGACGGCTACCAGAACGCCGCGGATCTGCTGAAGTTCTACGACCAGTTTACCGACCGCATGCGCGACATCCTCAAGGACGCCGGCGTCAAGACCGTGCGCTAGAGTCCTGAGATGAACGCGCCTGCCGGCATGGCGTCGGTCGCCGAGCGCCTCGCCGAGAAAACCGCGGCGCTCGCCCCCGAGCACATCCCCGCCGCCGCGCGAATCCGTTGCGAAGACCTGCTGCTCGAGGTCGCGGGCCTGTGCGTGGCGGCGCGCAACAGCGACTACATCCGCGCGCTCCTCTCGAGTGTCGATCCCGGCGGCCCCTGCACCGCGCTGGGTCAGCCGGGCGGCTATCGCGCCGAAGACGCCGCCATGATCAACGGCACCGCCGCGCACGGCGAGGACTTCGACGACACTTTCGAGGGCGGTCCGGTACATTCCGGCGCGGTGATCGTGCCTGCAGTGCTCGCCGCGTGCGAACGCTTCGGTCGCGACGGTCGCGCGGCGCTGCTGGGCATAGCCGCGGGTGTCGAGACGCTGTGCCGCCTGAGCCTGGTCGCGCCCAAGCTGATCCACAAGGCCGGATTCCATCCGACCAGCGTACTCGGCGCGATGGCGGCGACCCTGGGCGTCTCGGCCGCGCTCGGCATGACGCCCAAGCAGACGGTCGATGCCCTGGGCATCGCCGGCAGCATGGCCGGCGGGATCATCGAGTACCTCGCCGAGGGCGCCTGGACGAAACGCCTGCACGCGGGCTGGGCGGCGCGCATCGGGCTGCACGCCGCGCGCATCGGCCGCGAGGGTTTCCTCGGGCCGCGCAGCGTCTTCGAGGGCACGCACGGGTTCTTCTTCGCTTTCGCCCACACGGCGCAAGGCGATTTCGAGGCCGTCACCGGAGACTTCGGGCAGAGGTGGCTGCTCGAGGGGATCACATTCAAGCCCTACGCGACCGGCACCATGAACCAGCCTTACATCGATTGCGCGTTGCGCCTGGCAAGGAAGGGATTCGCCGCCGAGGACGTTGCCGAGGTCTTCTGCGAAACCGCCGAAGGCTACGTGCACCGCCTCTGGGAACCGCTCGCTTCCAAATACCGCCCGGCCAACGCCTACGCGGCAAAATTCAGCACGCCGTTCAACATCGCCGTGGCGTTCGTCACCGGCAGCGCGGGTTTCGCGGCATTCAGCGAGACCACCGTGCGCGACCCACGCATACTCGCGCTCGCCGGCAAGGTGCACTACGCCGTCGATCCCGGGAATCCCTATCCGCAGGCCTACACCGGCCACGTCAGGATGACGCTCAACGACGGCCGCGTGTTCGAGGAACGCCAGCCGCACATCCGCGGCGGCGTGCACGAGCCGTTGGCGCGCGAAGAGATCGTCGCGAAGTACCGCGGCAACGCCGCTTACGGCGGATGGGACGCCGCGCGCGCCGACGCTTTCCTGCAGTTGGCGAAGCGCGCCTTCGACGGACCTCTCGAGCTGTCGCCGTTCCGCGGCTAGGGAAAGTCTGTCAGTTCCCTGCGTCGAACTCGCGCCGAAACTGTATCGCTTCGGCAAACTGCGCCGCTGCAATCTGTTCGCTGCCCGCAAGGTCGGCGACGCTGCGCGCGATCTTCTGAACCCGGTGGTAGCCCCGGGCGGACAGGTGCAGGTGCTGCATGGCCTGCCCGAGCAGCTTGCGGGACGCTTCATCCGCGGAGCAGAACTGCTCGAGCTCCTTCACGGTGAGATCGCGGTTCAGCTTGCCCTGCCGGGCGATCTGGCGCTCGCGCGAGCGCATGACCCGCTCGCGGATCTGCTCCGTCGAATCACCCGTGGATGCGCCGGTCAGATCTTCTTCCGTGAGCGCCGGAACTTCGAAATGAATGTCGATCCGGTCCAGCAATGGCCCGGAAATTTTCCCCCGATAGCGCGAAACCTGATCGGGGGTACAGCGGCAGCGTTTGCGCGGATGCCCCAGGAATCCGCAGGCGCACGGATTCATCGCGGCTATCAGCTGAAACCGCGCAGGAAATTCGCACTGGCGGGCCGCGCGCGAGATCGCGACGCGGCCCGACTCGAGCGGCTCGCGCAGCGCTTCCAGCACCCGGCGCGAGAACTCCGGCAGCTCGTCCAGGAACAGCACGCCGTGATGCGCGAGCGATATCTCCCCCGGCCTGGGGTCGGCGCCGCCCCCGACGAGCGCGACGCTGGAGGCCGAATGGTGCGGTGCGCGAAACGGACGCTGTTTCCAATGCTCCTGCTGAAAACCGCCCGAGCGTAGCGAAGCGAGCGCTGCCGACTCGAGCGCTTCGGCGTCGCTCATCGGCGGCAGCAAGCCGGGGAAGCGCGCCGCGAGCATGGATTTTCCGGTGCCGGGCGGACCGATCAGCAGCGCGCTGTGTCCGCCGGCGGCGGCCACCTCGAGGCCCCGCTTCGCGCGCGACTGCCCCTTGACGTCGGACATGTCCGGGTAGACGGGGGATGCGCCGAGTCGCGGCGATGCCGGACCCGGCAAGGTCTTCTGCCCGCTGAGGTGCGCGCATACGTCGAGCAGCGACCCTGCCGCATACACCCGCGCCCCTTCGACCAGAGCGGCTTCGTCGGCACTCCTTTCCGGGAGGACGAAGGCACGGCCGGCGCGTACCGCGCTGCGGGTCATCGCGAGCGCCCCCCGCACCGGCCGCAAATCGCCGGTCAGCGAGAGCTCCCCCGCAAATTCATAGGCGGACCAGCCCTCGCCACGGAGTTGCTGCGAGGCCGCGAGAATTCCGAGGGCGATCGGCAGGTCGAACCGGCCGCTTTCCTTGCGCAACTCGGCGGGCGCCAGGTTGACGGTGATGCGCCGCGCCGGAAACTCGAAACGGGAATTCAGCAGCGCGGCGCGAACGCGGTCGCGGCTTTCCTTGACTTCGGTGTCGGGCAAACCGACGATCGTAAAGGCGGGCAGACCGTTTGCAACATGCACTTCGACCGCGACCTCGGGCGCGTCCATGCCCGAGAGTGCCCGGCTGTGAAGCAGCGCGAGCGACATTGCCGCGCTTACTTCGCTTTGACCCTCGCCTCGAGTTCGGCGACGCGCGATTCCATTTCCGCAAGTTTTTCCCGGGTGCGTAGCAGGAGCTTGGCCTGCACCTCGAATTCTTCGCGCGTCGCCAGCTCGAGCCTGGAGAAGGCGGCCGCGAGCATTGCCCGCAAGTTCTTTTCCAGATCCTTGGCGGGGCTCGCGGCGAGGAAGTCGCTCATCCTCGCGCTGATTTCATCGAGTAGCCGGGTTTGCATCGGTGGGCGTCGCCGTTCGAGTCTAGCACGGACGATTAACGCCCTTGCCCCGCCGCCGGCCGACTGCACAGTAACGGTGCGACGCGCTGCGATCGCGCCCCATTGCAGTGCTAAGGCCGCATCGCATCCAGATCAACTGATTGATACCAATGTGGAAAAAAGGCTGGCACGGGCCGTGCTGAAAGGGGCTTCGTCTGTTCAACCATAGAAAGGTCCAGCAATGAAAAAACTTCTGATTGCTTCTGCGGTATCTGCTGCTTTTGCGGTTCCGGGCGTTGCCTTCGCCCAAGCCAAGCCCCCCGCGGTTCCGACCCTGGATAAGGTGCTCGAGGCTTCGGGGATCAGCGTGAGCGGATATATGGACGTGGCTTACACGCGCGCGGACAGGAATGTCGAGACCGGCGGTTTTTCTCCCCGGGTGTTTGATGCACAGAACAACTCCTTCGGGCTGCACCAGTTCGGTCTTACGGTCGCCAAGCAACCCAAGGAGGGATTCGGGGGCCTGGTCAATCTGACCATCGGCAAAGACGCGCAAGTGATCCATTCGACTCCCGAGGGAACGGCCGGTTCGTCGATGTTCGACGTCACCCAAGCCTTCATGCAGTATGCAGGCGGGCCGCTGACGGTGATCGCGGGCAAGTACGCGACGATGCACGGAACCGAGGTGATCGCAAGCACCGGCAACACCAACTTCTCGCGCTCGATCCTCTTCGGTGCGGTGCCGTTCACGCACACCGGCGTGCGCGCGACCTGGGCCCTGAGCGACCGG
>JBGQFD010000114.1:0-10949 GCA_041496705.1 Gammaproteobacteria bacterium | reverse complement strand
GCCCTTCTGGTGCGGGATGTCGGTGATATCCTTGTGACACTCGACGCAAGACCGCTTGCCGTGGACGCTTTGCTCGAACCGGTCCTTGACCACATGCAGCGAGCGCGTTTTCCCATCTGCGCCGGGGACCGCGAATCCTTCGTTTCCGTGACACGACAAGCAGACTTCGTTCGGAAACTTTTCAGTGGACTGCGCGGCGGGCTGCGCGACCCCGGTTGCCGGCGCGCCAGCGAAGCCGATAGCGCCCGCGGCAAGGAGCGCATGCGGCCAACGGCGAATGCCGAGGGTGAGGCAGAAATTCCGGAAGCGTGCGAGGAAACTATCGTTCATGTTCGGCCCGCCCTGGATGAGATCAGCGCTTGTCCCGCGGTTGACTGGCATAGTAAGACGCGATGTCATCGATGACGGCGTTGCTGTAGATGACGCTCATCCTGTGCATCGTCGAGCTTTCGCGCTTGTCATCACGATACGCTCTCAGCGCCATAATCAGGTAATCCTTGTCTTGCCCCCGCAGGACCGGAACGACCGTCTTGGGGCTGTCTTCAGCATCATGGCAGCGATTGCATTTTTCAGCCAGCTCCGGGGCCGAACTCGGTGCGCTGTCGGCGGGCCTGGACTTCTGGACTGCGTAGAACGCGCTGATGTTCTCCATGTTCTGATTGTTCAGACCGGCGACGTAGCGTTGCATGCCCCAATGCTGCCGTGATGTCCGGTACGCCTTGATCGACTTCAACAGGTATTGGGGATCCTGGCCGGCAAGACTCGGCGTCGCGGAATCACTGCTGACGCCATTGGGGCCGTGGCAGCCGCCGCACATGGCGCTCAGGGGCTCGCCTGCCCCTGGGTTCCCGAAAGGCGGCGCGGGCCGTTGCGTCGGCGTCCGGGACGCGAAATACAGCGCCAGGCTTTCCAGCTCGCGCTTGCTCGCGTCGCGCAGTATCGATTCCATCGGCGCTTTCTTGCGGCCTCCCTCGTGATACTCCTGGATGGCGGTGACCAGATAGTGCGGCTGCTGGCCGGCCAGGCTGGGGATGCCCGGAGCGCTGCTGTTGCCCTCCACGCCGTGACACTTCACGCAGGCCGCCGCCAGGGCCTTGCCTTTTTCAAGCAGAGACGCTTGTGGGGCTTCTTTTCCCGCACTGGCGGCAACCGGGGGCTGACTGGCGTAGTAGGCGACCACGTTACGCAATTCCGGCTCGGTCAAGCGCCCCGCCAGTTCCCTGAGAGCGGCGTGAGTTCGCCTCACTTGCAGGTACTCGGTAAGCGCGAGCAGCAGGTAACTCTCGCGTTGTGCCGCCAGGTGCGGAATACCCGGCGCGAGGCCCCTGCCGTCCAGCCCGTGGCACGACTTGCAGTCTCGCTCCGCGACGGCTTTGCCGGCCTTTGCGTCCCCCGCGGGTTTCACGGTAACGGTCGGGGCCGTGGCCTTCTCGCGCTCGGTGCAACCCGCAAGCAACACCGACATCACAATGCCCAGAATGAGTCTTTTCATGGGGAACCCGATGAGTAATGGATCGGAACGAGGCCGGTCAGGTCCAGTCAATTCAGCCAACGGAGATATCGCCGCCCAATCTCTGGGTGACCGCGAGAGGCGTGTGCGAGAACCACATCTGATACATCGACACCACCCACATGAAAGCGAAACACAGGCCCATGACCGCGCCGGCGGCCATCACGACCCAAGCGAACGGATGATAGAGCTTGGTGAAGTACCAGGAGCTGACATCCACCGCGACGGAAATAAACGGCAGGCCGACGACGGCGCACTTGAACCACACCGGTCGCACGTACGCGTGGCTGAAGATCGTGCCCACGATGAAGAAGATGAAAGTGAGCCCGAAAAGGTGAATGTGCGACACTCGAACGAGCGTGTAAATATCGGTGCCGGTATCCTGCTCGGTGACTTTCTTGAGGTTATCGTATCCGTTGAGGTTCGGCAGGTGCGGGTTGCTGCCGTCGTGGCAAGTCAGGCAGCGCTTGTCTATCGCCGGCTTGATCTGTTTCTCGTAGCGGGGGCGACCGGCTCCTTCCTGCACCCAGGAGATGAAGGTGCTGATTTCATCGGGCGGCAACATGGCGGACATCGGCCCGCGCAGGGCCGACTCGAGGCGCGATTGCTTGCCGCTCCCGCTATAGGCGATGACCAGGTCCTCGTACGACAAGCTCATCGGATTCCCGTCCCGCCCGGAGTAGGTGTGAAACAGGTAGATCAGGGCGAACAGGTAGCCAAAGCCCAGTATGATGAGCGCCGCCGTATACAGTACGCGAAGGCTCCAGGGCAGCTCCGAATAATGATAATAGAGCCGGTGCAGGGGCGTTTCACTCATCGGAGGGTCCTCTGGTTTCGTGGCGCTGCGCGCTCGAGTGCGCTTGACGCCGTTTCCCGAGTATTCCGGCTCCGGAGCGAGCGCTGCTGTCGTACGCTCCGGAACAGGCGCGAGCGGCGATCACTTCTTCTTGAGCGAAGCGTAGTAGGCGGCCAGATTCGCCATGTCCTGGTCGCTCACCTGCCCTGCGAAGGTTTTCATGACCGGATTCGGGCGCTTGCCGGACTTGTAGTCCTTCATGGCCTGAATGAACTGATCCTCCGGCTTACCCGCCAACGCGGGGTTTGGCGCTTTCCCCTCACCGTTCGCTCCGTGGCACCCTGCGCAAGTCGCGGACTTGGCCTTGCCGGCGGCGGCGTCTCCACCGGCCTGCGCGGTGCCGGCAACCCCGAGCGCTGCGATAATTCCTGCGACCATAAGCGTGTGTTTCATTGTCTAACCTCCATTGTTGAAATCGAAGACTTGCTGTGCGCAGCGCCCACTTACTTGCTCGGCAGCGTCACGTACACGACGGCGCGGGCCTTCTGGCGCGCGTAATGAGCCGCGAGGTTCTCGACATCCGCCTCGGACAGCACGTCGGACATTGCGGCCATCTGCGGGCTCTTGCGCGCGCCCGTTCGATAGGCATGCAACACACTTACCAGATAGTCCACGCGCTGTGCCGCCAGCGCCGGAGCGCGCGGGTCGGTGCTGTTGCCGTTGACGCCGTGACAGCGGTCGCACCGCGCGGCCCACTCGGCGGTCGTGAGCGGTTTGCGCACATTCGGTGCTTGCGGCTGCTGGCTCGCATAGAACGCCGCCAGGTCCTTGACCGCACGGTCGTCGAGCGACGCCGCCAGACCTTTCATCGTATCGTCCTTGCGTGAGCCGTCCTTGTAGGCGCGAAGCGCGGCCGCGAAGTACTGCGCATCCTGACCCGCGAGGCTCGGGGTGGTGGGAGTTCCGCTGAGGCCAAGCTCGCCATGGCAAGCGCCGCAGGCTGCCGAAGCGACCTTGCCTGCCGTCGCGTTACCGCTTGACGCGGTCTGTGCGCGCGCCGGCTTTTGCAGCGCATAGTAGAGCGCGATGTTGTTGAAATCCGCCTCGCTGACAGCCGCAAGCAGGGATTTCATCATGTCGTGCTTGCGCTGGCCGCTCTTGTAGGCGTTCATGGCTGCGGCCAGGTATTTTGGGTCCAGCCCGACGAGGCTAGGCATGCCGGGCGTCTTGCTGATACCGCCTTCACCGTGACATCCGGCGCATCCAGCCGCTGCGGCCCTGCCGGCCGCGACCGGATCGGGCCTGGCGGTGTTTTTTGCGGCGCCCGTCGCGCCGGGCTGCGCCGGCTCGAGGCTGGCATAGTAGGCAGCCACTTTGATCAGCGCATCCTCGCTCAGGAATCGCACGACGCCGTCCATGGTTTTATCGCCGCGTGCGCCCGACTGATACGCGCGCAACTCGAGGTGAAGGTATGCCGCGCGCTGACCGGCGAGATGCGGCACGCCCTTCATGGTGCTGATGCCGTTCGTGCCGTGGCAGCGGGCGCACGAGGTTTCCGCGACCCGCTTGCCCTCGGTGACGTCCGCGGCGCTGGCGTACGCCGCGCGAAGATCGTCACCGCTGCCGGGCTTGACGCTGGCGGGCTGAGCTGCCGCGTCTGGCAAATGCACCGCACTCGCTGCGCAAGCGAGGAGCGCGTATACCGTCAGTTCAAGAGTCCGCGCCCTTCGAATCATCGACATCCCCCTCCCCGAACCACTACCGCCTGGCGTGTCCAGATACGGGCAAGGATATCGCATTTTCTAACCAGGGCGGAAACAGCTGGATCATTACCCAGAGCAAGATGAAAGGCGTGACGATTACCGAGGCCGCCGCCAGCATACCTTCCCTGCCGACGATGGGGGGGTGATAGCTCAGCAGACCCTTGCCGGTCTTCGCGATTTCTTGTCCGCCGATGACTACGTTCCAGCGCATCATCAACACCGCGAGCAGTACGAGAATGGCGCTCGTTGCGACTCCCGCGACCAGCGCGCGTCCGCTGGTACCGCGCCAGATCATGTACGAAAGCAGGGCAAGGGGTATCAGGGAACCCACGCCGAATTGCAGGTAGAAGAAAGGAACGGTGAGCGGGCCTCTTACGTATTCCATGATCATTTCGATCCCCTCCCGACCCCGGTAGACGAGACTGGCAAACTCCACCCCCTCCAGCACCAGGGTAAACATCATGAAGCCCCACAGCGTGTAAGCCATGCCTTTCAGGCACGCCAGGTCAACCGGAATCTTACGCAGCCTGCACGACAAAACATAGAGCGCGATCAACAACGCCGTGCCGGAGATGATGGCGGAAAACAGAAACACGGCCGGCATGAGATCGGAGGACCACCATTCGCGGGACTTGAGGGAACCGAACACAAATCCCACATAGCCGTGCAAGCCGTGAGCCGCGGGAATGCCGATGACGGCCAGCGCAAATATCCATTTGCGGTCGTAGCTCATCGCCTTCTCGGACAGATCGTACGAGCCGAGCGACAGCAGTTGATAGAGCCAGCGCAGCAGTCCCTTCCTTTCTTGTGCCTGCTGCACGATGTGGGGCCGAAACACGAACCAGGTTTCCAGGATCAGCAGACAAGCGTAAAAACTGGCGGCATAGCCAAAGACGGCAAAGGCGGAGGTCCAATGCGGCGTGATCGTGGCGTTGAATGCACGCTCCGGATGACCGAGGTGCAACAACAGCGGCATGGGCACGATGAGCATGCAACACAGCGAGGTGAGCAAGGCAAAATGCGCCACCGGCTTGAAGCGCTGCATCCCGAATACCTGATACAGGCTCGATACGGTAAAGGCACCGGCCACCAGACCGGTGAGATAGGGATAGACGACGATGAGCACCGTCCACGGAATAACCGTCTCGTTGGGGTAGACGTAGCCGGTGAACGGGGCGGCGTGAATTAGAGTTTCCACTAGCTCACCTCCTTGTCGATGCCGACGTAGTACACATTCGGAGCATTACCGGTTTCAGGTCGGAGAACTTGCACGCGGTTATTCCGGATGAACAGGCTGATCGGACTGTGCTCGTCTTTGAGATCGCCGAAGATGCGCGCGCCGACCGGGCAAACCTCGACGCAGGCGGGCTGCAACCCCTTGGTGATGCGGTGGTAACACCAGGTGCATTTGTCCGAGACCCCCTTGTGATCGTTGAAGTAGCGCGCGGCGTATGGGCAGGCCTGGATGCAGTACTGGCAGCCAATGCAGTACTTGTGATCGATGAGTACCACGCCGTCCTCGGATCGGTAGGTTGCGCCGGTAGGGCACACCTGCACGCAGGCCGGATGCGTGCAATGGTTGCAGATCTTGGGTACAAAGAAGGCCTTCTTCACTTTCGCGTCCTTGTAACGGTTCGCGAAGCGATATTCCCGTTCTGAACCGGAGGCCTCGATGTTCACGGGGTCGTGATGGCTGTCGATGCGCGGTTTGTCTTCACCTTCCAGATAGACGTAACGCTCCACCCAGGTGCGGAAGTGGTGTGCGTCTCCTGCGACATCATTTTCGCGCTTGCACGCCTCGACGCAACGCAGGCAGCCGATGCATTTCGTGGCATCGACGCCATAGGCCCAGCGGTGTTTGGTCCAGTCGTATTCCGGGGTGGGGAACGAGCCGCCGGCGCGGGACTCGGTCTTTGCGTCGGCGCCTTGCACGGCGCCCAGGGCACCGGCGCCCACGACCGCGGCGCCCGCACAGGTTGCAGCGCCGCCGAGCTTGCTGAGAAACTCACGCCGCGCCCTCAGCGAAGGTTGGGATTCCTTTTTCATGGTGTCTTCCTTCCCTGCGTTGTGGGTTGACAGCTTTGCCCCGCAAAGTAGGCCGCGAGGTTCGCGATGTCTGTGTCGCTCAGGCCGCGAGTCACGCCCCCCATCATCGGGTCCTTGCGCAAACCGGCTCTGAAGGCCTTGAGCGCGTTCACCAGGTAACCCGCCTTCTGCCCGGCGAGCGACGGCCAGGCAGGATTGGCTGCGATGCCTGTTTCGCCGTGGCAGGCCGCGCAATTCTTGGCCACGGCCTTACCGACCGCGGCGTCCCCAGCACCCGTATCTCGAGTGGGTGCCGCGCAATTCAGCCTGGAGTAGTACGCAGCGAGATTCTGAATATCCGCGTCGCTCAGCGCCTGCGCAAGCGGCGTCATCGCCACGTCTTTCTGAGCGCCGGACTTGTACGCGCCGAGAATCCTGGCCAGATAGGCGGCGTGCTGCCCGGCCAGATTGGGCCAGGTATCGTTCGGACTGATCCCTTTGGCACCGTGACAGCCGGCGCAATCTGCCGCGCGCTTGCCTCCTTGGGCGGCATCGCCGGCCACTCTCGCCGCCGCGGCCACGATCTTGGGCGCGTGGGGATTGTGGCAGATCACGCATTGCTGGCCGCCCGAGTGCTGAGCGAGGTCGATCTGCGGCTGCGCCTGGGGCCTTCCCGCCATGGCCTCGTGGCACAGCGTGCATAGCTTTCTGGTATCCGTGGGGATCGGCAACTTGCCGTTTTGCGGATGCCCCTGGGCTGCGCCGTGGCACACCTCGCAGATCACCGTCTTGTGGCTATTCGCCGACCACTGTGCGTGGCGCTCGGCATGGCAACTCTGGCAGTAGCGCGGCGTCTGGTAGACCGGTTCCTGAGCGGCAATTTCAGAGACTGAATTGGCGCGGTAGTGCCCGAATTCGTAAAACGAGTCGGCGGTGAAGTACCGCTTTGCAATCAACGCCAGCACAAAAAGCACGCCGATCAGAACCATCAACCGGACGATATGTTTGGGCATGCCGGCCGCTACCGGTGAAATTCTTCAAATCGAAGGTAGAGAAACACCTTTGGCTTATAGCGGCACGCTTCGCGACAGTTTCTGATCTATATCAAACAGCGCGCATACTTGTGACTAAGTCGATGGGGTTGAGGGTATCGACGACCGGAGGCAGGAGCCTGACAACTGCCCCGCGTGTCACTGGCGGGGTTGCCTGGAGCGCATTCCAGTGCATCCTCCAGGAGTTTGACGCAGATCAACAGCCGATGGCCGCTGTCTGGTAGGCACGCATGAAAGCACCCGCTGGAAAACGCCGAAGGAGTAGGCAATACTTCGGCAATGCGAGGGAAGATCTCGGATGCAGGACTTGAAACTTGTGCTCGGCTGTCGATGAGAGAGTGAGCATGGGCAATCCCTCTTTCCTCAAGCGACTGTTCGGCTCTCTGATGCTCAGGCGGGTCCGCGTGGCGCGAACGGCCGCGGCCTGAACGCATGGCGCAAAAAGGACATCTCGCAGAGAACGTCCTGCACTTCGCGCGCGTGCTGCGCGCGGCGGGGCTGCCGATCGGGCCCGACCGCGTGCTCGACGCCGTGCGCGCGCTGCAAGTCGCCGGGGTGGAGCGGCGCGAGGACTTCTACTGGACGCTCGCCAGCGTGTTCCTCGCGCGGCGCGAGCAGTTCGAGATCTACGACCAGGCCTTCCACATCTTCTGGCGGGACCCGCAGCTGCTCGAGCGCGTCATGGCGATGTTCCTGCCGCAGGTGTACGGGCGGCAGGGACGCGAGGAAGCCCGCCCGGAATCCAACCGCGTCGCCGAAGCACTGCGACCCAGGGCGAAGAAGCCGCGCGAGGATCTCGAGACGCCTGCCGAAACGGAACTCGATGCCACGGCGAGTTTCTCCTCGCGAGAAGTGCTGCAGCACGCCGACTTCGAGACCATGACCGGCGAGGAATTGGCGCAGGCAAAGAAACTCATCGCCGGCCTGCGCCTGCCGATCCCCGAGATCCGCACGCGGCGCTTCGACCCCGATCCCCGCGGCGCGCGCGTCGACCTGCGCGCAACGCTGCGCGCCAGCCTGCGCGGCGGCAGCCAGTTCATCACGCTGCGGCGGCGCTCGCCGGGGATGCGCCACCCGCCGCTCGTCGTGCTGTGCGACGTGTCCGGCTCGATGCACCGCTACTCGAGGATGTTCCTCCACTTCCTGCACGCGATCACCAACGACCGGGACCGGGTGACGAGCTTCGTCTTCGGCACGCGCCTGACCAACATCACGCGCCACCTGCGCCACCGCGACGTCGACGTGGCGATGGGCGGGGTCGCCGACGCCATCGCCGATTGGTCGGGCGGGACGCGCATCGGCAACTGCCTCGCCGAGTTCAACCTGCGCTGGTCAAGAAGGGTGCTGGGGCAGAACGCCGTGGTGCTGATGATCTCCGACGGCCTCGACGGCGACGTCGGCGAGGGGCTGGCGAAGCAGATGGAGCGGCTGCACAAGTCGTGCCGCAAGCTGATTTGGCTGAATCCGCTCTTGCGCTTCCAGGGTTTCGAGGCGCGTCCCGCCGGAGTGCGCGCCATGCTGCCGCACGTGGACGATTTCCTGCCGGTGCACAACATCGCGAGCCTCATCGACCTGGCTAGAGCCCTCCCGGGCTCGCACGAATATAGACGACCGGCCGCGCATCAAGCTCGCGCCGCCTGATTCAAAGCCCCGACCGCCGCGAATGCGGCGGTGTCCACGTCAGGAGTGCATTCACGCACCGCCCGCAACTGCGCGCGGCGTAGTTCCGCGACGTTCAGCCCTTCAGCGTCGGCAGCAGCTTGAGGGCGTTGTCGCGCTCGATCGCGCGCAGGTCTCTGGCTTCGAAGCCGAACCCGCCGAGCCCGCCGATCTCTTCGGCACCATTGCGGAACGGGAAGTCCGTGCCGAACAGCACCTGCGAGGGATTGACGATCTTCATCAGCGCCCCGAGCGCGCCGGAGTGGTTCCCTTGCGCGGTGTCGTAGTGGAATTTCTTCAACTCGTACATGACGCCCCTGGGCATCCTCTCCTTCGCGCGCTCCTTCATGTCGGCCTCCTGGCGCGTGAAGCGGCTGAGCAGGAACGGCATGGTGCCGCCTGAGTGCGAGAAGATCCAGCGGATGTCGGGGTAGCGCGCCGCCGTGCCGCTGAACACCAGACTCGCGATGGTGCGCGTCGTGTCGGTGGCGTACTCGACCACCCCAGGCGGCAGGTCCTTCACGGTGTTGCGGCAGCAGTCCGGCGTGAGCGGGTGCGTGTAGACGACGGCCTTGCGGCGGTTCAGTTCCTGCCACACCGGCGAGAACGCTTCGTCGCCGAGGTATTTGTCCTGGTAGCTGGTCATCAGGCAGATGCCCTCGGCCTTGAGCGTGCCGAACGCATATTCGATCTCCTTCAGGCTGCCGTCGGCGTCGGTGAGCGGCAGCGAGGCGAAACTGCCGAAGCGCCCGGGATGGTCGCGCACCAGCTGCGCGGCGTAGTCGTTGCTCTTGCGCGCGATGCTGCGGCGCTTCTCGGCGTCCCCCGCCGACGCGCTCGGCTGGATGAGCGAGAGCATCGACAGCGCGATGCCGCTCTTGTCCATGTCTTCGATCGACATGGCGGGGCTCCATTTCAGCCCCCCGCCGCCTCCGCGGCGCTGCCCGGCCACTTCGTCGAGGTAGCCCGGATAGAGGAGGTGGTGGTGAACGTCGATCCGGTATGGCTTCGCTGCCGCCCCCTGCGCCAGGAGCTCGCCGGGCAGCACGGCTGCGGCGCCGAGCGCCGCAAGCTGCCCGAGAAAATCGCGCCGCGGCGCGCAGCAGTCGCAGGCCCTGAGAGATTCGTTGCGTAGAGCAGAGTGGTTTTGAAGAACGACCATCGCAGACTCCTCCTATGAAATCTTGTTTGAAACTATCCTATCATGGCGGGTGGGGAGATTCCGTGTCGGAGGACGCATGAAAGCAGCGTGTTGCGCGTGGCTGGTGGGCCTTTTCGTCGGGATTCCGGCGTGGGCCCAGGATGCCGTGCAGACCTATCCGACCCGTCCCATCCGCGTCATCGTTCCCTTTCCCGCCGGCGGCGCGGCCGACGCGCTGCCGCGGATCGTCGCCGAGCGCCTCGCCGCCCGCTGGGGGCAGCCGGTCATCGTCGAGAACCGCGCCGGGGCTTCGGGCTCGATCGGCGCCGAGGCGGTCGCGCGTGCCGAACCCGATGGCTACACGCTGCTTTCCACGCCGCCGGCACCGCTCGTCATCAATCCCTCTCTGGATCCCAGGCTGCCCTACGACCCAGCGCAGTTCGTCCCGGTGAGCGTGATGGCGGCAATCCCCAGCGTGCTGCTGGTGAATCCGGAAAAAATACGGGCAAACACGCTCCAGGAATTCGTCGCCCTGGTGCGCGCGAACCCGGACAAGTTCAACTACGCATCGCAGGGCACGACCACGGTTTCCTTCCTGACCACCGAAATGCTCAAGTCGGCGGCGGGCGGCCTGAAAATCACCCACGTCCCCTACAAGGGCACGGCTCCGGGCCTTGCGGCGCTCCTCGCCGGTGAAGTCGACTTGATGTTCGACAACCTCGGCGTCACGGTGCAGCACGTGCGCGCGGGCAAGTTGAGGGCGCTCGCCGTCGGCAGCGAACGCCGCGTGGCATCGCTGCCCGAGGTGCCGTCGATGGCGGAGTTCTACCCGGGATTCGTCTCGATCGCCTGGTTCAGCATCTCGGCCCCGCCGAAGACGCCGTCGGCGATCGCCGAAAAGCTTTCCGCCGCGATCGCGGAGATCCTGAAGCAGCCGGAAGTCGCCAAGCGCCTCGAGGCCCTGTCTGCCGAGCCTATCGCCAGCACGCCCGCGCGGATGGCG
>JBGQFD010000113.1:0-11072 GCA_041496705.1 Gammaproteobacteria bacterium | reverse complement strand
TTCAATGCTTACCAGCGCGATGGCCTTGAGTTCAGGAAGATAAGCAAGTATGACTCGGACTTGAAGTGGAACACATGGACCGACAAGGAATGCTACGAAAAGTACGGCATGGAGCCTTGTCTTGTGAATTCGGAACAGCCGAGGATACTGCTCCTGGGCGACAGCGAGGTTAACCACCTTTTTCCTGGATTGGTCTTGGCTTCAGGGAAAGCGGGCGTTATGCAAATCGGCTCCTGCCCTCCCCTGGACTCTGTAACCAATCCGGACCAAGGTAAGCGTGGAGAAAGGATCAACCAATGTTTTTCTCAGGGGGTACTCGAATTGAATTTGAGGATACTCGGAGAAACCAGGTCGATTCAGTGGGTGATAATTTCTTCCGCGTGGAACCAGTATCTCGATGCAAGTACTTCGATCGCTGCGAGCCTGGCCGACGAGAAGCACTTGACCCAGGCCGACCTGGTCGTGGCGGCCCTGGATAGGACAATACGAAAAATAGAATCGCTCGGAAAGAGAGTGATATTCACACGCAAAATTCCGAGCGTCGATGATTTGAAGACTTATTGCCGGCTACGGGACAGACCGCAACCGGAGCACTGCAGTATCAGCAAAGAGTCAGCACTTGAACAAAGGAGTCTCGAAAATACCCTGATGGGGACAATCTTGTCCGCTCATCCCAATGTTGGCGTTGCGGACCCAATGGATACACTTTGCGATGACAAGGAATGCCACTTCATCAAGGGTGGGAAACTGCTATATCGCGATGGAAGCCACTTGAGTTACTCCGGCAGTGAGCTGGTGGCCAAGGAGATCTTAGGAAAAGCAAGACTTCTGTCAGGAGAAGGTTCGGACGGGCATTGAGCGCTCGATCCCGGGCGGGATTGGCGGGAAGTCGTACCCGCACCTAGCTCCATAGAATAATGCAGTTCTTCGGGTGTGTAAGCGGCGCCTCCTCGAGCTTCCTCGCGTGGGGAATGATACCGAGCAGCTCGTCCGCCTTGTACGATTTGAACTTCGCAGGTGCAATCTCGTTGTAGCTTATGTAGCCTCTCCTCGATCGCCGGATGACTGTCGCCAGATACGCGTCCTGGATCGAGCGTGGCAGCTCGGTGAAGGCATAATTGCTGATGACCAGGTCGTAGTCCCGCGGTGCCAGCTCATTCATGGTCTTGTAGGAGACCGCGGCCGGCAGAGCGTAGTTGCCCAGGTAGCGTCGCGCCAGGGCAAGCGCGGGACTTATATCGACGAGACAGTAGGAGGCGGGCTTGAAATAGGCGCTGATGATCCGGCACTGACCGCCGTATCCCACGCCTATCTCGCAGATGTCGAAGTTGTCCAGAGTCTTGAAGTGCATCTTTAGATCGGCGAGCACCTTGATGTACCGGAGAGTGCTGGGAGAGATTCGTCCGATAGACGGATACTCGAAAGTTCTGGGATTTCCGAAGTCGTCGTTCGCCCTGAATCGGGCCATCGCGCCGAACACCTCGGGATCCCTGGATACCAACTCCAGGTACGCCCTGCCCTGTTCCTCCGACACGTGCTCCAGGATCTGGTTGTAGACCGGATTTCTTCTGAAGCTCTCGAAGACGCGATTATCATTGCTTGCTTGCAGGCAGAGCTGTGGATAGGCTTCGTTGTCCGAGACGCTGGTGGGCCCGGAGATCCACCTGCCGGCGAGTTTTTTCAGCGCTTTCTTGACGAGGCGTTTCATGATTTTCGGCGCGGCAGCGGAACCTCAAACCGCAAGTGTACCCGGTGTTTGCGGGAGTCACGGGTGACCGAGTCTTGGTCTTCCGAGCCGGGGCGATTCGCAAGGAAGCTCGACCGCCTGGTTCACGAGGCGCGAGGGGCGTGGTGCGCGAGATTCGGTCCGCCGCTGGAAATCGTGTCGGCGGCGCCGGCCATCCGCGAGCGGATATCGATTCGCCCGCCGGCGAGGACGACGTGGGAAAACCCGCTCGAGGAGGCCTACTACGGCACGGGCGAGGGCACGGCGGTCGTGGAACACCCGGAGGTGTTCCTCTATCGCCTCGAAGACATCTCCATCACCGGCAGCGAAGCCTTGGCGTTCGCCGGACCGCACACGCTGCTGCGGCTGGATCCGAGCCTGAACGATTTCGCACTGCGCAAGGTGCGCCGCCCGATATCCTGGCTCGCCCGGCGTGTTGAGGGTCCCGTGCTGCCGCTTGGGGGGCGCGGCACCGGCAACCGCGGCCACTTCCTGTGCGAACATTTGCCGCGCGTGCTGCTCGCCCGGGAGCATCTCGGCGCGAGCTTCCCGCTCAAGATCCTGGTCACCCCGGATCACGCGTCGTGGCAGGCGCAGTATCTCGAGCGCCTCGGCGAAGACTCCAAGAACGTGATCGAAGGAAGCCGGGGAACGGTGTTTTGCCACGCGGCCGTGTTTGTTCCCAACCTGAGCCGGACTGAACGGGCCGATCTCTACGAACCGGAGGTCTATCGGGAGATCGCACGCCGCTTCAAGCGCGGGCTGGCGCCGCGGCCGAGGGACCGCTGCGTCTTTCTCACGCGGAAAGACGCGCCTTCGCGCCGGCTCCTGAACGAAGACGAGATATTCGCGTTGCTGCGCGGGAGCTACCCGGACCTCGAGCGCGTCAGCCTCGCCGGGATGTCCCTGCGGGACCAGGTAGCGCTTTTTGCCGAAGTGCGCCTTGTCGTCGGACCGCACAGCCAGGCATTCCGCAACCTGCTTTATTGTGAAGGGGCGCTGGCGATCCAGTTGGTGCCGGGACATCGCGCGCCGGACAACGGCTATCAGGTGTGGGCTGCCAACTACGATCGGCTCGGCCTGGTTCATGCAAACCGCTGCCTGTCCCTTTACGCCGGGACCCCTTATCGCGAAGGCGATTGGATTTTTCCGCTCGACGCCCTGAAGCAGGCGCTCGAGCGCCTGCAACACCTGGACGCAGCCAGACCGCGATGATTATCGCGCGCATCGAAGGCGGCATTGGCAACCAGCTTTTCATTTACGCGGCCGCGAGGGCTTTGGCGCTGCGGACCGGGTCGCAGCTCAAGTTCGATATCTGGAACGCCTACCTGCCCAGCAATCGTTATGGAGCCCGATATCAACTCGATGAATTCAACGTCGTCGGCACGCTGGCGGAAAAGGCGGAGACCGCGCCGTATCGGCGCGACAGCCTCAGCTTCTACTGGCGGCGAAAGCTCAACCGTCGTCTCCCCTTCGGATTTCGGTCCCTCATCGAGGAGCGTTCGCTGTTCGAGCCGCGCCTGCTCAGCTTCCAGCCGCGCGCGCAAGTCTATTTGACGGGCTATTGGCAACGCGAAGAGTATTTCCGCGACCACGCCGCCGCGATCCGGCGGGAACTGAGCTTGCGAAAAGAACATTCGCCGCGGAACCTGGCCCTGGCAGAGCGGATGCGGCAATGCGAATCGGTGTTCCTGCATGTCCGGCAAAACGACTACGCGCATCGCCTTTCGGCGACCTACTATGCCGCGGCGCTGAGAATGCTGTCCGAACAGGTTCCGCGTCCGGAAATTTTCGTGTTCGGCGATGATCTGGAGTGGGCGAGGCGGGAGTTGCCGCTCCCCCCGGACGCGCAATTCGTCGAGCACAACGGCGAGTCAGGGAACTACGAAGATCTGTGGCTCATGACCCGATGCCGGCACGCCATCGTAGCGAACAGCTCCTTCAGCTGGTGGGGGGCCTGGTTGAACGCCGAGCCGGATCGAATCGTGATCGCGCCCGCGGCGTGGGGGTATCGGGCCGCTGCCGCGTCAGGGTGGCGCACCGTGAGCGCCGACCAGTGCGGAATCGCCGCGGGAGTGTAGACTGCTAGCCTCCCGCGTTCCGAAAATACCCGACATCAGAGGAGGATTCCGAATGTTCCTGCGATTGCTGTTTGCGATCGCCGCACTCATCGCCCTGGCACCCGCGGCCTGGGCGCAGAGCTATCCGTCAAAATCCGTCCGCGTCATCGTCACCTTCCCGCCCGGGGGCACGCCCGACATCTACGGGCGCATCATGGCCGCGGAGCTCTCCAAGGCCTGGAACCAGCCGGTGGTGGTGGAAAACCGCACCGGCGCGGGCGGTACGATCGGCACCGACTTCGTCGCCAAGAGCGCGCCCGACGGCTACACGCTGCTCTTCGCCGCCGACGCCACCATCACCATCGCGCCGCACCTCTACTCGAAGCTCTCCTACGATCCGGTGCGCGATCTCGCGCCCATCGTCAACGTCACCGCGGGCCCGTTCGTGCTGATGGCGAACCCGGCGTTTCCCGCGAACAACGTGAAGGAGCTGATCGCACTGGTGCAAACGCAGCCGGGCAAGATCAGCTTCGCCTCCTCCGGCGCGGGCGGGCAGCAGCACCTCGCCATGGAATACATACGCACCATGGCGGGCAGCATGGACATGATCCACGTGCCCTACAAGGGCTTCGGCCAGGGCATCGCCGACGTGCTCGCCAACCAGGTGCCGCTCATCTTCGGCGGCATCACCGCGTCGATCCAGCTCACCCGGAGCGGCAAGCTCAAGGCCCTGGGCGTCACCGGGCCGAAACGCTCCAAGGCGCTGCCCAACGTCCAGGCGATCGCGGAAACCTTGCCCGGCTTCGACATCACCGCGTGGTACGGCTTCATGGGGCCCGCGGGCACGCCGCGCGAGGTCGTCAACAAGGTGCACGACGATTCGGTGGCGATCGTCCGGCGCGCCGATTTTCTCGAGCGCCTGGACCGGGACGGCATCGAGCCGGTGGCCAACACGCCGGAAGAATTCGCCGCGCAGATCAAGACCGATCTCGCGCGCTGGGCGGCCGTGGTCAAGGCCGCCGGCGCGAAACTCGACTAAAGGGGCAGCCGATGAGAAGATTCGTGTCGCTTGGCGCAGTCCTGCTGCTCGTCGCCGTCGGCGCCCAGGCGCAGGATCCCGCGGCGGGCTTCCCCTCGCGCACCCTCCGCATCTTCGGCCAGGGCACGGGCAGCACCGCGGACTATCTCTCGCGCTACGTCGCTCAAGGGCTGCAGGAAAAATGGGGCCAGCCGGTGATCGTCGACAGCCGCGCCGGCGCCGGCGGCACCATTCCCACCGACGTCGTCGCCAAGTCGCCGCCCGACGGCTACAACCTGGTCATGGGCCACATCGGTCCGATGGTGAGCGCGGTGACGCTGTACGCGAAGAACCTCCCCTACGATCCGGTGCGCGACTTCGAGCCGGTCGGCATGGTCGGCCAGGGCGTGGTGGTGCTGGTCACCAATCCGGCGCTGCCGGTGACCAACGCCCAGGAATTCCTCGCCTACGCGAAACAGAAGAAAGATCTCGCCTATTCCTCGGCCGGCAACGGCTCGACCAGCCACCTCGCTGGGGAGCTCCTGAAGAAGGTCACCGGCATCCCGCTGCAGCACATTCCCTACAAGAGCGCGGGCAACGCGCTCACCGCGATGCTCACCGGCGAAGTGCAGGTGTCGTTCCTCTCGCCGCTCACCGCGCACGGGCAACTCAAGGCGGGCAAGGTGAAGGGCCTCGCCGTTTCGAGCGCCACGCGCTTCGCCGGCGCGCCCGACATTCCCAGCGCTGTCGAGGCCGGCATTCCGGGCATGGAAGTGAAGCTGTGGTTCGGCCTGTTCGCCCCCGCAAAGACGCCGAAGTCGATCGTCGCCAAGCTGAACCGCGAGGTGAACGACATCCTGCGCCGCCCCGAAACGCAGGAGACTTTCCTCAAGCAGGGCATCGGCGCGACGCCTTCGACGCCGGAGGAGCTGGGCGCGTGGGTGAAGAGCGAGCTCGCGCGCTGGACCCCCGTGATCCAGGCCACAGGCATCAAGGCGGACTGAAAAGGCGCGAATGAAATACAGGAAGCTCGGCAGGAACGGCCCGACGGTATCGGCGATCGGCCTGGGCGCGGGCAGCGCCACGACCAACTTCGGGGAGCGCGACGACGAGGTGCAGATCGACACCGTGCACCGCGCCATCGACCTGGGCGTGACGCTCTTCGACACCGCCGACCGCTACATGAAGGGGCGGCACGAGCGCATGCTCGGCCGCGCGCTCCGAGGCAGGCGCGACAAGGTCATCGTCTGCTCCAAGTTCGGCAACATCGACAACCCGGACGGCAGCAAGGCCTACAACGGCACGCCCGAATACGTGCGCAGCGCCTGCGACGCGAGCCTCAAACAGCTTGGCATCGACACCATCGACCTGTATTACCTGCACCGCATCGACCCGGACGTGCGCATCGAAGACACGGTCGGGGCGATGGCGGGCCTCGTCAAGGCCGGCAAGGTGCGCTATCTCGGCCTTTCGGAAGCCGGCCCGAGCTCGCTGCGCCGCGCGTCCAAGATCCATCCGATCGCCGCGCTGCAGACCGAGTACTCGCTGTGGGCGCGCGACGTGGAAGACAAGATCCTCCCGGCGTGCCGGGAACTGGGCATCGGCTTCGTCGCCTATTCGCCCCTGGGCCGCGGCCTCTTGACCGGCAACATCAAGACGATCGAGGACATCGCGCCGCACGACATCCGCCGCAAGCAGCCGCGCTTCCGCCCCGGGAATTTCGAGAAGAACCTCGAGCTCATCAAGCCGCTCGAGGCCATCGCCGCCAGGCGCGGCGTCATGCCGGCGCAGGTCGCGCTCGCGTGGCTGCTCTCGCGCGGCGAGGACGTGTTCCCGATCCCCGGCACCAAGCAGGAAAAATGGCTCGAGCAGAACGTCGCCGCGGTCGACATCGACCTCGGCCCAGAGGAGATCGAATTGCTGTCGGTCACCTTCAGGCTCGGGGCGCGCGCGGGCGAGCGCTACGACCCGGGATATTTCATTACCTTGGGAGCCTGACATGTCCGCCGTCATGCAGAACAAATCCGCAACAGACCCGCGTGTCGAAGCCGCGATTTCGCACTGGGCGCCGCGCTTCGTCGCCAACGGCGTGCCGCTTGCCGATTTCCAGGAAGTCACCGCGGCCTGCCAGCGCTGGGAGGACTGGTGCGCGGCGTGGTCGGCGCGCGCTGCGATCCACGAGGAGCTCGGCAACAAGGCGCTCGCCGGCGGTTACAGCTTCTCCGCCGGCGGGCACTTCACCCGCGCCGCGGTGTGCTACCACTTCGGGAAATTTCTTTTCGTCAACGACATGGCGCAGATGCGCGAGGCGCACCGCCGCGCGGTGGAGTGCCGCAACAAGGCGCTGCCGCTCATCGACCCGCCGGGGGAGCGCGTCGCCATCCCCTACGAGGGCAAGCAGCTCTACGGCAACCTGAGGAAGCCCACGGCGCAGCCGTCCAGTGCGGCAAAGTCCTCCAGTGCGGGGACTGCCAAAGCTCCTGCCGTGGTCGTCATGTGCATGGGCCTGGATTCCACCAAGGAGGAGATGGACGACTACGAGAACCGCTTCCTCGCGCGCGGCCTGGCGACGCTCGCCTTTGACGGCCCCGGGCAGGGCGAGGCCGAGTACGATTTCCCGGTGTGCCCGGAGTTCGAGAAGCCGGTGAAGGCCGTGGTCGATTTCCTCGAGACGCGCAGCGACATCGACCGCGCGCGCATCGGCATCTGGGGCGTGTCCCTCGGCGGCTATTACGCACCGCGCGCCGCGGCGTTCGAAAAGCGCCTCAAGGCCTGCGTCGCGCTCTCCGGCCCGTTCCGGCGCTCCGCCGACTTCAGCGGCCGGCCGCAGATGAACGTCGAGACCTTCCGCGTGCGCTCGAAGAGCGCCAACCTCGAGGAGGCCGGCAAGGTCGCTTTGCGGTTCACGCTCGCCGAATGCGCGAAGAACATCACCTGCCCGATCTACATCGTCGCCGGCACCAGGGACCGCCTCACGCCGCACACCGAAGCCGAGAAGCTCGCCGCGTCGGTGTCGGGCCCCTGCGTGCTCTCGGTGATCGAGGGCGGCAACCACGTCGTCAACAACCTCTGGTACCGCTACCGCGACCAGACCGCCGACTGGATGGCGATGCAGCTCGGCGCTGCGAAGCGCTAGTCATGCCGCGGGCCCGCCCAGCGAATACCAGTCGAGCCTGCGCGTGATCAGCATCGCCGCGGCGAGCAGGGCGAAGACGAGGAGCGATCCGAGGAGCAGCGCGTTGTCCTCGGAGATGAGCAGGCCGTAGAGCGCCGAATACAGGGCAGCGAGCATCGCCGCGAAGGAAACGCCCCGCAGCGCGCTCTTCAGCACCGCGCTCAGATAGAACCCGAGGAGCGCGACGCACGCCGCCGAAGCGGCCGCGTACGCCGCCCGGAAGGCGATGTGCTCCGACAGCCCGATGAGGAGCAGGAAGAAGGTCGCCAGCGCCAGGCCGACGAGGAAATACTGCGCCGGGTGGATGCGCAGGCGCTTGATGACCTCGAACACGAAGAACGCGCCGAAGGTGAGCCCGACGAACAGGAATCCGTACTTGAGAGCGCGGTCGGAAAGCGAATAGATGTCGATCGGTTCGATGAAGCGCACCTGAAGCCGCTCCGCGCAGCTCGCCGCGGGGCAGGGCCTTTCCGCGTCGATCGCCGCGACCAGCTGCGCCTGCGCGCCCGAGGCGAGCCCGCTCACGCTCCACCAGGCCTCGAAGCCGCCGGCCCCGGTCTTGGTCTGCGGCAGAGGCAGGAACTGCCCGCCGAAGCTGGGGTGCGGCCAGTCCGAAGCGAGGCTCACGCTGGTGCTGCCCGCGAGCGGCACTACCGCCATCGATTCGCTTCCGCGCAGGCCGAAGTCCAGGGCGTACTCGAAGCGCCCGGGCTTGGCCGGATCGAAGTCGGGGACGCGTGCGTGCACGCCCCCGTCGATCGCGGAAAGGTTCGTCCCGCGCTCGAGCGCAAGCGGGTGGCCGTTCCAGCGGAACACGGTCGAGGCGCTCAAGCCGCGCGCATCGCCGAGCACGACGCTGACGAAGGGCTTGCCCAGCGTGATGCGCGAGCCCGCGTGCCTGCGTGCGAAGGCGAACTTGCCGTCGAAGGCGAATTCGCCGTGCGCGCCGGCCTGCCAGTTGAACAGGCGCGCCTTGAACAGGCCGCGCGATTTCGTTTCCACCTTGCCCGTCGCAGCGAGCGCCGTGCTCGCGGGGAAGAACACGGCGGTGCGCTGAATGCGGCGCCGCTCGACCCGGGTCACGGTCTTGTCCTTCTTCTCCTCGGTGAGCGTCTCCTCGTACTCCTCGACATAGGGGAAGTTGAGGATCGGGCCGGCGAACACCTGCCTGCCGAAGCTGCTCGCCGCGATCTCCTGCGTCACCTCCTGCTGCCGCCCCTGGCGCTCGGCGACCAGCCCGCCGATCATCCGCAGCGGGATCAGCAGGATCACGAACAGCGCGGCGACCAGCGCGGCTTTCACGAGCAGGGTCTTCTGCATCGGGGACTCCCGGGGTGAGAAGCTGGGGAGCCTGACGGGCAAAGCTGCGCTTCCCGGGGCGGAGTTCGGATGGATTGCGGCGCAATCGTGGCGAAAACCTGGCGCTCGCCCCGCGTCCCTGGCCCTCGTGTATGCTTGGCCGCGAACGTGAACCCCTTCCGCCGCTCAGGGCCGGCTGTGTTTCTCCTCGCGACGCTCGTCGCCGCCCTCGCGCACGCGCAGCCCTACCCTTCGCGCCCGATCCACCTCGTCGTCCCCTTCCCGCCGGGCGGCTCGACCGACATCCTCGCGCGCGCGCTGGCGCTGAAGCTCGCCGAGGGTTTCGCGCAAGCCGTGATCATCGACAACCGCCCCGGCGCCGGCGGCTCGATCGGATCGGAGGCGGCGGCGAAGGCGGCGCCCGACGGCTACACGCTGCTGATGGCGCAGCTGGGCCCGCTCGCGGTGAGCCCGGCGATCTACAAGAACCTCGCGTACGACCCGGTGAAGAGCTTCGCGCCGGTGTCGCGGATGGCGATCGTGCCGAGCGTGCTGGTGGTGAATCCGAACGTGCCCGTGGCGAGCGCGGCCGAGCTGATCGCCTACGCGCGCGCGAATCCCGGCAAGCTCACCTACGGTTCGGCCGGCTCGGGCAGCACCTCGCACCTCACCACCGAGTACTTCAAGCTCGAAACCGGCACCGATATCCTGCACGTGCCCTACAAGGGCGTCGGGCCGATGCTCACCGACCTCATCTCCGGGCAGCTGTCGATGGGCATCAACGGCGCGCCGGCGGTGATGGGGCACGTGAATTCGGGACGCCTGCGCGCGCTCGCGGTCACCGGATCGAAGCGCCTGCCGTCGCTGCCGCAGATCCCCACGCTGGACGAGGCCGGGGTGAAGGGCTTCGACGCTTCGGGCTGGTACGGCATCGTCGCGCCGGCGGGCACGCCCGCGGAGATCGTGCAGCGCCTGAACGCCGAGATCGTGCGCATCATGCAGACGCCGGAGCTGCGCGCGCGGCTGGACGCCGAAGGCGCGATTCCCGCCGCCGGCCCGCCTGCGGAGTTCGGCGCCTTTATCGCCGCCGAAATCGCGCGCTGGGGCGCGCTGCTGAAGCGCGCCGGCATCGAGCCGCAGTAGCGGCGTCCGCACGCCGCCCAGCGGGGCGCGCTAGATCGAGTGTTCGCGGTCTTCTTCGCGCCGGCGCAGCTCGTCCCACAGGCCGTCGGTTTTCTTGCGAAGCAGGAACCTGGTCTCCGGCTCGGTCTCGAACCAGTAGCCGCGCGCGAGTTCCTCGTCGAGCTCCCCCGGCGCCCAGCTCACCATGCCGACGAAGAAGCGCGCGTGCTCGCTTTCCTTCTCGATGATGCGGTCGATCGCCGCTTCCTGCACCGCGAGGAACAGTTCCGGCGTGATCTGCATGGTATCGGCTGGCTTGCCGCCGTGGCGCTCGACCAGCGCGAACACCAGGCTGGTCTGCTGCGGCCCGCCGAGGTAGACCGGAAGGTCGGCCTTGCGCGAGGGCTCGTGCTTGGGGAAGAGTTGGCCGAGCGTCGCCTGGGTCGGCTTGTTGACGATGAAACCGATGTGGCGGTCGTCGCCGATCGGCTTCACCAGGAGTATCGACGATTCGAACAGCGACCCTGTCAGCCCGGGCTTGGCCACCAGCATTACGGGTTTCTCGATGCCGGCGGCGGACGCAGGCACCGTCCACCCCGGGCACACGGCCGCCATCGCGGCCAGAAAGACGGAAACGCCACGGTTCGTCATCGCTAGGCTCCTGCGCGTGTT
>JBGQFD010000112.1:0-11343 GCA_041496705.1 Gammaproteobacteria bacterium | reverse complement strand
GGGCTTGCGCGCGGATACGACCCTGCTCTCCTTTGGCTTGCAACTCGGCAGCTACCAGCAGTTGAAGGACGCGGTGGCGTACTTGAAATCGAACGGCGTGACGATCAAGCATCTGCCGCCCGAACTATTCCCGGGCATCGACTACTGCGCCTTTGCCATCGACCCGGATGGCTATGCGTTTCAGCTGTATTACTACATGGAGCAAGTCGGCTGGGACGGCAAGCCGCGGGCCGCGTCGATGCGGCCGAAGATCGACAACGCGAAATGGCCGGAAGCGGTGGAGGGGAGGAGCGATACGTTCCTGGGTGAGACATTGTTGGGGCCGCTGGGGTAGGCGTTTCGCTCTTTCAGGACAGCTACAGGGGTTCGAATCCCGTTGGGGACACCGGTGTTCGCTGCCCCCGGCGGCGACGGCTTGACCGTACGGGGATACAATCCGTCGCGGCACATCACCCTGCGGAGGAATCAATATGTTCCCGAAATCCAATCTCGTACTTCTTGCCAGCGGCATCGCGGCGCTCCATCTTGGCGGTTGCGCGATGATGAGCGGCACGCCTTCGACCGGCGCGAATGTGTTCTCGCTCACCTCGTCCGCCTTCAAGGACGGCACGATGCTCGAGAAGAAGAACGCCGGCAACAACCCGAAGAACCCGAACTGCATCGGCGAGAACGTGTCGCCGCCGCTCGCCTGGTCGAACCCGCCGACCGGAACCAAGAGCTACGCGCTCGTGATGGTCGATCCCGAAGGCCGGCAAGGACTCGGCGTCAATCACTGGATCGCTTACGGCATCCCGGCGAGCGTGACCGGATTCGCCGAGGGCGAGACGAGCCGGCTCTCCGACAAGTACGTCGGCGGCAAGGGCACTCAAGGCCTGGGCTACTACTTGGGACCGTGCACGCCTCCGGCGACCGGCATGCATCACTACACCTTTACGCTGATCGCGACCGACCTGGATCCGAAGGAGCTGCCGGCGGGACTCACGCGCGACGAACTCTTCGCGAAGCTGCAGGGCCACACCAAGGGCGCGGCGGGCCTCGTCGGGCTTTTCGGCCGGGCCGCGAACTGACGGGATGAATTGTCCGGGGATGCCCGAGTCGCTGTACCGGCCGCCGCCGGACCTTCACAAGGCCGCCTGAACGCCGGCACGAACCCCTCCCGCGGGGGCCTGACTTACAATCGCACTCCCTGGCAACACGGAGTGTCGATGGAGCAATCGGCCGAGCAGAACGAGCCTGCAAGAGGGACGCAGGACGAAGGCCGGCGCTTCGCGCAGAGGATGTATCTTTTGCGGACGCCGGGGCTCGTCCTGGGCGCGGTGTGCATCGGCGGAGCGCTGTGGCAACAGGGAGCGAGTCAGCTCGCCTGGGCGGCCCTGATCGTGAACAGCCTCGTTTGGCCGCACATCGCGTATCGGCTCGCCCGGGGCAGTCCCAATTCCTACCGCGCCGAGCTGCGCAATCTGGTGATGGACTCGGCAAGCGGCGGCGCCTGGATTGCCGTGATCGGTTTCAGCCCCGCGCCGAGCGCGGTGATCTTCGCGATGATGGCGATGGACAAGGCCAGCGTTGGCGGGCTGCGCTTCCTCGCGCGCTGCCTCGCGGCGCAGGCGGCGGCGGCGGCTGTCGTGGCGCTGGCGCTCGGCTTCGAGCTGCATCCCCTGTCATCGGCCGTGGAAAGGCTCGCCAGCCTGCCGCTTCTCGTCGTTTATCCGATCGTGATCGGGCTCACGACCTATCGCCTCGCGCGCCGGGTGCGGCGGCAGAACGAGACGCTCGCCGCGCTCTCCAGCATCGACGGGCTGTCGCGGCTGCTCAACCACAGCCATTGGGAGTCGGTCGTCGCCAGCGAGTTCCAGCGCTGCCGTCGCATCGGACATCCGTCGTCGGTGATGATGATCGACATCGACCATTTCAAGGCGATCAACGACCGGCACGGTCACCCGGTGGGCGACGAGGTGATCCGCAAGGTGGCGGAGTTGCTGCGCGGCACGCTCCGGCTTCACGACGTCCCCGGTCGCTATGGCGGAGAGGAGTTCGGCGTGGTCTTGCCGGGAACCGCGGTCCGGGGCGCGGAACTGCTCGCCGAGCGGATTTGCGCGCGCATAGAGTCCGCGGTGCTCGAGCCGCGCAACGCCGTGCGCGCCACGGTGAGCATAGGCGTCGCGGCCTTCGATACCCTGGACGCAGGCCACATGGAGTGGATCGCGCGCGCCGACCGCGCGCTCTATTCGGCGAAGGAATCCGGGCGTAACCGCACGGCGCGCTACGCACCGGCCGCAGGCGGCTGACTTCAGAACTCGGGCGGGTTGCGTTCGTCGTCGGCCCAGCGAGGGGTTGTATACTCAACGGTCCACGTTTGCATGCCGGCGACAAAGCAAGGGAGCCCCATGAAACTCGAATCGACACTCGCGGTCATCGTCTCGTTCCTCGCCGCCGGCTTCGCCTCCGCCCAGGACCTCGGCCCGCAGATCCGCAAGCTCGAGGACGGGGTCTACGTGTACGTCGGCAAGAATTTCAATTCCAATTGCGGCATCGTCCTCACCCAGGAGGGGGTCGTGCTCATCGACAGCGGGCACAGTCCTACGGACTCGCGCGCGATCCTCGCGGCGGTGAAGAAGCTCACGCCGCTGCCGGTCCGCTTTCTCATCGATACCGAGCCGCATCCCGACCACACCACCGGCCATTTCGTCTTTTCTCCTCCCGCGGTCCTCGTCGCGGCCGAAGGCGCGGGCGACTCGATGCGCTCGCGCGAACGCGGCGATCCGGAGCGCATCCAGAAGCTCGCGGCCACGTCGCCGGAGATGCGCGCGGCGCTCGAGGGCTACCGCTTCGTCACGCCGAACGTCGAGTACCGCCAGAAGATGACGCTCAAGGTGGGGGAAAGGACGTTCGAGCTGATTTACCTGAAAGGCGTGCACAGCGAGTCCGATACCGCCGTATGGCTGCCGAAGGAGCGCGTGCTGTTCTCCGCGGCCGGCATCGTCGTCAACCAGATCAACAACCTCCGGCCCAGCGTGTCCATTCCCGACATCCTCGCCGCCGCCAAGACGATGAAGAGCCTGAACCCGGTGCACGTGGTTCCCGGGCACGGGATGCCCGGCACGGCGAAGATCTTCGAGGACAGCGAAAAATACTACGCGCTGCTCCTCGATCGCGTCGGCAGGCTGGCGAAGGAAGGCAAGTCGCTGGAACAGATCAGGAAGGAAGTGCGCATGCCCGAGTACGAGCATTGGGCCGCACAGGAGCGATTCCCGACCAACGTCGAGGCGGCGTACAGGGCCGTGAAGGGAAGCTAGGAACTTCGTTCGCGTCGGCGCGGAACGGCCGCGACTCGCATACAATCCCCGTCCAAAGAGGTCATCATGGACAATCATTCCCTTGGTCGCAGAACCTTTCTCAAGAACCTGACCGCGTTAAGCGCCGCCGGTGTCCCCGTCGTCGCCAGCCTCGCGTCTCGCCCCGCTCACGCCGCCTACAACCCCGCGGCCAAGTTCGACCTCAAGGTGAGCGAGGTCGAGTTCCGCCGCAACGCCGCCGGGCGCATGCTGATGGCCCGAATCTATCAACCGCAGGGCGCGGGGCCGTTCCCGACGCTGCTCGATCTGCACGGCGGCGCCTGGAACAACAAGGACCGCCGCGCCGAGGAGCCGATGGACCGCGCGATCGCGGCGAGCGGCGTGCTGGTGGTGGCGATCGACATGACGCTCGCGCCGCAGGCGCTGTATCCGGCTTCGGTGCAGGACGCGAACTACGGCGTGCGCTGGCTCAAGTGGAAGGCCGCGGGGTGGAACGGCGACGCGGCCAAGGTCGGCGTGTACGGCAGCTCCACGGGCGGCCACGTGGCCGAACTGCTGGCGATGCGCCCGCACGATGCGCGCTACAACGCGATTCCCCTTCCCGAGGCGCCGGCTCTCGACGCGACCGTGGCCTACGTGGCGACGCGCTCGCCGATCAGCGACCCATACGCGCGCTTCCAGCAGGCGGAGAGAATGAAGCGCGAGGCGATGATGAAGAACACCAGGACCTACTTCAATCCCTGGGAGACGATCTACGAAGGCAACCCACAGCGCATCCTCGAGCGCCACGAGGCAGTGACGCTCACGCCGCTCCTCGTCATGCAAGGCGCGCTCGACGACAACGTGCTTCCGGCGGTGCAGGAGAAATTCGCCGCGACGTACAAGGCGGCGGGCGGCGATTGCCAGCTGCACGTATTCGAGGGCAGCGAGCACGAATGGGTCGCGAAACCGGGGCCGCAGACCGACCGCGCCCGCGAGATGGTCAAGGCCTTCATCGCGAGCAGTCTCAGGGCCTGAAGCCGCGAACGCCTTACCGCAACGCAAAGGAGTGTGCCAATGAAACTGACAAGAAACATCGGGATGCTGCTGTTGGCCGTCTGGCTTGTCTTGACCGGGCTGGTGCCGCTGCTCAACTTCAGTTTCTCCGGGTTGGGAACCGTGATGGCGATTCTCGCCATCGCAGCTGGCGTCCTTATCGTCGTAGGCCGGTAGCCGATCCCAGCCCGGACGCCCAGGCACCGCACGCGATCCCGATCTCGTTCAGCGGCAGCCGGCACAAGAACCTCCGGCGTGCCTGCGGTTGATGTCCTCAACTCCAGAGGCGTCGCGACGCCACGCGCGCGCCCTCGCCCAGAGCCTGGAGCTTCGCCCAAGCCACCGTCATCGGGATCTCGGCGTTGCCGGCAGTGGATGCGAAACCGCAGTCGTTCCCCGCCATGATGTTCTCCCGGCCGGCTGCGTTGGCCCATCGCTCGATGCGGTCGGCAACGACCTCCGCGTGCTCCACCGTCACGTTCGAGTGCGTGACGGCTCCCGGAATCAGGATCTTCCCCTCGGGCAGCCTGAACTTCCGCGCGACGCGCCATTCGTGGTCGTGGCGCGGGTTGGCCGCTTCGAAGGAATAGGCGCCCGCCCTGATGGTGAGGATCAGATCCATGACCTGCTCGAGCTGCAGGTCGCTCAAACGCGGGCCGAAATTGACTCCGTAGCAGGTGTGGAACCGTATGCTCTCCTCGGGAAGCCCGCGCAGCGCATGATTCAGGAATTCAATGCGCTCTTGCATCCAGCTGCGGTACTCCGGAAGATCCATGTGCCTGCGTCCATCCCAGGAGCTCACGAGCCGCGGATCGTCGATCTGCAGCAGCAGGCCCGCATCGAGGATCGCCTTGTATTCGTGACGCATCGCTTCCCCGTGCGCCTCGAAGTACTCCTCCTGCGACCGGTAGTGCTCGTTTTGATCCACCGGGATGGGGCCGGACGAGGGAATGAAGCCCTCCTCGGCGCCCGCCGCCGCCATCGCCTGCTTGAGGTTCTCGATGTCGCGCTGCAAGGGCTTGTGGCCAACATACCGAATCGGTCCGACGCACACGCGCGGCGCCACGCGTATGGCATTTGCAAACGGGTTGTGCTCGAGCACGCCCTGGTAGTAATCGGGAAACATCCCCGCGTCGCGTCCGTCCGGCGCCACGGGTCCGGGCACCGGGATGCCGCCTTGCGGAACGCGCGCTTCAAATCCTCCGATACGCTCTGCGAGGTAGGCCCGGAAGCTCGGCTTGCTATATTCGCCGTCGCTGACAACGTCGATGCCGGCCTCTACCTGCTTGCGCACGACCTCGAAGACGTGCTTCCCGAGCGAGCGCTCATAGGCGGCCGCGTCGAAGGACCGGCCTTGCGCCTGCGCCCGCACCGCTTCCAGAATCTCGGGCGGCCGCGGCAGGCTTCCGGTGTGGGTCGTGCGGATGCGGTCGACGCTGCGTTTCATACTGTTTGTTCGCCGGGCAGCCTACAATGAAAATCATATTAGCGCGTGAAACGACCGTCGGCTGAAAAATCTGGGAGGTCAGAATGTCCGGCTTGATGCATCGGTTGATAGCGTCATTGCTGACGGCTGCCCTCGCCGCGGCAGGCGCGGTGCGGGCGCAGACGAGCTATCCGGAGAAACCGGTCAGGCTCGTGGTCGGTTTCAGCGCGGGCGGACCGACCGATCTGCCGGCCCGATTCATCGCCGACAGGCTTGGACCGGCCCTCGGACAGCGCGTCGTCGTGGAGAACAGGACCGGCGCCGGCGGCCAGATCGCGACCCAGGACGTGCTCGCAAAGCCGCGGGACGGGTACAACCTGCTGCTCTGCACCCATTTCGAGTCCATCAACGCTGCGATCTACAGGAAGATCGCGTACAAGCTCGGCGACATCGCGCCGATCAGCCAGATCTCGCGCTATTACTACGGGGTTGCGCTGACCAACGAGATACCCGCGCAGAGCTGGGAAACATTCATCGCGTACGCGAAGGCCAACCCGGGGAAGATCAATTACGGTATGGTCGGCCGCGGCTCGGCGCAGGAAATCCTCGCGCTCGAGATGGGCAAGCTGACCGGGATCGAAATGACCGGGGTGCCCTACAAGGGCGGGGCCGAAATCATGCCGGACCTGCTCGCAGGCCGGGTGCACATCTATGTTTCGCCGACGCTCTCGATCCTGCCTCAATACAAGGCCGGGAACCTCAAGATCCTCGCCGTCACCAGTCCGCAGCGGCTCGCGTCGGCGCCCGACACACCGACCCTGAACGAGATGGGAGTTCCCTTCGTCCGATTCGGCTGGCTTGGCATCTGTGCCGGGGCGGGTACCGCGCAAGCCATCATCACGCTGCTCAATCGTCACATCACGGCGATCGTGAAGTTACCCGAGTACCGCGAAATGATCGAGAAAGCGGGCTCCATTCCGCTTTCGTCAACGCCCGAAGAGCTTGCGAAGATCCTGATCGATACGTACGAGCAGACGACCGGGATCAGTCGCGAATTCGGGTTGCAGTTCGACTGACTTTCTGACAGAGCAAAACATGGGGGGCCCATGCATGACCCGGCCCGTTCCAGTCTGGATATAATGACGTTGGCATACTCGCCGCCGTGGCTGCAACAGCCGACAAGGAGGTCCCCGATGAGACGTGACATGCGCGCCGAAGCGCGTATTGCGGTCAGCCAGAGAGGGTCGCTGAAGTTTGGGGACACCTCCTGGTTCCCCTGCATGGTCATGGAGATGAGCGATCACGGTTTATCGATCATCTGCATGGAGAAGCTTTCGGTAGGGCAGCTACTTCTATTCAGGTGCCAGCTTTACCCGGAAAAGAATCTCGTGTGCAAGCTTGAGGTAAAACATGCCACCGAAGCGGGCATGGGCACGAAGATCGTGGGGATCGACAAGAGGGGAGCCAGCCTGCTCCAGTCGTATTTGCAGGAAATGTATTCGGAGAGATTGAACAGATCCGGAGGATGACTTTGTCGCATCTGGAATGTCCTGCTGCCAGGCCGGCGCACCTTACAGCAAAAGAAGCGGCACGAAGCGGCCAAGAAGGAACGGGCCGCAAAGAAAGGTGAGCGCCGCGAGTAGCTCGCGCGACTCTACTCTTAAGCGCACGTCCCCTTCCACCAGCGAAACCTTTCCGGCGAGTACCAGACCGGCAGCCTCGTCCGGGGAATTGGCTGTGGATGCGCCTTGAGCGAACCCAGGCGGCGCGGCAAGAACGAGGATGAAGGCGAGGCAGCAGCGCAGCACGGGTTTCTCCCTGATGTGCGGAATGCCCCGGAAGCCGGGGCGTTTTATTTTAGGTCAGCTATGCCTCTGTCCCCACTCGCGCAGCGCCTTGAGCACGGGACCCAGGCTTTTTCCCTTTTCGGTGAGGTGATACTCAAGCCTCGGGGGGTGCTCGCTGTACTGGCGACGCGCAATGAGGCCGTGCGTTTCCATGTGTTTCAGGCGGGCGGACAGCGTGTTGGGGGCGACACCCGCCAGTGACTCCTGGAAATCCTGGTATCGCCGCGGGCCCTGCAACAGCAAGTCGCGAAGAATCAGGATCGTCCAGCGCTCGCCGATGATGTCCAGCGTGCGGGCGACCGGGCAGGTCTTCAGGCGGTAGGAACGGGCCATGCCGTAAAAATATCCGGTTGACATCTTATTGGCAAGTGACTACAGTATAGCAAGTCACTACAGTATACATAGTTTATTACCTGAGGAATCGACCATGTCCTTTGCCTTGCGTTGGATCGTCGGGCTGCTGCTCGTGGGAGCCCTGGCTGTGTCGATCGCGGAAGTCGGGAAGTCCGATACGGCACCCGCCGGGACAAGCCGCCCCGAGCTCGAGTATCTCAAGGCGGTCAATCGCGCGGGGCCGCCGCAGGATCCGCAGCTGCTCTTGCTGCTGATGGGGCAGTTCGCCAGTGCCAATCTGCATCGCGACGGCGCCCAGTTCCTGTCGGAATTGCTGAAGGAATTCGACCCGCGCCTGTCCGATGCGCAGAGGTCCCTCTACCTCGCGGCGATCGGCGTGCTGCGCGCCGGCTACGCGAGCGAGGTCCCCCTGCTGGGCAGAATCGGGTGGGTCAGGGATACGATCGGCATTCTCGAGAACGCGAAGCAGCTCTCGGGAGGAAACATTTTCGTCGTTCGCTGGATGTCGGGTGTCGTCTACGCCCAGCTTCCGGCCTTCTTCGGCAAGAGACAGGCCGCGAAGGATGATCTCGATTGGTGTCTGCGGAATCTCGACAAGGCGCCGCACGCGGGCTGGTCGAGGGAAGTCTATTATCACCTCGCCGATCTGCTCCGGCAGGACGACGCACCCGCCTCGCAGAAGTACCTCCAGCTGAGCGGTTTCACCGACTTCCGGAAGCCCATCACGATGACCGCGCCGAATTCCATCGAGCCCGCGACCGGGCACGCATTCTCGCCCAGGCGGATTGCCGAGGTCGTGCCCGGGAAAGTCTATGCGCTATCCGGATTCGAATTCACGGAGTACTACTTCGTGGTATCGGGCGACGGGCGTGAATTGATCGGCATCGATGCCGGTACGCGACCCGATTCTGCGGAAGCGGCCTACAGGGCGCTGCGGGCCTACGCGCCCGACCTGCCCGGACTGACGGTGATCCTGGTGACGCACGCGCATTGGGACCACGTCGGGGGCCATCGGTATTTTCGCAGCCGGAACCCGCGGCTCAAGTTCTACGCCCGCTCCAACTACCGCGACGAGATCGCCCGGTCGGTGGGCGCCCCGCAGGCGCTCGCCACGCGGTTCTTCGGTGAGCGCTTCAGCCTGGATGACGTAAACAGTTTCAGACCCGATGTGACCATCGATCGGGCCACGGAACTGGAGGTCGGAGGCACCCGCATCGAGCTCATTCCGGTACGGGGCGGAGAAACCGACGACGCCATGTTCATCCATCTGCCGGATTACGGCACCCTGTTCGTCGGTGATTTCATCATGCCCTACCTCGGGGCGCCTTTTGTCGAGGAGGGAAGCGTTTCCGGGCTTCTCGATGCCATCGATGTCGCCACGCAAAAAAAGCCGCGGCACATTCTGCATGGACACGAGCCGCTGAACCGGATCTTTTCCTCGCCGGCGATCCTGGCGGCCATGAAAGCCCATCTTGCCTGGCTGCAGGGGGAAGTGCTGTCGGGGATCCGGCGCGGCAGCGAGCGTTCGGCCCTGCATCAGGCGAACCTCATACCGCCCGGGCTCCTTCACGGGGAACCGGGCGCCCATGTGCCTTATCTGGTCATGCGCGAAAACGTGATCAACCGTATCTATCACCAGAGCGTCGGCTACTGGCAGCCTGACTTGCAGGGGATGGACGCGCTCGGCCGCAGCGACCGCGGATCCATGCTGATCGACTATCTGGGCGTTTCCGAGCGGCAGCTTGCCAAGGGAGTGAAGCGAATGATCGAGGACGGCAAATACGAGCTCGCGGCGAACACCCTGGACTCGACCAAGGGCAGGTTTCCAGAGGGCGGCTCGCTCGATGAGTTGGAGCGCCTCGCCTACCTCAAGCTCACGGAGAAGTACCAGGAGTTCAATCCGTTCAAATTTATCATCTACTCGTGGAAAGGCGGCCTCGACCTGCCGCAAATGGGGGCTCCGACAGACGCGAACGGGAAACGCCGGTGAGCGTGCCGGCGTGGGCGCGCGATCGACTTCGGCTAGACGCCGGACACCCAGACAGCGCTCGCCCCGGCGATTTCGTTCAGCACGTCTGCATCCGTTCTTTCCGAGCTCTTCAGCACGTGGAAGCTGTGATCCGCGCCTTCCAGCCAGTGCATCGTCCATCGCACGGTCAAACGCCCGACTACTCCTTCCATCAAGTCGCGCCGGCACAGTGCGTCACGGGTGCCGTTCAGGCAAAGGACCGGAACCCTGATTTTCGCCAGGTGCGCATCGCGCAGCTCTTCAGGCTTCCCCGAAGGATGCAGGGGATAGGCGAGGAGCAGGAGGCCGTCGCAGGGATAGTTCTCGGCGGCGAGCATCGAAGCCGCGCGTCCGCCCATCGAGCGTCCGCCGAGGATGAGTTTCTGCGCAGCGAGCTCGCGGCGCGCGTGCGCGGCCACGGCGGAGATGCATTCCTTCAGCCGCGGTATGGTATCCGGGCGGCCGGATTTTCTTTCCCGGTAGAGGAAATTGAAGCGGACGATGTCGAACCCGTGATTTCGCAGTTGTTCGGAGACTGCGAGCATGCCGCGGTCGGCCATGTGGCCGCCGGCGCCGTGCGCGCAGACGAAGAGCGCGCCGTTGGAAGACGCGAGCGCGGGCTCGAAGACCGCGGCGGTTGCCTCGTCCCCGATCTCGACCCGCCACTCTGCGTCGCTCGGCATCCTCGGATCGTGGTCGCGAACCTGCGACCTTGGAGAATATCTCAGTCGGCCTTGATGCCGGCTTCCTTGACTACTTTCGCCCAGCGCGCTTTTTCGTCGACGATGAACGTGCCGAGCGCCTCCGGCGTGCCGGCGCGCACTTCGGTGCCCTGCTTCGCGAGGAACTCCTTCATGTCGCCGGTGTTCAGGATCCGGGTCAGTTCGGCGTTCAGCTTCATCACGATATCGCGCGGCGTGCCGGCCGCGGCGAGCAGGCCCTGGTAGGAGCCGGTCTCGAAACCCGGAAGCGTCTCGGCCACCGTCGGTAGCTCGGGCGCCGAAGGCACGCGCTGCGCGCCGGACACGGCGAGGCCTTTGAGCCGGCCGCCTTTCACCGAAGGATAAGTGGCGAGCATGCCGTTGAACAGCACGTTGGCGTTGCCCGCGATCACGTCGGTGACCGCCGCAGAGCCGCCCTTGTAGGGAATGTAGGTCCACTGCACGCCGGTGCGCGCCGCGAATTCGACGCCCGCGAGGTGCGGCGCGCCGCCGGTGCCCGAGTTGGCGAAATTGAGCTTGCCCGGGTTCGCACGGGCATAGGCGATCAGCTCCTTCACGCTGGCGACTGGTACCGAGGGATGCACCGCAAGGACGTGAGGCGAATACGACACCATCACGATGGGCGAGAAATCCTTCGCCGGGTCGAACGGCATGT
>JBGQFD010000111.1:0-11373 GCA_041496705.1 Gammaproteobacteria bacterium | reverse complement strand
TTTCCGCGCACCGGCTCGCCGGGCACGTCGCACGCGCCGGCGCCGTCGGCACGCTCTCCAGCGTCGACCTGCGGCGCCACCATCCCGACCTGATGGCGCAGACGGCGAAGAGCCGTGACAAGGAACTCATCAACCGCGTAAACCTCCTTGCCCTGGACCGGGAGCTGCGCGCGGCACGCGAGATCGCCGGCGGTAAGGGATTGATCGCCGTGAACGTCATGCGCGCGATCTCGGAATACGCCGCCGACGTGCGCCAGTCCTGCGAGTCCGGCGCCGGAGCCATCGTCGTCGGCGCGGGACTGCCGTTCGACCTGCCGGAGCTGACGGCCGCGTATCCCGAGGTGGCGCTGATTCCTATCCTCTCCGACTCGCGCGGCATCGCCATCGTGCTGAAGAAATGGCTGCGCAAGCAGCGCCTGCCCGACGCCATCGTCATCGAGCATCCGCGCTATGCCGGTGGGCACCTGGGCGCGACGAAGATCGCCGACCTCGAAGACCCGCGCTTCGATTTTCCGCGCGTGCTCGAAGAGACCTTCGCGGTGTTCAGGGAACTCGGCATCGAACGCGAGCGGCTGCCTCTCATCCCCGCCGGCGGCATCGCCACGCCTGCGCAGGTGCAGGAACTCTTTGCCCTGGGCGCGAGCGCCGTGCAGATCGGCACGCCATTCGCCGTCACCGAGGAAGGCGATGCGCATCCGAATTTCAAGCGCGTGCTGGCCGACGCCAAGCCGGAAGATATCGTCACCTTCATGAGCGTCGCCGGGCTGCCGGCGCGCGCAGTCAAAACGCCGTGGCTGGAGCAATACCTCGCCAAGCTGCCGGTGCTGCAACGCCGCGCCAACGCCCGCACCGACTGCACGCTCGCGTTCGACTGCCTGGAGCAGTGCGGGCTGCGCGACGGCATCGAACGCTTCGGCCAGTTCTGTATCGACCATCACCTCGCGGCGGCGCTCGCGGGCGACGTCAAGCGCGGGCTTTTTTTCCGCGGGGCCGGTCCGCTGCCGTTCGGCCGGCAGATTCGTCCGGTGAAGGACCTGATAGCGTACCTGCTGCACGGCACCCTGCCGGCAGACCTGCTGCCGGCCGGTTGAGCGCAGGCCGCCGACTCACCCGCGTTTGTTCGGGGTCCGGGCGCTAGGCGCGCGTCGCCACCGGCGCATCGTCGGTGGAGGGCTCGGGCTGCGCCCGTGGCGTGATCTCCACGGAGGACGATTCCTCGGAGGGCTCGATTTCGGTGGCGCTTGCGACGACATCGTGCGCGAGAAAACCGCCCGACTGATGCCGCCACAGCCTTGCGTAGTGACCGCCCGCGCGGAGCAGCTCTTCGTGCCTGCCCTCCTCGACGATCCGGCCCGCTTCGAGCACGACGAGTCGATCCATGCGCGCGATAGTCGAGAGGCGATGCGCGATGGCGATCACCGTCTTTCCCTCCATCAGGCCGAGCAGCTGCTCCTGGATGGCGAGCTCCACTTCGCTGTCCAGTGCCGAGGTGGCTTCGTCCAGGACGAGGATGGGAGCGTCCTTGAGCACCACCCGGGCGATGGCGACGCGCTGCCGCTGGCCACCGGAGAGCTTGACACCGCGCTCGCCGACGTGGGCTGCGTAGCCCTGGCGGCCTTTCCAGTCCTGCAGACTGACGATGAAGTCGTGCGCCTGCGCCTTGCGGGCCGCCGCCTCGACCTGCGCGTCGCTGGCCTCCGGATGGCTGTAACGGATGTTGGCGGCGATCGAGCGGTGCAGGAGCGAAGTGTCCTGCGTCACCATGCCGATCGCCGCGCGCAAGGATTCCTGCGTGACTCCGCCGATATCCTGCCCGTCGATGCGGATGCGGCCCCGCTCGAGTTCGTAGAAACGCAAGAGCAGGTTGACGAGCGTCGATTTTCCGGCGCCCGAGCGTCCGACCAGGCCGACGCGCTCCCCGGGGCGGATCACCAGAGTCAGCCGGTCGAGGACGGGCTTGCCGTCGTTCCTCGCATAGTTGAAGCTAATATCCTCGAAGCGGATCTCGCCCCGCGTGACCCGCAGATCGCGCGCGCCCGGACGGTCGGCGCTGCTGTGCGGGACGGCGATGGTCTGCATTCCCTCCTGCACCACGCCGATGTTCTCGAAGATGCCGGTCACCTCCCAGCTCACCCAGCCGGCGACGTTGGCGATCTGCCAGGCGAGCGGCAGCGCGGTGGCCACCACGCCCGCGCTCACCGTCCCCTGGGACCAGAGCCAGATGCCGATCGCCGCAGTGCCGGTGAGGAGCGCCGCGTTCATCACCGCCAGGGCGAACATGAATTGCGAGATGAGGCGCATGTGCGCGGCGATCGCGCCCTGGTGCTCGTCGATCACCTCGCGCACGTAGGCATCCTCGTCGGCGAGGCGCGCGAAAAGCTTCACGGTGAGGATGTTGGTGTAGCTGTCCACCACCCGCGCCATCACGTGCGAGCGCACCTCGGAGCTCGCGCGCGCGAGGTCGCGCATGCGCGGAACGAAGTGGCGCAGGAAAACCAAGTAGCCGAGGAACCACGCGAGTGTCGGCAGTCCGAGACGCCAGTCCGAGGCCGCCATCAAGGCAAAGGCGCTGATGCCGTAGACGGCGATGTACCAGACCGCGCGTATGCTCGCCATGACGCTTTCGCGCAGCGCATTCGCCGTCTGCATGACGCGGTTGGCGATGCGCCCGGCAAAATCGTTCTGGAAGAACGTCCAGCTCTGGCGCACTACGTGCCAGTGGCTCTGCCAGCGGATCATGCTGGTCACGCCGGGAATGATCGCGTTGTGGCGGATCGCGACGTCGGCGAGCATCACCAGCGGGCGCGCGACGAGGACGAGGCCCACCATGCCGGCGAGCAGCGGCCACTGTGCGGCGAGCGCCGCCCGGCGGTCGACGGCTTCCATCAGCGACACCAGTTTTCCGATGAATACCGGGATCACGGTGTCGATCAACGCAACCGCGAGGCTGGTCACGAACATGAGCGCGTACCAGCGTTTGGTCTGGCGCACGAAGTGCCAGTAGAACGCGAGCAGGCCCGGCGGCGGCTCTCCCAGGCCGGCGCTCGCGGTGCCGCGGATTCGTGATTGCAGGTAAGCGAACAAGGGATAGACCGGGTGCGGCGGGTGTTGCCCTAGTGTGCCGCAAATCACTCGGCCATAGCTACCTCTCTCCTCCTGTTATAACGGGTGGTCGGGGTAGATCAACGAGCGCCACATGTGGGCGACGGGGCTGCCATCGAACCCCAGTCCCTCCTTCGGCTGCTTGAAGCAGCGGCCGATGACGTCGATGAAAGGCTCGAGCGTAACCACCACGTCGGGTTGAAATGCGTAGAGGTCGTGCACCGTGATCATGCGCGCCTCCATGTACCACTTGTGCTTGCGCGCCTGCTCGTAGGCCGTCTTGATGTAAGGCTCGGGCACGTAGCCCTCCCCGAAAATCTCCACATAACGCTCGGGGTACTCGTAGCCTACCGACGGGTCCGGAAAAAAGCGCAGCGCCTGGTGGTGGCGGATCGCCCAGCTCACTTTCTTCGAGACGTAGGGTTCGACCATCTGCGCCGCCCACCAGCCGTGGTCCACCTTGATGAGATTCACGGCGATGTCGTGCAACAGGCACGCGAGCACCGTCTCCTCGGGCTCGTCCTTCTCGAGCGCATGGTTCGCGCTCTGCAGCATGTGCGTCACGGTATGCGGCATGAAGCGCAGCCTGAAGAAATCTTCGAGCGTGGGCTTCACCGGCATGGGCGCCAGCACCCCGAGCGCGGGCTGCAAGCCGCTCGGCGTGAAGCCTCCGAACAGCACCCCGGTGCCGCGCCGCACCTTCGATGCTTGCGCCGGCACGGCCGGCTGGTCGAGCTGTTTCATCATGGTTTCCTCGAGGGCGTCGGCGCGCGCCTCCGAGGACAGCGCCTCCGCCTTCGGGCCGAGACTCGCACGAAAAGCTTTGCGATCGACTTCCATCGAAGCCTCCGGTCAGTACGATGCCATGTCGAGCCGGCGACGCGCCTACTGAGGCTCGATCTTCGCCATCTCGACGTAGCGCTTCCAGCGTTCCGCGTCGGTCTTCATCAACGCCTGCATCTGCTCGGGCGATCCGGGATAAGGATCGAAGGCCGAGTTGGCGAGGAATTGCCGGGTGTCTTCCGCAGCGGTGATCTGGTTGAACCAGCCGGAGAGCCGCTCGACGATGGGCCTGGGCGTGCCCGCCGCGACCACCACGCCCCACCAGGGTGCCACGTCGCTCCCGCCGTAGCCGAGCTCGGTGAGCGTCGGCACCTCGGGCAGGGCGGTGGAACGCTTCGCGGCGGTCGCCGCCAGGATGCGCAGCTTTCCGCTCCTCGCCTGCCCCAGCGCCCAGGTCGCGTCGAAGGAGATGAAGTCGAGGTGCCCAAGCAGCAGGTCGGTCAGCGCCTGCACGTTCTGCTTGTAGGGAACGTAAGTCGTGTTCAGCCCGGCCTTGGCCTTGAACAGTTCGGAGGCAATGACGCCGGTGTTGCTGGTTGCCCCGTAGAAACTCTGTGTCGGCTTCGCCTTGAGGTGCGCGACGAGCTCGCCGATCGACTTGATCGGCCCGGCGGCGTCCACCAGGATCACGAACGAAAGCGACGCGATCGTGGTCACCGCTGCGAAGTCCTTCGTGGAATCGAAGGGCAGGCTCTTGAACATGTAGGGCGCCGAAACGATGGTGGCGCTCGCCGGCGTGATCATGATCGTGTAGCCGTCGGGGGACGACTTTGCGAGCGCCTCGGTGGCGATCGCGCCGTTCGCGCCGACCCGGTTCTCGACGATCACCGGCCTGCCGGCGAGCTTGGAAAGGCGGTCGCTGTAGAAGCGCACGATGATGTCGGCGCCCGAGCCCGGCGCGTAGTTGCACAGCGCGCGGATTTCGCGCGTCGGGTAGTCCTGCGCCAGCGCGCACGGTGCGCCGAAAGCCAGGATCCAGGCAAGCGGCGCAAACCGCGCACTGCGCCACGCACTGCGTCGAAAGCTCGTCCGGTTCATGCACCCTCCTCCTTTGCGCTGGATTATATCGTCAGGCTACCACGTGAAACCGGTTCTCAGTCGCAGCGGACGGTCATGCCGCCGTCGACGACGATCTCGGTGCCGGTGACGAAGCGCGCTTCGTCGGAAGCAAGGAACAGCGCCGCGTTGGCGGTGTCGCGGCCGTCGCCTTCGATGGGCAAGGGGATGCGCTTCTGCCGCTGGCGCAGCAGCGCCTCGACGTCGCCGCCGGCGCGCTGTTTCGCGAGCCGCGCCTCGACCATGGGCGTGTGCAGTTGGCCGGGCACCACGGTGTTGACGCGGATGCCCTTGGCCGCGTACTGCACGGCCACGACGCGGGAGAGCTGGATCACACCGGCCTTGGTCGCCGCGTAGCCGACCTGGGCCGAGCCGGTCCAGCGCACGCCCGAGGTCGAGGCGATGTTGACGATGGCGCCGGCGCCCTGCTCTTCCATCACCGGCAGCACGTGCTTGCAGCCGAGGAACACGCTCTTCAGGTTGAAGTCCACCTGCGCGTCCCATACCTCCTCTGACATTTCCACCGGCCCGCCCGCCGCCGAGCCGCCGACGTTGTTGACCAGAACATCGATGCGGCCCCAGGCCTCCACGCAGGCGCGCGCCATCGCGGCGACCGCCGCGCTGTCGGTGACGTCGCACAGGTGCGTGCGTATCGTCCCGCCCGCCTGCTTCACGATCGCGACGGTTTCGCGCAGGCGCTCGGCGTCGCGATCGACGGCGAAGACTTTCGCGCCCTCCCGGGCGAAACGCACGGCGATGCTGCGGCCGTTGCCCCAGCCGGCAGCAATCGAGCCCGCGCCGGTGACGATTGCGATCTTGTCCTGCAGACGCCCGGTCATTTTGAAAATCCGTAAAAGCGCCGCGGATTGTCCACGAGCAGCGCCTGCCGCTGGCTTTCCGATGGTGCAATTTCGGAGAGCAGATCCACCAGCACGCCGTCGTCGGGAACGGCGGCGAGGTTCGGATGCGGCCAGTCGGTCCCCCAGAAGCAGCGGTCGCCGAACTCTTCCACCAGCTTGCGCGCGAACGGCACGGCGTCGGCGTAAGGCGCGGCCTGGCGCGAGACGCGTTCGCTGCCGCTCACCTTCACCCGGAACCTCGAATCGCGCATGAGATCGAGCAGCGCCCGGAAATCCGGCTGGTCCACGCCGAGGGACGCATCCACTCGCCCCATGTGGTCGATCACCACCGGCACCGCCGAGCGCTTCAGCGCCGGCGTCATCGGCGCGATGAACGAACTCTCCAAGTGCATCTGCAGGTGCCAGCCGAGGCCGGCGAGCCGCGCGCTCAAGGCGATCGCCTCGTCGATCGACGCGCCCTGGCCCAGGTGCTTCATGAAATTGAAGCGCACCCCGCGGAACCCCTGCGCGTCCAGGCGCTTCAGTTCCGCGTCGGAGGCGCCAGGCGCGAGCAGCGCCACGCCGACGTAGGCGCCGCGCTTGGCGGCGAGCGCGTCGGCCACCACCGCGTTGTCGAAGCCGTGGCAGCCCGCCTGCACGATCACGCAATGCCGGATGCCGAGCAGCGCGTGCAGCGCGAAGAGCTTCTCCTTGGGTGCGTCGGCGGGCGGCGTGTAGGTGCGCTTTTCCGGAAAAGGAAACAGGCCCCGCGGCCCGAACACGTGCACGTGGGCGTCGCAGGCACCCGCGGGAAGGGCGAGCCTCGGCCTGCTGGGCGAAAGACTGTAGGAAGGCGGGGCGTCGGCCATGGATCGGCGTTCTCGGTTTTGCGGATAATGTACATTAACGATCTTCACCGGAGGAAACAGAATGAAGCGAATCCTGCTGGTTGCCGCTGCCATCTTCATCTCGGGCTCGGCTCTTGCCCAAAACTATCCGACCAGGCCGGTCAAGCTCGTCGTGGGCTTTCCTGCCGGAGGGCCGGCGGACATTTTCGGGCGCATTTTCGCCCAGGCGCTGGGCGCGAACCTCGGACAGACCGTGATCGTGGAGAACAAGAGCGGGGTGGGCGGCGTGCTCGGCATCGACGCCGTCGCCAAGTCCGCGCCCGACGGCTATACGCTGGGATTCAACAACCAGGGATCGGTGGCGATGGCGCCGTACGCGCTTTCCACCATGCCCTACGATCCGCGCAAGGACCTCGCGCTCATCACCACCGTGGTCAAGGTTCCCGAGGTCGTCGTCGTGCACCCTTCGGTCCCTGCGAACACCCTCGCCGAGCTCATCACCTACGCCAGGGCCAATCCGGGCAAGGTGAACTTCGGCTCCGCCGGTGGCGGCGGCATCACGCACCTCGCGTGCGAGCTGCTCAAGGCCGAGGCGCGCGTGGACCTGGTGCACGTGCCGTACAAGGGCGCTGCCCCGGCCGTCAACGATCTGCTCGGCGGGCAGGTGCAGATGGGGATCTTCGACGTTCCGGTCGTCCTGCCGCACATCAAGTCGGGCAAGTTCAAGGCGCTCGCCGTTACCAGCGCAAAACGCGCACCCCCGCTGCCCGAAGTGCCGACCACGGCGGAGGCGGGTTACCCGAAGGTGATTTCCGACAACTGGTACGGCTTCGTCGCGCCGGCGGCGACGCCGCCCGAGGTGCTGCGGCGGCTTCAGGCCGCCGCGGTGAAGGCGCTCAACTCGCCCGAGCTCGTCGAGCAGTTCGCGAAAGTGAGCGGCATCGCTTTTCCCTCCACCCGGGAAGAGTACGGCGCGTTCCTCGTCGAAGAGCAGGCGCGGTGGGGCACGATCATCAAGGCGATCGGCTTCAAGGAGTGACGCCGCCCGCAGGCAGCGCGAGCAGGTCGGCGCCGATCTCGCCCGCGGTGCGCACTCCGGCGAGCTGCATCGAACGCACCAGCTCGTCGCGCAGGATCTCGATGGCCCGCGCGGCGCCCGCCTCGCCCGCGGCGCTCGCGCCGTAGAGCGTCGCGCGGCCGAGCATCACGGCCTCGGCGCCCAGGGCGAGCGCCTTTACCACGTCGACGCCGCGGCGCACGCCGCCGTCGACGAGCACGCTCATGCGCTTACCCACGGCACCCACGACGGCCGGCAGCGCGTCGAGCCCGGCGACGGCGCCGTCGAGCTGCCGCCCGCCATGGTTGGATACGACCACCGCATCCACGCCCAGCGTCGCGAGGCGCTCGGCGTCATCGCCGCGCAGGATCCCTTTCACCAGCATCTTTCTCGGCCAGCGGTCGCGCATTTCCTTCAGGCCATCCCAGTCGAAACCCGCGTCCCAGAAGCGCCCGACCGACGAGGCGATCGCCGCCGCCCCGGTGACCTCCGGCGCAAGGTCGGCGACGTTCTCCAGTACCGGCATGCCGTGGCGCAGGGTGAACAGTGCCCAGCCGGGATGCGAAGCGAAATCGAGCAGGTTCTTCGGCGTATAGCGGAACTGGATGGAAAAATCGTTGCGGTAGTCGCGCTCGCGCTTGCCGCCGACCGGGACATCCACGGTGACCATCAGCGCCTCGTAATCCAGCCGGCGCGCCCGCTCGATCAGCCCCAGGGTCATCTCGCGCTTCTTGAACACGTACGCCTGGAACCACAGGCGCCCGCCGGCTTCGCGGGCGATGCGCTCGATCGACGCGGTCGCCATGGTCGAGAGCGTATAGGGTATGCCCGCCGCGGCCGCCGCGCGGGCGATGCCGACGTCGCCGAGCGGCCAGCCGAAACCGACGCCGCCGGTCGGGCCGACGGCGATCGGCAGCTTGGCCTCGGTCCCGAGGATGCGCCTGCGCGGGTCGATTTCCGCGACGCCGGTGAGCGCCTTCGGTGCAATGCGAACGCGCTCGAACGCGGCGCGGTTGGCGCGCAGCGTGGTCTCGTCTTCGGCGCCGCCGTCGAAGAAATCGAACACCGCGCGCGGCAGGCGCTTTCTCGCCAGGCGGCGCAGGTCCTCGATGTTCCAGGCCTGCAGCACCGCCCTTGCCGCGCGGCGCGACACCGCGCACGAGGAGGCGGCGGCCTGCACGCCGCCGCGCGCCGCTTCCGCCGCCGTCACTCGGGCTTCACTCCGGACGCCTTGATTACGCGCGCCCAGCGCTCGTGGTCCTTTTTCAGAAAGGCGGCGAATTCCGCCGGCGTATCGGCGACGCTGATCCCGCCGAGCGACCGCATGCGCTCTTTCGTCTCGGCCCTGGCGAGGGACTTGCGCATTTCCTCGCTGAGACGATTGACCACCGGCGTGGGCGTTCCGGCGGGTGCGAGCATGCCCACCCAAGGAGCGGTTTCCTCGAGTCCGGAGAACCCGGCTTCCGCCATGGTGGGCGCCGAAGGAAAGTCGGGGTGGCGCGCGGCGGTGCCGACGGCAAGAACTTTGAGCTTCTTCGCCGCAACCTGGTCGGCAATGCCGATGATGGGATAGAACATGAAGGTCACGCGGCCGGCCATGACTTCGGCGAGCGCCGGCCCGTTGCCCTTGAACGGCACGTTGATCATCTTCGTCCCGGTCATGTTTTCAAGCATGGCACCGGCAAGGTGTGTCGATCCGGCGTGGCCCGAGGTGCCGTAACTCAGTTCGCCGGATTTTGCCTTCGCCCTCGCGACCAAATCCTGCATCGAATTGAGCCCGGTCTCGGGGCTCGTGACCACGACCATCGGCAGCAGCGCCGCGTTGCTGATCGGCGCGAAGTCCCTGAAAGGATCGTACTTGACCTTGTCCTCGAGCAGGATGGCGTTCACCAAGAGCGACAGCGACGAGAACAGCAGCGTGTAACCGTCCGCGGCCGAGCGCGCCACCGCCTCGGTGGCGATGATGGCGTTCGCCCCGGGCCGGTTTTCGACGATCACCGACTGGCCGAGCGCCACGCTCATGTCCTGCGCGATGACGCGCGCGATCACGTCGGTCGGCCCGCCGGCGGCGAATCCGACCAGGACCTTCACCGGTCTCGACGGAAACGACTGCGCGAGGACCTGCATCGCGAAAAACAGGCCCGCGAGCGCTGCGGCGAACAAGGCTTTTTTCATGATGTTCCTTCAGTGGCGTGGAGAGAAGCGGTCCGCCATCACCTGGCAGCGCTTGATGAGACGTGGCTCGTCGGCAGTGTAGTCGGCAACCGCGCTGTGGATGGTGCCGATGTCTTCCCACACCAGCACGTCGCCGGGCGCCCAGCGGAAAGTGTAGTGGAAGCGCGCCTTCAGCTGGTGCTCGAAGAGAAACGCGAGGACCTCGTCGCTCTTCCTCTGCGGCAGCTCGTTGATGCGCATCGCGTAGCCGGGATTCGCGTAGAGCACCTTGCGCCCGGTGATCGGGTGCACGAGGAAGACCGGGTGCGACACCGGCGGCTTGGCCTTGCGCTGCGCGTCGGTCAGCGGTGGACGCTGGCTGCCTTTCTCGCGGCGCATCATCTCCCAGAACTTCTCGAAATCGTGCAGCACCGTCATGCCCTCGAGCTCGCGCTTCATCGCCGGCGGCAGATCGTCATAGGCGGCGTGCATGCTGCTGAACTCGGTGGCGCCGAGCGGCCTGCCGTCGCGCATCGGGATGCGGATCGCGTAGAGCACGTTGGCGAAGGCGACGGTGCTGCTGTAAGACATGTCGGTGTGCCAGCCCTGCCCCGCGTCGGCCATGCCGATCGGCCTGCCGTTCTCGACGATGTTGGAGAGCGTCATCACCTCGGGAACGCCGGGTTCCTGGAACGCCCCGGCGACGTTGATCTCGAGGGAGCCGAAGCGCGCGGAAAAATCCGCAAGCCGTTGAGAGCTGAGTTCCTGGTCCGGAAAGCGGATCACCCCGTACCGCCCCAGCGCGCGCACCACTTCGTCCTGCTGCTCCTGCGACAAGGGGCGGGCGAGATCGAGCCCGGAGAGGGTGGCGCCGAGGATTTCACCGCTGGGGACGATCTTCATGCGCTTCGGCTGGAACAGGCAATCCCGGCACCGCCGGGAACGTCGCCACGGTATTCCTGCCCCGGCCCTCCGTCAATTGCGCCGGCGCAGCCCGGCTTGGAAAGCGCCCGCCGGCGGAGTAGATTGGTCGGCGCGCCGGCTCAGGCCCGGTCACAGGAGGAAAGTCCCGTGAACAACTTCAAGTCTTCGCTTTGCGTCGTGCTGGCCCTTGCCGCAGGCATGCTGCCCGCGCCGGGATCCGGCCAGGGATTCCCCACGCGCACCGTCACGGTCGTCGTGCCTTATCCGCCCGGCGGGCTGATCGACCTGGTCGCGCGCATCATCCAGCCGAAGCTGCAGTCCGAACTCGGCCAGTCGGTTGTCGTCGACAACCGCTCCGGGGCCGGCGGCAACGTCGGCGCCGAGTCCGTGGCGCGGTCCGCGCCCGACGGCTATACGCTGCTCATGGGGAACCCCTCGCTCGGCATCAGCCCGCACATCTACCCCAAGCTCTCCTACCGGCCGCTCGTCGACTTCACTTACGTCGGGCTGTACGGCACGGTGCCCAACGTCCTGGTCGTGAATCCGCTGT
>JBGQFD010000110.1:0-11651 GCA_041496705.1 Gammaproteobacteria bacterium | reverse complement strand
GGACGACGCGCTGCATCGTTCCGGTCTGGCGGATCGTCCCCGGCTTCGAGATCGTGCTGGCGACGTAGGCGACGCCGCCCATGACCGCGGCGTCACCGAAATGGCGGCGCAGGATGTCGTCCTTGATCACGCCGTTCTGCAACGAGAGCACCGCGGTGTGCGGGCCGACCAGAGGGCGGATCTGCCGGGCCGCGGATTCCGTATCCCACAGTTTCACCGAGACGATAACCAGATCCGCGATCCCGAGCGAGGCCGGGTCGTCGGTGGCTCGCACGCCGGGCACGCGGATGTCGCCGCGGGCCTGGCTCTCGATCGTGAGCCCCTGCGCGCGCATCGCGGCGAGATGCGCGCCCCGGGCGACGAAGCTCACGTCGCAACCGGCGTGCGCCAGCCGGCCGCCGAAGAATCCGCCGACGCCGCCCGACCCCATCATGACGATCTTCATGCACGCGCTCCGCGGCAGTATCCGGCTGCTTGGATTATAGCGGCGGGGAATGGTAACCTGCCGTTCTCTCGGTCGGAGGAGGAAGACACATGATCGATCTTCGTCGCGCTGCGCTCGCGGGCGCAATGGTCCTCGCAGCGATCGCACCGCATTTGGCCGGCGCGCAAGGGGTCGCATGGCCGACCAAGCCGGTGAAATTTGTTGTGCCGTACCCGCCAGGCGGATCGACCGACCCGATGGCACGCCTGATCGCCGCGAAGCTTTCCGATTCCCTGGGGCAGCCGTTCGTCGTCGAGAATAAGTCCGGCGCGTCCGGAACGATCGGCACCGCTTTCGTCGCCAAGTCGCCGGCCGACGGCTACACATTTATCTTCGTTTTCGATTATCACGCGGTGAATCCTTTCGTGATCCCGAACCTGCCGTTCGATACCGCAAAGGACCTCGCGCCGGTGATGCTGATCGGCACCGCGCCGATGGCGATCGCGACAGGCGTCACGAAGCCTTACAAGAGCTTCGCCGACGTAGTCGCCGCGGCCAAGGCGAAACCGAACACGGTGAGCATAGGTTCGGTCGGCAATGGCAGCCTCGGGCATCTGACCATGGTCCTGGTGCAACAGGCCTCCGGCATCAAGCTCATTCACATCCCCTACAAAGGCGGCGGACCCATGACGGCGGACGCGGTCGGCGGCCAGATCGATCTCGCGATAGGCTCGGTGGCGGTGATCACCCCGCACGTGAATGGCGGAAAGCTTCGTGCCGTCGCGGTCACCGGCGACACGCGCTCGCGCGCCTTACCCGACGTGCCCGCGCTCTCCGAGCAGGGCCTGCCGGGATTTTCCGCGCTCGCCTGGTGGGCGGTCTTCGCTCCGGCCGGCGTCCCCAAGCCGATCATCGACAAGTTTCACGCCGAGCTGGCCAAGGCGTTCAACCTGCCCGACGTGCGCAAGCTGCTCACCGAAACGCTCGGGATAGACCTCGTCGTCGGCTCCCCCGAGGGGCTGGGGCAATGGCTCGAAACCCAGATGCAGCGCTGGGGGAAGGTCGTGCGCGATAACAACATCCGCGCGGACTGAGGGGAACGAATGAAGAGCGCTTGCCGTCTCGTTCTCGCCGCGCTCGCGGTGCTGCTGTCCCCCCCGCTTCTCGCGCAGGAGCTGCTTCTCGCGCAGGAGTTCCCGGCCAAGCCGATAAAGCTGATGATCGGTTTTCCCACAGGCGGCAACGTCGACATCGTCGGCCGCATCGTCGCGCAGAAGATGAGCGAGGGACTCAGAGGGCAGGTGCTCCCCGAGAACCGAACGGGCGCGGGCAGCATCATCGCCAACGAGTACGTGGCCAAGTCCGCCGCCGACGGCTACACGCTTCTCGTGGTGAGCGGCGCCTTCGTCACCCAGGTGGCGGCCACGCGCAAGCTGCCGTACGACCCGATCGCGGATTTCTCGTGGATTTCCACGCTGGTGAGCTATCCCCTGGTGTTCTCGGTGCGTGCCGACTCGCGTTTCAAGTCGCTCGACGAATTCATCGGCTATGTCAGGAGCAACCCCGGAAAGGTGAACTATCCCTCGCCCGGCATGGGCACGCTCTACCACCTAGCGGCGGAGATGTTCGTCTCCATGGCGGGCATCGATATGCAGCATGTTCCCTTTCGCGGCGGCTCCGAACCCCTTACCGAGGTGCTCTCGGGCAGGATGGAACTGCTCATCGACGCGCTCACGAATTCCTACCCGCAGATCCAGGCGGGAAAATTCAAGCCTCTGGCGGTGAGTTCGCTCGAGCGCTCGCGTTCGCTGCCGAACGTGCCCACCGTGGCGCAAAGCGTGCCTGGCTACGAGGCGAATTCCTTCCTCGGCATCGCCGGCCCGGCGGGGATGCCGACCGCCGTGGTCGAGCGCCTCAATCGCGAAGTGCGTCGCACGCTCGAGCTTCCCGACATCGGCCAGCGCTTCGCCGAATGGGGCGGCACGCCCGATCCGAGCACCCCGGAAGAGATGCGGCGGCGCGTCGAGGGCGAAATCGCGAAGTGGAAGAAAGTCGTCGAACTGCGGAAGATCGAGCTTCAGTAAGGGGCGTCGGCTATGTTGCGTTTTTCGATTCCGCGTCTTGCGCTGGCGCTGCTCGCGCTTGCGCCCTGCTTTGCCGTGGCGCAGGCCCCGTATCCCTCCAAGCCGGTGCGCTTCATCGTGCCTTCGGCCGCGGGTGGCGGCACCGACATCATCGCCCGCGCCGTCGCACAGAAGCTCTCCGAGGTTTTCGGTCAGCAGTTCGTGGTGGACAATCGTCCCGGCGCCGGCCAGATGATAGGACTCGAGCTTGCCGCCAGGTCGCCTGCCGACGGCCACACCATCGTCATGGCGGCGAGCACGCTCGCCATCAATTCCATCATGTACAAGAAGATCCCCTACGACCCGGTGCGCGATTTCGCGCCGATCACGCAGGCGGCCTCGCTGCCGAACATCCTGGTGGTCCACCCGTCGCTGCCGGTGAAGACGGTGACCGAGCTGGTCGAATACGCGCGGCGGCAGCCCGGCAAGCTCAACTTCGCTTCCGCCGGCATCGGCACCTCGCCGCAGATGTCGATCGAGCTCCTCAAGAGCATGACCGGGATCGACATGGTGCACATTCCCTACAAGGGCACGGCGCCGGGCGTGGTCGACCTGCTCGCCGGGCAGGTCTCGGTGATGGCGCCGAACCTGCTCACCGCGCTGCCGCACATCAAGGCGGGCAAGCTGCGCGCCCTCGCCGTCACCAGCGCCAGGCGCAGCGAGGCCGTGCCCGGGGTGCCGACCGTTGCCGAGACTTTGCCCGGATACGAGTCCGCGCAATGGTACTGGGTGCTCGCCCCGGCCGGAACCTCGCGCGAGATCGTCGCGCGGCTGCACGCGGAAATCGTACGCGCGCTCAAGCACGCCGACGTCAGGGGTCGGTTGGCCGCCGACGGCGCCGACCCGGTCGGCAGTTCGCCGGAGGAGTTCGCGGCGTTCATCAAGTCCGAAATCGAGAAGTGGGCCCGGGTCGCTCGCGCCGCGGGCATCCGCCCGGAGTGAACGCCATGTCGCATCCCCGACTCGCGCTTCTCCTCGCTGCCGCGGCGTCGCTGCCGGCGCTCGCGCAGACCTACCCGGAGCGCCCGATTCGCCTGATCGTTCCGCAGGCCGCCGGCAGCGCCACCGACACCGTTGCGCGCATCCTCGCTGCCGAACTTCCCAACAGCCTCGGCCAGCAGGTCGTGGTGGAAAACCGGCCCGGCGGGGCGCTGACGATCGGCCTGGACCTTACGGCGAAAGCGACGCCCGACGGCTACACCATCGGCATGGGTCCGATCGGCGCGCTGGCGATCACGCGCCACATGGTCTCCAAGCTACCCTACGTCATCGAGCGCGATTTCCAGCCAATCGCGCTCGTCACCCGCGGCCACCTGCTGCTCGCGGTCTCACCGTCGTTGCCGGTGAACTCGGTGAAGGAACTGGTCGAGTACGCGAAAAAGAATCCCGGGAAGCTGCTGAATGCTTCCTCTAGCAACGGATCGCCGGGGCACGTGGGCGGGGAGTTGTTCAAGTACATGACCGGAACGGAGATCGTGCACGTCCCGTACAAGGGCGGCGCGATGGCGATCAACGATCTCATCGCCGGACACGTGCAGATCATGTTCGAGAGCCTGAATTCGATCTCGACCTTCGCCAAGTCGGGAAAGGTTCACGCCCTCGCGGTGAGCGGCGCGCGGCGCTCGCCGGCCTTCCCGAACCTGCCAACGATCGCCGAGGCAGGCGTCCCGGGGTACGAAGCGGGCACCTGGAGCGGCGTGATAGGTCCGGCGGGTCTGCCGCGAGCGATCGTCGAGCGCCTGAACGCGGCGATCAACCGGGCGATCGTTGCGCCGATGTTCAAGGCGCGATTCGGCGAAATCGGCGACGAACCCGCCGGTGGCACGCCCGAGGATTTCGCGGAGGTCATCCGCCGCGATTCGGCGAAGTGGGCCGAGGTCGTGAAGCGCTCGGGAGCGAAGATCGACTGACGCGGTGAAAGCGGGCGCGGGGCGGTGTCGTCCGTTTTTCCGCCCGGGCGTTAACGGGAGGTGTACGCCGGCGCGATCGAATGTCACAATTTGTGACAATTGCTTACCCGGACGGGACAGCGTCCTTGCTAGCATGTCCCGGGTGAACGTGACGGAGGTTGCCATCGTGAAACGGATGCAAGCGGCATTCATTTTGTGTGCAGTCGCGCTGGGAATGCTCGCCAGCGCACCGGCCCTCGCCTGGCATCATGGGGGCCACGTGCGCTTCGGCGTGGTCATCGGCGGTCCGTTCTATCCGTGGGGGTATTACCCTCCGTACTACCCGTACTACCCGTATCCCCCGGCGGTGCCGGCCACTCCGCCCACTTACATCGAACAGGGCAATACGCAGGCGCCGCCGCAGCAGCCCTCGGGCTACTGGTACTACTGCGCGGACTCGAAGACCTATTACCCGTATGTCAAGGAGTGCCCGGCGGGCTGGCAGCGTGTTACGCCGCAGCCGGCGCCCGGTGGCTGATCCGGAACTTGAGGCGAGCCAAACCATGAAACCCTCCCGAATGATCCTCGCGCTGGTCTGTACCGCACTGCTGCTTGGCGCCTGCGCGAGTGTACCCAGCGGACCGAGCGTTATGGTGCTGCCGGGCACAGGAAAGAGTTTCGATCAGTTTCGCGCGGATGATTACGATTGCCGGCAGTTCGCCAACTTCCAGGTGGGCGGAACCGACGCGAATCAGGCGGCCGGCGAGAGCGTGGCGAAGAGCGCGGTCCTCGGCGCCGTGGTCGGCACCGCCGCCGGTGCCGCGATCGGCGGCCGCAGCGGCGCTGGCGTGGGCGCCGGAGCTGGCACGGCGATGGGCGCCCTCGCGGGCACCGGCGCCGGTGACGCTTCCGCGCACAGCGTGCAGCGTCGCTACGACTACGCGTTCGTGCAGTGCATGTACGCCAAAGGCCACAAAGTCCCGGTGTCAGGGCGCTTCACTTCGACGGCCCCCGCCGGCCCGGCCTACACACCTCCACCCCCGCCCCCGCCACCGCCACCTCCGGCACCGCGCTAGGTCGCGGCGCGCCGGCGCCTGCGCTGTCCGGTGGCAGAGCCGGCTGGAATCGCAGAGAATACCGTTCCATCGGATCGGCAATCCGCCGGTCTTCCCGGGACAGGAAACCTCATGGGCACGACAGGGCGTATCGCGTTTTTTGCCGCAAGCCTGTTTGCGGCAACGCTGGTCCAGGCGCAGCCGTCCTGGCCTTCCAAACCGGTGCGCTGGATCGTGCCGTTTCCACCTGGCGGGCCGGCGGACGTGGTGGCGCGGCTCGTGGCGGCGAAGCTTGTCGAGCGGCTCGCGCAGCCTGGCATCGTCGAGAACCGCGCCGGCGCGGGCGGGAACGTCGGGCACGACGCCGCGGCGAAATCGCCGCCCGACGGCTACACGGTGCTGTTCGTCGTCCCGGCCGTGGTCACCAACCCGTTTTTCCTCAAGGCGAGCATCGATCCGTTCAAGGACCTCGCCCCGGTCATCCACCTAGACAGCGCCTCGATGGTGCTCCTCACCCACCCGGGATTTCCCGCCAGGAGCGTCGCGGAGGTGATCGCGCAGGCCCGCGACCGGCCGGGGAGCGTGAGCTGCGCTTCGTCCGGCGCGCTGCCGCAGGTGGGCTGCGAGATGCTGCGCCTGCACGCCGGCACCGAGATGATCATGGTGCAGTACAAGGGCAACGCTCCGGCGCTCACCGCGGTGATGGCCGGAGAGGTCAATCTGCTGTTCGACGTGGTGAACATCGCGCAGGGCCCGGTGAAGGCCGGCCGCGTGCGCGCGATCGCGTCGACCAATCCGAAACGCGGCGCCGGGCCTTTCGCGGATCTGCCGGTTCTCGCCGAGTCGATCCCGGACTTCGAGCTCGTCACCTGGCACGGCGTGATGGTGCCGGCGGCGACGCCGCGCGACATCGTGCAGCGGCTGAACCGCGAGCTGCACGCCGTGTTGGCGGAGGCCGAGTTGCGCCAGCGCTTCGCTGAAGGCGGACTCGAGGTCGCCGGCGGTCCGCCCGAGGCGTTCGAGCAGGTGTTGAAGCGCGACTATGCGAGGTACGGCAGGATCCTGACCCAGGCCGGCATCCGACCCGAGTAGGTCCCGCGGCTTATCCCGCGGCGGCCGCCAAGGACACCGCGTTGTCGCGCAGCAGCTTGGTGAAATCGTCGGCGGGCTGCGGCTTGCATTTGTAGTACCCCTGGAACTCGTGGCAGCCGTGCTCGATCAGGAAGTCGAGCTGCTCGCGCGTCTCTACTCCTTCGGCGATGACCTTGAGGCGCAAGCTGTGCGCCATGGCGATGATCGCCTGCGTGATCGCGACGTCGTCGGCGTCCTGCGGGATGTCCTTGATGAATGAGCGGTCGATCTTGATGCAGTCGAACGGGAAACGCTTGATCGACACCAGCGACGAGTAGCCTGTGCCGAAGTCGTCGATCGCGAGGCGGATGCCCATCGACTTGATGGCGTTGAGGATCTTCTTCGAGCTCTGCGTGTCGCGCATCACCATGCTCTCGGTGATCTCGAGCTCCAGGCATCCCGGCTTGAGCGAGCTTTCCTTGAGCGCCCGCTCGATGTCGCGCAGCAGGTGCTTGTCCTCGAACTGGCGTGCCGACAGATTCACCGAAACGGTCAGCGGTCCGGACATGCGGTCCTGCAGCGACTGGCTATGGGCGCAGGCGGTCCTCAGCACCCAGGCTCCGATCGGGACGATCAGTCCCGAGTTTTCGGCAATGCTGATGAAGTCGACCGGCGGGATGAGCCCCAGCTCCGGGTGCTGCCAGCGGATCAGCGCCTCCATCCCCGTGATGCGTCCGGTGTTGACCTCGACCTTGGGCTCGTAGTGGAGCACGAATTCGTTGCGTTCCAGTGCCCCCTTCATCTTCGACTCTATGGCGATGCGCGCCGAGAGGTGGTGGTTCATCTCCTCGGAGTAGAAGACGTAGTTGTTCTTGCCTTGTTCCTTGGCGCGGTAGATCGCGATGTCGGCGTTCTTCAAGAGCGTCGCCAGGTCCATGCCGTCCGTCGGGTGCAGGCTGATACCGATACTCGCCGTCACGTGGCAGATCTCGCCATCGAGCAGGAAAGGCCAGCGTACCGCGTGGAGGATCTTCTGCGCGACACTGACGACGTCGCTCGGGGCGGTGAAGTCCTCGATCAGCGCGACGAATTCGTCGCCGCCGAAGCGGGCGAGGTTGTCGCTTTCGCGCAGGCACAGACGCAGGCGGTTGCCGACCTCGACCAGCAGGCGGTCGCCGAACGGATGGCCGAGCGTATCGTTGATGAACTTGAAACGGTCCAGGTCGAGGAACAACAGCGCCATCGACTTGCGGTAGCGGACCGCATTGTTGAGTGCGTGCGCAAAGCGCTGGTTGAACATGTAGCGGTTGGGCAGACCGGTCAGCGTGTCGTGCGTGGCCACATAGAGGAGGTTCTCCTCGGCTTGCTTGCGCGCCATGAACTGGCCGATCTGGCTGCCGATCACGCGCACCATCTGCAGCAGCGACGGATCGGGATTGCGGACCTCGCGGCTGAAGAATTCCAGCACGCCGAGCGTGACGTTGCCGGCGAGGATGGGAAAGGCGAACGCGCCGTGCAGTCCCGCCTTGGCGGTGAGGGGTTCGCGCTGGAAGCTTGCGTCGCTTTTCACGTCGGAGATCCACTTGGGCTCGCCGCTTACCCAGACCTGGCGCACCAGGCCCTCGTGGGTGGGCTGCAGCGACACGCTGCGCACGCTGGAGATGAAATCGGCAATCGGCGCCGAATCGATGTTCCAGGTCTCGACGCAGGCGATCGCCTTGAGGCGCTCGTCTATGCTCCAGCGCCCGCCGCAGTCCCAGTTGAGGGTTTCGCAGATGATCTGGATGATTTTCGGGAAGGCCTCGGCGAGCGATTCCGATTCGGCCAGCACGCGGGTGACCGCGTGCTCCATGCGCTTGCGCTGCTCGGAGAGCTTGCGCTCGGTGATGTCCCGGGAAACGAGCACCGCTTTCGACACTGTTCCTGCGGCATCGCGAATGACGCGGGCATCGGACTCGATGTAGCGGATGCTGCCGTCCTTCAGCAGAAAGCGGAACTCCACCCGGTTTCCGACCCCGGTCTCGATCGTCTCTTTGAAGGTCGCGCGGATGCGATCGCGGTCCTCCGGATGGATCTCCCTGAAGGAATCGGTGCCGGGCTGGATCTCCCCGTCTTTGAACACGCTGCGGTACGAGGGGCTGTTGTAGATGCGCCGGCCGTCGGTATCCACCATGGCGACGAGGTCGCCGACGTTTTCCGCGATCAGGCGAAAGCGTTCTTCGCTCTCGCGCAGCTGCTCCTCGGCGCGACGGTGCTCGGTGACATCGCGGAAGCTCCAAACCCGGCCTATCGTCTGGCCGTCGACGAGCTGCGGCCTGGAATAGCGCTCGAAGGTCCTGCCGTCCTTGAACTCGATCACGTCGAAGCTTTCCCGACCCGGATGCAAATACAGGTCCCTCACCTTTTCGCGGAAGCGGTCCGGGTGCTTGAGCTGTTCGAGGACGAAATTCAGAGCGTCGGCATCGCTTCCGGAGGCGAGGACGTCCGGGGGGATCATCCACATGTCCGCAAACCTGCGGTTGTAGGTGGTGATCCTGCCCAGGTTGTCGACGACCAGGACGCCGTCGGCCGTGGATTCGAGCGTCGCGCGCAGAAGCGACAGCGATTTCCGAGGGTCGATCTCAATCGGACCGAGGCTTCTGCCTCTTTTCATCAACGGTCCCCCATGGCGAACCGGGATTGTATCCGTATTCGACCGCCGGGTAAGTGTTTACAGCAGCCCTGCGGCAGCCGTACAGTATTTGCCTTACGGTTCCAGGGCAGGGGGCATGAGGATTCGCAGCATCGAACTCCAGGCGCCGGATCGAGCCGCGGCGGTCGGGTTTCTGAAAGGTGCGTGGGGCCTGATCGAGGCCGGCTCGGGCAACGGGACTTCCTATCTTCGCGGCACCGAAGACCATGCCTACGTGGTGTCGGTCGCGCAGGCGAGCGCTCCGGGAGTCGGCGCGGTCACGTTTTCCGGAACTCAGGCGGAGCTCGGCCAGGTCCGCTCGCGGGCCTCCGCGGCCGGCGCGCGTCTCGGACCGCAGCGCGCGCTCGATGAGCCGGGCGGGGGTTCCGGGTTTCTCCTGGAAGGACCCGAGGGGCAGGTGTTCCGCTTCGTCGCGGGAGACGAACGCATCGGCAAGCTGCCCGCCGAGCGCGACCGGCCGATGCAGGTCACGCACGTGGTGATCAACACGCGCGACCGCGAGGCGTGCACGCGCTTCCTCGTCGAGGTGCTCGGCTTCCGGCTCTCGGACCGCACCCGCTTCATGAATTTCGTCCGCTGCGACAGCGTGCATCACTCGATTGCTTTCGCGGAGTCGGACGTGTCTTCGCTCAATCACATCGCCTTCGAGATGCGCGATCTCGACGCGGTCATGCGCGGCGTCGGCCGGCTGAAGGACGCCGGCTTTCCCCCGGCGTGGGGCCCGGGCCGGCACGGCCCCGGCAACAACGTATTCGCCTACTTCGTGACGCCCTTCGGCGCCATCTGCGAGTACACCTCCGAAGTGCAGCGCATCGGCGACGATTACCGCGTCGGCGGTCCCGACGACTGGAAGTGGCCGCCCAACCGCGTCGATCACTGGGGCGTGTCGACCCGGGACTCGGCGGCGATGGCCGAAGCTGAGAAGAAGTTCCGCTTCCGGCAGCCGCAGTTCTAGTCTTCGGACTCGCCCCAGGGAATGACCCGACCGCCGCGACGCGTGGTGACTGGACACGACGAGATGGGGAAGGCGCTGGTCGTATTCGACGGGCCCGCACCCAACGTCAAGCTGAGAAAAACGAGCGGACTCACCTCGACGCTCCTGTGGATCACCGAAGAATCTCCCGCCGATGTTTCGCGCGGGAAGGACCGGTCGGCGCGCGACATCGGCGTGGCGCCGCCGCCGTCGGGCTCGGCGTTCCGCATCGTCGACTTCCCGCCGGCGCACGAGACCGGTGAGATCGACAACGCCGCGATGATCCGCGAGATGGGCCTGCAGAAGACCGACCGGCCGCCGCGCCACGCGACCATGCACCGCACGCGCAGCATCGACTACGCCATCGTCATCTCCGGCGAGATCGACATGCTGCTCGACGATTCCGAGGTCCATCTGCGCGCCGGCGACGTGCTGGTGCAGCAGGCCACCAATCACGCCTGGGTGAACCGCGGCCGGGAAGCCTGCCGCATCGCCTTCGTGCTGATCGACGCACGGGAGCCGGACGGGCGCGCCGCGCGCTCAGGCAATGCCGGGTAGAACGATCCGGAAAAGGCTACCCTTGGATTCTTCGCTCTCCAGTTCTATGCGGCCGCCGTTCGCCGCAACCGCCCAGCGTGCGATGGCGAGACCCAGCCCGACGCCGCCCGATTCTCTGGCTCGGCCCGGGTCCACTCGATAAAAGCGCTCGAAGATCCGCTCCTGGTGCGCGGCCGGAATTCCCGGGCCCGTGTCCTGCACTTCGATCGCGGGCTGCCCGGAAGTAGTCGCCGTGACCCGGATGTGCATCGCTCCGCCCGCCGGCGTGTATTTGATGGCGTTGTGCAGGAGATTCATGAGGCCGAGCCGGAGAATGGCGGGGTCGCACAAGGCCTTCTGCAACGCGGCGTTGTGGACGCTCAAGCTCTGCTGCTTTTCCTCGGCGAGCACGCGGAGGTGTTCCGCGACGTTGCCCGCGAGCGCCCCCAGATCCACGACTTCGCGCACCAGCTGGGTCGCACCCGAATCGGCGCGCGTGAGCATGAGAAGGCTGTCCACAAGCCGGGTGAGCCGATCGACTTCCTCCAACATGCTGCCAATGACGTCCCGGTACGCCCCCGGGCCGAGCGGAGCTTGAAGCGCAATTTCACCCACGCTGCGCATCGCCGTCAGCGGCGTGCGCAACTCGTGCGATGCGTCTGCCGTAAATCGGCGAAGCCGATCGAAGGCATCGTGCAGTCGCGACAACGTGTCGTTGAAAACCGTTGCGAGGCGCCCGAATTCGTCCTGCGGATTGCCGACCGGGAGCCTTTCACCGAGGGAATCGGCGGTGATCTCCTGCGCTTTGTCCGCCATGGCGCCGACCGGCGAGAGGAGGCGTCCCGCGAGGAAATAGCCTCCGGCAATCGCCAGCCCCACGGCGAAGG
>JBGQFD010000109.1:0-11788 GCA_041496705.1 Gammaproteobacteria bacterium | reverse complement strand
GGTACCCGGCCCCACTCGAACCGCCTCCAGGCGGACCGCAAGCCAATTGCGAGAACGAGCAGCCCGGCGGCAGTGTGCACCGCCACATTGGCGAAAGGGTAATGTGGGAAAAGCAATGGAGCGCTCACGAGATAGCCCGCCAGCCCGAGCACGCCGATGGCCCCGACCCCCAGCGTCAACAACCGGACCGCCGTGCCCATCCATGGGCGGCGTACGCGCGTCGCGAGGATCAACACCGCTCCGCTCATCAGGAATCCGAATGCAGTGCCGGCCGACATCCGGCCTGGGTTCGGATTGGAATCGTGCAGCCAGGCATGCAGCGAAGCCCAATCGATGCCGAGGTCCAGGCGCAAGAGATGCTCGGCGAGCACCAGGGCTGCGATGATTGCGAGCGCACCACCCAGGACCGCCGTAATACGCTCGTACCGCCGCGCATCGGAAAATGGCGTCAACAGCGCGCCGCCCGCCAGGCAAAAACCTAGCGCCGTGTTGATCACCATCGGCGTGAACCCCGGCAGCACGTGCACCAGAAGCGATAGCTGCAGCCACCAGCCGAGCATCACCGTGCCGCCGAGCAGTACGAGCAGTGCCCCCGCTGCAGCAGAAAGCGGCGCGCGTCTCATCGCGAAATGGCGCGCGAAGACTTGATCCGCATGTTGCCCAAGCTGCCGACGGGAATCGTCGAATCAAAAGGCATTGCGAACAGGCCTCACCTTCCTCACTCCAGGTGAAGCAGCTGCGACGCACAACACGTGAGTAGGTTCGCACGCAAAACGCATCGATGCCGCTTCACATCGCTGGCGGCGGGTTGTCTGCGCAACCCTCAATCACTCGCGGCTACGGGTTTCCCGTACGTCGAGTCCTGATACGCGAAATGCCGATTGCATCTTGCCGCGAAATAAGAGCCGCGACGCAGCACCCCCAACGGCCGTTCATATCGACTTAGCAACTTGAACCTGTATAGCCCCAACGCATCCGGGTTGCAAGAGATGCCTGCGTGAACGTCTGGTAAGCGTATTCCTGACACGACATGTAAGGTATTCCTGACACCGTCCGGCGCAGGTCCGGGTATAGTTGCGGCTTTTCATGCACCGTCCAGGCAATGGCAAACACCGGCACACCCAGAAGCGCAGCTCAGATCCTCGTCGATGCGCTGAAGATCCACGGCGTCGACACCGCGTTCTGCGTTCCCGGCGAGAGCTATCTCGCGGTGCTGGACGCGCTCTACGACGCGCGCGATGCGATCCGGCTGATCGTCGCGCGCCAGGACGGCGGCGCCGCCTACATGGCCGAGGCCTGGGCCAAGGTCACCGGCCGGCCGGGCATCTGCTTCGTCACCCGCGGACCGGGGGCAGCGAACGCGTCGATCGGCGTGCACACCGCGCTGCAGGATTCCTCGCCGATGATTCTCTTCATCGGCCAGGTGCCGGGCGAATTCGTCGAGCGCGAATCGTTCCAGGAAATCGACTACCGGCGAATGTTCGGGCCGATGTCGAAGTGGGTTGCGCAGATCGACCGTGCCGATCGCGTCCACGAGTACGTGAGCCACGCCTTCCACCTGGCTACGTCGGGGCGTCCCGGGCCGGTGGTGCTCGCGCTCCCCGAGGACATGCTGACCGAGACCGCGACCGTCGCGGACGTGGCGCGCTACCAGGTGGTGCAGGCGAGTCCCTCGGCGGGCGACATGGAGAAACTTCGCGGGCTGCTCGCGCAGGCGCAGCGGCCGCTCGTCATTCTCGGCGGCACGGTATGGACAGGCGAGGCCTGCCGCGACCTGCAGGCGTTCGCGGAAACCTGCGCACTGCCGATTGCCTGTGCGTTCCGTTTCCAGGATCTCTTCGACAACCGGCACGATCATTACGTGGGAGACGTCGGCATCGGCATCAATCCGAAGCTCGCCGGGCGGGTGCGTAGCGCCGATCTACTGCTGGTCATCGGTGCGCGGCTGGGCGAGATGACCACCGGGGCGTATACGCTCATCGAGCCGCCGCGGCCGAAACAAAAGCTCGTGCACGTGCACGCCGGCGCCGAGGAGCTTGGCCGCGTCTACCAAGGCGAGCTCCTCATCAACTCCGGGATGCCGCAGATCGCCGCGGCGCTGAAAGATCTGAAAGTGGACGGGGGAGCCTGGAAAGCCTGGCGCGAGCAGGCGCGCGCCGACTATCTCGAATGGACGAAACCCTCCGCGAATCCCGGCAAAGTGCAGCTCGCCGAGATCGTCGCTTGGCTGCGCGAGCGTCTTCCGCAGGACGCGATCGTCGCCAACGGCGCCGGCAACTTCGCCGGCTGGATATCGCGCTTCTACCGCTATCCGGGTCTGCGCACCCAGGTCGCGCCCACCAACGGCTCGATGGGCTACGGCGTTCCGGCGGGCATCGCCGCGAAAGTCGCGCACCCCGAGCGCCTGGTCGTGTCGATCAACGGCGACGGCGATTTCCTGATGAACGGGCAGGAACTGGCGACCGCGGTGCAGTACGAGCTGCCGATCGTGTTCGTGGTCGTCAATAACGGCATGTACGGCACGATCCGCATGCACCAGGAGCGCGACTACCCGGCACGCGTCTACGCCACGACGCTGCAGAACCCGGATTTCGCCGCGCTGGCGCGCGCCTACGGCGCGCACGGCGAGACGGTGGAGGAGACTGCGCAGTTCGCGCCGGCATTCGAGCGCGCGGTCAATCAGGCGCAGGCTTCCGGCAAGCCCGCGCTGATCGAGGTGTGCATCGATCCGCAGGCGATCACGACCAGCACGAGCCTCGACGCAATTCGCGCGCGCGCCCTCAAGGGCTGAGCGGCACGCCGAGCTCAGCGCAGATTGGCGAGGTAGACCACGTAGGGCGGGATTTCCCTGGGGTAGAGCGTGTTTCCGTAGCTGCTCCAAAGGCGCCGTGCTTCCTCGTGCTCGCCGGCGGCCTGGGCGCCGAGCATGGCGGTGGCGAGCAGGTAGCGGCCCCAGGCGTCCCCTCCCTTGGCGGGTGCTGCAAGCAGGGTGCGAGCGCGCGTGAGCATCGCCCGGGCATCGCGCGCCGCAATAGCGGCATACACCTCCAGCCTTTCGCGGACATGGGGCGATCGAGGCGCGCAACCGAGCCACTTGCGGTCGATCCACAGCGCGCGCAGCTGCTCCGGCGCGAGGTAGGGAAGCGTGATTTCGGCGGCCTGACGCAGCAGCTCGACGGCACTCTTCGGCGGCTCTTCTGCGCAGAGCGCCGCGGGACGCTTCAACGCCAGCAGAATCGGGATCGCAGCCTCATCGCTGGAACGCAAGGGATCGGCGGCGCTGTCCGCGAGCACGCGCGCGATCTCCGCGGCCATCGACTGGGCCCGCACGCGCAGCGAGGTCACATAGCCGGGGACCGGCTCTTTCAGGTAGGCCGTGGGCGCACCGCCGGCCATCTGAAGTATCGGCAGCGGGGCCGTGGCAAGACTCAGAAGGCCCTGGGCTCTGCTGCCCTGGAAACGCGCCCGGGGAGCTTCCAGCTGCACAATAGGATGGAAGTCCGAATTGACGGGCGCAGCAAGCGCACTGAACAGCGGCCCCAGCTGCTTCTTGGCACCGAGGCTGCGCGCAGAAATCTCCTCGATGCGCGTGATGCCGAGCCGGCGCAGGTGCTGCATGAAGGCCGCTTCATCTTCCGGGAGAACGCCCGGACGCGGCACCGTGCCTTCCACGACTGCAACGACCAGGAGGTCTCCGGGATTCGACTCGTAGATCTCGTAGTCGGCAAAGTTTTCGCCGAGCGCCGCGAGTATCGAGCCCAGAAGCCGGTCGTTGAACTCGTAGACTTGCAACCATTGCACGAACAGGCCGCCAGGCGCCAGGTAGCGCTTGGTATCCCGATAGAACTCGGTGGTGAAAAGGCCCGCGACGCCGTTGACCCAGGGATTGGATGGCTCGGCCATGATGACGTCGTAGCGCGTCCCGTGGCGTGCGAAATAGCTCTTTGCATCCTCGAAATGCACCTTGCTGCGCGGATCGCGGTAAGGGCGCGTGACGCGCGGGGAGAAGGAGCGCGCGCCGGCCACCATGGCCGGCTCGATCTCGATGGAGTCGATCGAGCGCGGGCCGGTGTGCGACAGCACGACTTCCGCGGTGAGGCCCGAGCCCCAGCCGATGTTGGCGAAGGTCTTCGCGCCGGGCTTCATGAGCAGCGGTAACGCCGCGACCAGGCTCATGGTGTATTCGTCCTGGGTAGGCGGAAGGGTCGGGTCGATACGAATGCCGGCATCAGGCTTGCCGTTGGTGATGATGGTGACGATGCCGCCCTGCTGACTGCGCACGGCCACGGACGCGGTCTTGCCGTCGCGATAGAAGGACACGCGGCCGAAGTCGGGCAGCGCCTGGCCGTAGCGGAAAACGCCGGAGGACAGGCGCTCGGGTTCGAGAATGGCGGCGCGCGCGGTGGCTGTCACGGCGAGCATGCCGAGTATGAATGCGGCCCAGGCGTGGACGCGCCGGGAGGCAGCCTGCGAGTAGCGCAGCAGCCAGGTGCCGAGCAGTATGTCCGCCGCGGCGCCCACCACCAGAGCGAGCTTCAGCCCGGCATCGGGCACCAGCAGATGTACGGCGATGAGCACCCCGGCAATGGCCCCGAGAGTATTCGCGGCATATACCTGGCCGATCGCGCGTTCGCCTCGCCCGCCGCGCAGCAGCACATGGGTGAAAAGGGGCAGCGTCATTCCGGCAAGAAAGGTCGCAGGCAGCATGACCGCGAACGCCAGCGCGTGGCTGAAGAGGTTGAACAGCGGATAGGCGCTGTCGTTGTGCTGGAGCACGCCGAGTGCCCAGGCCATCCAGTCGAAGGTCCAGTGATAGACGAAAACGGTGAGGAGCGCCGCAAGGCCCATGAAGACCTGCACCAGTCCGGCGAAACGCACCGGGTCGGCGAGCCGGTCGATGCGGCCGCGGATCCACAGACCGCCGAGCGCGAGCCCGGTGATGAAGGCCGAGAGCATCAGCTCGAATGCATGGAACGACGAACCGAGCACGAGCGACAGCATTCTGATCCAGACGATCTCGTAGATGAACGAGGCCAGTCCGGTGACGAATGCACCGGCGAGGAAGAGCCGGACTATGTAATTTCCGGAAAGCACCGCACCGCCCGAAGGCGCCGCAGCGATGGCGGCGGGCTCGCCGCGGCGCGCAAGCGCGAGGACGGTCGCGGCGAGCGCGAGGTTGAGCACACCGGCCAAGCGCATCGTTCCCGGCATCCCGAGCCAGCCGAGCAGCAGGAACGCGGCGGCAAGCGCACCCGCCGCGGCGCCGATGGAGTTGGTGAAGTAGAGCATCGCCAGATGATGGCCGCTTGCTTCGGGTCCGCGGCGGATGACCGCGCCGGAGAGAAGCGGGAAGGTCATGCCGAGCAGCAAGGTCTGCGGCACGATCAACGCGGCGCAAAGCGAATACTTGTAGATCTCCACGGTCGCCGGCGAGCCGAGCGCCGGCACGACGTGATCGAGCGAGAGTTGCGTCAGCAGCACGAACGACTCGTGAAATATCAGCGCCGCCACGCCGATCGCCGCCTCGATCCAGCCGTAAGCGGCCAGCAGGTTCCTGAGGCGCGCGCTCCAGCGGCTTGCCAGCCACGCGCCGAGCGCCATGCCGCCCATGAACGCGGCGAGCACGAACGATTGCGCGAACGCTGCTGCGCCGAGAAACAGCCTCAGGTAATGGGACCAGACCGATTCGTAAATGAGCCCGGTGAAGCCCGACAGCGCAAACAGGGCGAAAAGCAGCTTGACGTCTCGGTTCGGCATGTCCCGCCCGCAGATCAGGAAAGGCGCAAGTGTAGCGTGACAGAGATCACGACGCTGAGGGATTCCGGCACGCCAACGCGGTCAGGCGTCAGTGATGCAGGATCTTGGAGAGGAACTGCTGTGCACGCTCCGAGCGCGGCTTTCCGAAAAAATCCTCCGTCGCAGCGTCCTCGACGACCTCGCCGCGGTCCATGAACACGACACGGTGCGCAACCTTGCGCGCAAACCCCATCTCGTGCGTGACGACCATCATGGTCATGCCTTCCCTGGCGAGCTCGACCATGACGTCGAGCACCTCATTGATCATCTCCGGATCGAGCGCGGAGGTCGGCTCGTCGAAAAGCATCGCGATGGGGTCCATGGCGAGGGCGCGCGCGATCGCCACGCGCTGCTGCTGTCCGCCGGAGAGCTGACCGGGATACTTGTCCTTGTGGGCGGAGAGGCCCACGCGTTCGAGCAGCTTCAGGCCCTTGTGCGTCGCTTCCTCAGGACTGCGCCCGAGCACCTTCACCTGCGCGAGCGTCAGATTGCGGGTCACGCTCATGTGCGGAAACAGCTCGAAATTCTGGAACACCATGCCGATGCGCGAGCGCAGCTTCGGGAGATCCGTCTCCCGGTCGCCCACCGAAACGCCGTCGACCGTGATTTCGCCCTTCTGGAACGGCTCCAGGCCGTTCACGCACTTGATGAGCGTCGATTTTCCGCTTCCGGACGGCCCGCACACGACGACGACTTCACCTTTCCTCACCTCGGTCGAGCAGTCGGTGAGAACCTGGAAGCCGCCGTACCACTTGCTGACGTTCTTGAGCGAGATCATTGGACCCTACTTGATGATTGCGACGCGTTCCTGGAGCCGCTTGACCAGGGCCGACAGGCCGTACGAGACGACGAAGTACACCACGGCGACGAAGGTGTACATCTCGACCAGGCGGTAGTCGCGGTTGGCGACTTTCGCGGCTGCTCCCAGGAAATCCGTGGCCGAGATCACGTACACCAGCGAGGTGTCCTGGAACAGGATGATGGTTTGCGTGAGGAGCACCGGCAGCATGTTGCGGAACGCCTGCGGCAGGACGATCTGCGCCATGGTCTGCCAATAATCGAGGCCGAGCGCGTAGCCCGACCACGCCTGGCCGCGCGGAATCGACTGGATGCCGGCGCGCATGATTTCGCAGTAGTACGCCGCCTCGAACATGGTGAAGGTGATCGCCGCCGACCAGAAGGCGCCGACCTTGATCGGCTCCCTGGCGCCGATCGCCCACGCGCCGATGTACGGCACGAGGAAGAAGAACCAGAAGATCACCAGCACCAGCGGGATCGAGCGCATCAGGTTGACGTAGGCGCCCGCAGCGATCGACACCGGCTTGACACTGGAAAGCCGCATCATTGCAAGCAGGGTGCCGAAGACGATGCCACCGGCCATTGCGAGCAATGTCAGCGTAACCGTGAACGTCATCCCCTCCCTGAAGAGGTAGCCCCAGGAGCGCTGGATGACGTCGAAATCGAAGCCGGAGTCCACCGCTCAGTGCCCCGCCTGCGGCGCGCCGGTCGCGGCGATCAGGCCGGGCACGCGCACCTTATGCTCGAGCGCGCGCATCGCGAGCACCACCACCAGGTTGGTGAGCAGGTAGATCACGGTCGCCGCGGTGAACGCTTCGAACACCCTGAAGCTGAATTCCTGCATCGCCCGCGCGCGCCCGGTGAGCTCGAGCAGCCCGATCGTCAGGGCGACCGACGAATTCTTGATGACGTTCATGAACTCGGAAGTGAGCGGCGGCAGTATGATGCGGAAGGCCTGCGGCAGGATGACGTGGCGGTAGCTCTGCGTTTCCGTCAGCCCCATCGCAACGCCGGCCAGGCGCTGGCCGCGCGGCAGCGAGTTGATGCCGGCGCGGACCTGCTCCGCGATGCGCACCGAGGTGAAGATGCCCAGGCACAAAACGGCGGGAACATACGATCCCCAAGGCGGCGGGATCTGCTTGATCCAGTCGCCGAGCTCTCGGGGCAGGAGTTCGGGCACCACGAAGAACCACAGGAACATCTGCACGATGAGTGGTACGTTGCGGAAAATCTCGACGTACAGGTTTCCCGCGCGCACCACCCACTTCATGGGCGTGGTGCGCAGCGTGCCGACCAGCGCGCCGATCGCGAGAGCAAGGACCCAGGCGGCCAGCGCGGTGGCGAGCGTCCAGGCGAGACCCACGAGAAGGTAGTGGAGATAGGAGCCCGTGCCGCCGGGCTCGAGCTCGAATAGCACCTTCCAGTGCCAGTTGTAGTTCACGCCCCTCCCGGAAAACCCGCCGCGTGAAAGCTACGCGACTGCTTACTTGTATACGGCGGGGTCTCCGGAATCCGTCGGGTTGGCAACCACCCTCTTGAATTGATCGCCCATCGGGATGTTCAGGTTCAACCCCTTGGGCGGAATCGGCTTCTGGAACCACTTCCCGTAGATCGCGTTGATCTGCCCCGACTTGAAGATGTCGGTCATGGCCGCATTGGCTACCTTCTTGAACGCCACATCGTCCTTGCGCAGCATGATGCCGTAGGGCTCGACCGAAGTCGCTTCCGTCGAGATGGCGTAGTCGTTAGGGCTGCGCGATTGCGCGGCGAGGCTGTAGAGCAGGATGTCGTCCATGACGAACGCCACCGCGCGGCCGGTCTCGACCATCTGGAAGGCCTCGGGGTGGCCGTTCGCCGAGATGATGCTCATGCCGAGGTTCTGCGCTCCGTTGATCTCGGTGATCTGCTTGATGTTGGTCGTGCCTGCGGTGGAGACGATGGTCTTGCCCTTCAGGTCGGCGAGCGAGCGGATGTTCGCGGATTTCTTCGCGATCCAGCGGTTGGCGGTGACGAAGTGCGTGATCGTGAACCACACCTGTTCCTGGCGCGCGAGGTTGTTGGTGGTCGAGCCGCACTCCAGGTCGATGGTGCCGTTCGCCATCAGCGGGATGCGGTTCGCCGAAGTGACGAGCTGGTACTTGACGTCGAGCCTGGGCATCTTCAACTCGCTCTTCACCGCGTCGACGATCCTCAGGCACAAGTCGATGGCGTAGCCTACCGGCTGCTGTTTGTCGTCATAGTAGGAGAACGGGATCGAGGCGTCGCGGTGGCCGATAGTGATCGAGCCGCTGGCCTGGATCTTCTTGAGCGTGCCTTCCTGGGCGGCGGCGGGTGCGGCGAGTGTCGCAAAGGCAAACGCCGCAAGTACGCAGAGGGTCGTCCTTGTCATTTCAGTCTCCCATCAATGGAGGGCGCGAAAAAAAAGCGATTCTACGCACTCCCCCATTGCTTGTCTAAGGTCCATGCGCTGTCGTCTTCACGCCGCGCGTTTCGTTTGTTTCACTTTCTTCCCCAGCGCGTTGCGCAGGTAGCGTCCGGTGAAGCTCGCCTCCGTCGCGGCGACGTCCTCGGGTGTCCCTTGCGCGATGATGCTGCCGCCGCCGTCCCCGCCCTCGGGCCCCAGGTCGATCACCCAGTCGGCGGTCTTGATCACATCCAGGTTATGCTCGATCACCACCAGCGTGTTGCCGGCGTCACGCAGGCGGTGCAGCACCGCGAGGAGCAGTTCGATGTCCCTGAAATGCAGCCCCGTGGTGGGTTCGTCGAGTATGTAGAGAGTGCGGCCCGTGTCGCGCTTGGACAATTCCAGCGACAGCTTCACCCGCTGCGCCTCGCCGCCCGAAAGGGTGGTGGCGGACTGGCCGAGCTGCACGTAGCCCAGGCCGACTTCGAGCAGCGTCTGCAGCTTCCTTTCGACCGCCGGCACCGCGCTGAAGAATTCGTGGGCCGCCTCGACGGTCATGTGCAGCACCTCGTGGATGCTCTTGCCCTTGTACTGCACTTCCAGCGTCTCGCGGTTATAACGCTTGCCCTGGCAAACGTCGCAGGAGACGTAGATGTCGGGGAGGAAATGCATCTCGACCTTGATGACCCCGTCGCCCTGGCAGGCCTCGCAGCGGCCGCCCTTGACGTTGAACGAGAAGCGCCCCGGACCGTAGCCGCGCTCGCGCGCCGTAGGAACGCCGGCGAAGAGTTCCCGGATCGGAGTGAACAGCGCCGTGTACGTGGCCGGATTGGAGCGCGGCGTGCGGCCGATCGGGCTCTGGTCGACGCTGATCGCCTTGTCGAAGAATTCCATCCCCGCGATCGAATCGTGCGGCGCCGGCTCGTGCGCCGAGCCGTAGAGTTCGCGCGCCACCGCGTGGTAGAGCGTGTCGTTGATGAGCGTGGACTTTCCCGAGCCCGAGACGCCCGTTACGCAGACGAAGAGACCGATCGGCAGCGCGAGGTCGACGTCCTTCAGATTGTTGCCGCGCGCTCCGGTCAGCCTGAAGGTGCGCGTCCTGTCGTAGCGGCGGCGCGATTGCGGGACGGGAATCCCGAGCGCTCCCGAGAGGTATTGCCCGGTGAGCGAGGCGGGGTTCCCGCGCAGTTGCTCGGGCGAGCCTTCGGCGACCACGCGGCCGCCGTGCTCGCCCGCCCCCGGTCCCATGTCGAGCACGTGATCGGCCGAATTGATCGCTTCCTCGTCGTGCTCGACCACGATCACCGTGTTGCCGAGGTCGCGCAGGTGCTTGAGGGTCGCCAGCAGCCGGCCGTTGTCGCGCTGGTGCAGACCGATCGAAGGCTCGTCGAGCACGTACATCACGCCGGTCAGCCCCGAGCCGACCTGGCTCGCCAGGCGGATCCTCTGCGACTCGCCGCCGGAGAGCGTCTCGGCCGAGCGGTCGAGCGACAGGTAATCGAGGCCCACGTTGTTCAGGAACGAAAGCCGCGCAGCGATCTCGCTGACGATCTTTTCGGCCACCGCCTGCTTCGCACCGCCGAGCTTGAGAGTCGCGAAGAATTCAAGACCCTGTTTCAGCGGGATGCCGCTCACCTCGTAGATCGCCTTGTCGGCGATCTTGACGTTGCGCGCCTCGACGCGCAGCCGTGTCCCGCCGCAGGACGGGCAGGCCCGGGTGTTGAGGAATTTCGCGAGCTCTTCGCGCACCACCAGCGAATCGGTCTCCTTGTGGCGCCGCTCGAGATTGGGGACGATGCCCTCGAAGGAATGTTCCTTGATGAAAGTGCGGCCGCGCTCGTTCAAATACGAGAACGGAATCTTTTCGCGGGTGCCGTAGAGCACCAGGGTCTGCACCGCCTCCGGCAGCTTCTCGAAGGGCGCTTCGACGTCGAACTTGAAATGTGCGGCCAGGCTCGTCAGCATCTGGAAATAGAACTGGTTGCGCCGGTCCCAGCCCCGGATTGCGCCGCTCGCGAGGCTCATGCCCGGGTGCGCGACGATGCGCTTCGGATCGAAAAAACTGATGCTGCCCAGGCCGTCGCATTCCGGGCACGCGCCCATGGGGTTGTTGAACGAGAACAGCCTCGGCTCGAGTTCGCGCAGCGAATAGTCGCAGGCCGGGCACGCAAAGCGCGCCGAGAACAGGTGCTCGCGTCCGGCTTCGGTTTCCAGGACCAGGGCGCGGCCGTCGGCGTGACGCAGCGCGGTTTCGAAGGATTCCGCAAGGCGCTGCTTCGCGTCCGAGCGAACCGTCAGCCGGTCGATCACCACGTCGACCGAGTGCTTGACGTTCTTCGAGAGCTTCGGCATCGCGTCGATCTCGTGGACCTTGCCGTCCACGCGCAGGCGCACGAACCCCTGAGCGCGCAGCTCGGCGACGAGATCGTGCTGCTCGCCCTTGCGGCTCGCCACCACGGGCGCGAGAACGGCGATCCGCGTTTCCGGCGGAAGCGCAAGCACGTGGTCGACCATCTGCGACACCGACTGCGCCCGCAGCGCGAGCTTGTGCTCCGGGCAGTACGGCGTGCCGACCCGGGCGTAGAGCAGCCGCAGGTAGTCGTGGATCTCCGTGATCGTGCCCACCGTCGAGCGCGGGTTGTGGCTCGCCGCCTTCTGCTCTATCGAGATCGCAGGCGACAGGCCCTCGATCAGGTCGACGTCGGGTTTTTCCATGAGCTGCAGGAACTGGCGCGCGTAGGCCGAAAGCGATTCGACGTAGCGGCGCTGCCCCTCCGCGTACAAGGTGTC
>JBGQFD010000108.1:0-12028 GCA_041496705.1 Gammaproteobacteria bacterium | reverse complement strand
CCGGCCGGCGCGAAGAGGCCGACCCAGGCCGCGAACTCGAACCCCGGGACGGTCTCCGCGATCGCGGGAATATCGGGCAGCGCGGGCAGGCGCTGGGCTTCGCCGACCGCGAGCGCGACCATCTTGCCCGCGCGCACGTGCTCCAGCGCCGTCGCCACGTTGTTGTACATGAGCTGCACGTCGCCTGCGAGCAGCGCGGCCGTGGCGGGGGCGACGCCCCGGTAGGGCACGTGGGTGAGCTTGATCCCGGCCTGGTACGCGAGCAACTCCGGACCCAGATGGCTGAAATTGCCGGTTCCCCCGGAGGAATAGTTGAGCGCACCCGGCTTGGCCTTCGCCAGCGCGATCAGCTCGGCGACGTTGCGCACCTTGATGGAGGGGTGCGCGGTCAGCATCGACGGAAACTTGATCATCATCGCGACCGGCACGAAATCGCGCAGCGGATGGTAGGCGAGCTTCTCGTAGAGCGCGGGGTTTATCACCGTCGGCCCGTCGGAAATCGCCGCGATGGTGTAGCCGTCGGGCGGCGACTGCATCAGCGCCTGCGCGCCGATCGCGCCGTTCGCCCCGCCGCGGTTGTCGACGAACACCTGCTGGCCGAGGCGGTCTCCGAGCTGTTTGGCGGCAAGCCGCCCGATGAAGTCGGTGCCGCCGCCCGCAGGGAAGGGGACGATCATCTTGATCGGTTTGTTCGGCCAGGCCTGCGCGGCGGCGAGCGCCGGAGCGAGGCACAGGATGGCGGCGGCGCTGTTTTTCAGGAAGGTCTTCATGGTCCTCTCCTTTTCCTTGTCCACATTCGATCACTGCGCGACGCAGGCCGCGATCGCGTCTCCCATCTCGCGGGTGCCGGCGCTCCCGCCCAGGTCCCGGGTCAGGTGCGTCGCCTCGGCGATGACCCTGCTCACGGCGCGCTGGATGTGCTGCGCGGCCTCGCTCGCCTTCGGTTCATTCCGCTTGCGCCCGAGCCAGGCGAGCAGCATCTCCCCGGATACGATCATCGCATAAGGATTCGCGATATTGCGCCCGGCGATGTCGGGCGCCGAGCCGTGGGTCGCCTGCGCCATCGCCTGGCGCTCGCCCGCGCAAAGACCCGGGGCGAGCCCGAGCCCGCCGACCAGACCCGCGCCGATATCGGTGAGGATGTCGCCGAACTGGTTGGTGGTGACGACGACATCGAAGCGCTGCGGTTCCATCACCAGCTTCATCGAGGTCGAGTCGATCATCATCTCCTCGAAGGCCACCTCCGGATACTCGCGCGCCACCTTGCGGCATTCCTCGGCGAACATGCCGCAGGCCAGCCTGTAGACCGGCTCCTTGTGCGCGGCGGTCACCTTCTTTCGCGGCCTCGTGCGCGCGATCTCGAACGCCTCGCGCGCGACGCGATGCGCGCCCTTGCGGGTGATCACGCGCATGGCGACGGTGATGTCGTCGTTGGGCCGGAACTCCGGGGCTCCGGCAACGACGGTCTCCGAATAGAGCATGCCCTCGGTGAGCTCGCGCACGAATACGATGTCGACGTTCTTGTGCACCGAGGCGATGTTCGCGTGCGAGAGCGCGGGCCGCACCGCGGCAAAGAGCTCGAATTTCTTTCTCACCGGCGGCATCACCCAGGTCGGATCGCCGCGCGGATACGCGGCGTGGCCGATCGGCCCCATGATCCAGCCGTCGAGCCCGCGGAGCGCCTGCTCGGTCACGGCGGGAAGCGTGTCGCCGTGCTCGTCGTGACCGCGCTTGCCGATGGGAAGCGGCTGCCAGTCGATGGCAAGCCCGGAGCGCGAGGCAGCGGCCGTCATGACCTTGACGCATTCCGGAACGACCTCGAGGCCGATGTCGTCGCCCAGCAGGATTCCGATTTTCAAAGCCCGTGCCCCGTCACGTGGTGAAGCCGCCGTCGACGAAAAGTGTCTGTCCGGTGACGAAATCCGATGCGCCGCTCGCGAGGAACACCGCCGCGCCGAGCAGATCCGCGGGCTGCGCGAAACGTCCGAGCTTGATGCGGCTGCGCACACGCTCCGCCCGTTCGGGACTGGAGGCCATCACCTTGGCGGTGAAGTCCGTCAGGGTGGCGGTCGGCGCCAGCGCGTTGACGCGCACCCCGAGGGGCGCCCATTCGGTCGAAAGCGCCGCGGTGAGATGCGATACGGCGGCCTTGGCGGCGCAGTAAGCGCTCTTCCCCGCGTCGGTCGCGTCCGACCAGGCGGAACTCAGGTTGACGATCTTGCCGTAGCCGCTCGCTATCATCATGGCGCCGATTCTCTGCGCGCAGAAGAAAGTGCCTCTGACGTGGGTGTCGAAGAGCACGTCCCACTCCGCTTCGCTGGTATCCAGCGCGGCCTTGGTGAAACCGAACCCGGCGTTATTCACCAGCACGAGTCGGCGCTCGCCTTCCTTTGCCAGCCGACCGACGGCATCGGCCAGCCTGCGGATGTCGTCGAGCCGCGTCACATCGGTCGTAACGACCTCGGCGCGCCCGCCGGAGGCGACGATCGCCTGCCGCACGGATTCGAGCTTGTCCTTGCGCCGGCTTGCCAGAACGACGAAGGCGCCGGCGCGGGCAAAGCACTCGGCGAACGCCCGGCCGATGCCTTCGCTCGCTCCGGTCACGACGATCAGCCGATCGTCGAGCCGGAACGAGGCCGGCGGATCGCCAGGTGCACCTATCGTCATGGATGTCGTTCGAAAACCCGCGTGGCCCCACGGGCGGTGCGCTCACGGCCGGCGACCGTCCGCCGGTCGATCGCCGGCGCCGCCGTCAACGGGGGATCCCGTGCCGCCTTCGGCTACAGCGAACGCAGAAAGTTGAGAACGTCCTGCTTCTCGCTGTCCTGGAGCTTGTTGAAGTTCTTGACGACCACGTTCGCTTCGGATGCGTTGAAGGTAAAGAAACTCCCGCTGCGATGCGCCCGGATTGCCTCGCGCAGGTCCGAGGCTCGTCCATCATGCAGGAAGAACAGCCTCTGGCCCAGACCCCACAGCGGGGCGGTGCGAAATTCTCTGGGGCCCGCCTGTCCCTGGCTGACCCCGTCCGCGAGCCCCGGGCCCATGTCGTGGACCAACAGGTCGGAGAAGAGATTCACCGGCTGATTGCGCAACGCAGCGACAGCGGCATTGCCCGTATTGAACGTGGGCGTATGGCAGAGAGCGCACCCGGTCTCGGTGAACAGCCTGCGACCCCTTGCAATTGATTCAGCCCCTCCCGGAGTATCGGGCGAAGGCGCCGGCGGCGCCAGGAAACGCATGAAGAGGGCAAACTTTTCGATCGCACTGACGGCGTCAACGGGCGTCTCGCCCGCGGTGTCGGTGATGGTGTTGGGAACAACCGCAAACTGGCATGCCGCCGTTTCATCCCGCTCGGTCTGAAACAGCTCGTTGGTGATCCCCATTTCGACGTTGTAGGCTTCGCCGGAGAACAGCAGCAGCGATTTGTTCTGCGCCTTCCACCCGAACCTCGCGACCGTGCCGTCATTGCCGTTGTTGTTCCCCTGGCCGGAGATCGCATGGCCGGCGAGGACGATATTGGGCCGGCCATAAATCTTGAGCTCCTTCTTCCTGGGCGCCTCATTGACCTGGTTCGCAAGGATCGCGTTGTCCTGGATCTGTTCGATCAAGCCTGCGCCGAACACCGGGGTGGGAATCCGGAAGATCACGTTGCGGCGCGCGAGCTCCTTCGCGAAGTCCGGCTGCGCGAGCGCGCATCCGGCTGCGTCCGACCGGCCGGCAATCGTGAACAGATCGTGGACGCCGCCGTCCGGCGTTCCGTCGGCGTTCTTCACGAATCTCGCCTCGCGCACCGGCCCTTTCGGCGTGATGAATGAAGGAACGCTGTTGGTCGCGCCCTCCGCGGTGGCGAATGCAACCTGAGGATTCACCGCAGGACTGGTTCCGCCGACTGCCGGCTGCGAATGGCAGCCGCCGCAGCTGCCAAGGTTCATCGTCGGTCCCAGGCCGTCAGCGACGTCCTCGTCTTCTTCGAACTCGCCCTTGCCCGCGTTGAAGAAAGCAAGCTCGGTCTTGGTCAGTCCCGCGATAGGCGCGCCTGCGCCCGCGGTTCCGCCGCGTAATCCGGGGTCCCGGGCTGAAGAGGACGAATCGTCCGAGGACGGAAAATCAGCGCAGGAAACGAAAAAACCAACCGTAGCCAGCGCCAAGAGCAGCCAGATCACAAGCTTCTTCATAACCACTCCTTCTTCGCCAAAGACGAAATCTTTTCCGGCTGCCTCGTTGCGCGGTCGGTCGTGGGGGTATTCTTCGCCGACGGGCGCCGGCGTGTCAACCGGTAATTAATGACGTCGTCATTTTTTGCACTGTTGGGGACGCTTGCCCGACCCTGCCCCCGGCGTGAAGAATCTTTTGCCGGTTTCCTGTAGATTGCGCCCTGCCGCACGGAGTTCCGTGCCGAAGTCTCCACCCGTCGTTGCGCGCCGAAGCGGCGCAGAAAAGTGCCCTTGAAAATCCCGAAGAGAATCGAACCGCTGGTCGAGGCCGGCCTCGTCGACGCCGTCAGCCGCCAGCTCATGAGCGGCAAGGAAGCCATGATCTACGTGGTCCACTGCGGCGGCGAGGTCCGCTGCGCGAAGGTCTACAAGGAAGCCAACCAGCGCAGCTTCCGCCAGAGCGTGGACTACACCGAAGGCCGCCGGGTGAAGAACAGCCGCCGCGCCCGCGCCATGGAGAAAGGCAGCCGCTACGGACGCAAGGCCAAGGAGGAAGCCTGGCAAAGCACCGAGGTCGACGCGCTGCATCGCCTTGCCGCCGCCGGCGTGCGCGTACCGCAACCCTACAACTTCATCGACGGCGTGCTGCTGATGGAGCTCGTCACCGACGCCGAGGGCCATCCCGCCCCGCGGCTGAACGACGTGCTGCTCACTCCGGAGCAGGCGCGCGAGCTTCACCGCACGCTGATCGGCGAAGTCGTGCGCATGCTCTGCGCCGGCGTGGTCCACGGCGACCTGTCGGAATACAACGTGCTCCTCGGCGGTGAAGGACCGGTGATCATCGACCTGCCGCAGATGGTCGACGCCGCGGGCAACGCCCACGCCGGTGCGATGCTCGAGCGCGACGTCGGCAACTTGGCCAACTACTTCGGCCGCTTCGCGCCGGAGATCCTCGACACGCAGTACGGCAAGGAACTCTGGTCGCTCTTCAAGAGCGGCAAGCTGCAACCGGATACCGGGTTGACCGGGCGCTTCGAGCGGATCGACCCACCGGTCGACGTAGACGGCGTCGTTCGCCTCGTCGAGGATGCGCTCAAGGAAGAAGCGAAGCGGCAGCTGTACCGGGCGGAAATGAAGTAATCACGGCTTGCGCCACGCGCTCGCGAGCCAGGGCTGCTCTTCGCGCGGCAGGCCCTCGGGCCGGTAGTAGTGCGTGAGTTCCGTGAATCCGGCGCCAGTCATGAAGCGCCGCCAGCCTTGCAGATCGTGATACGCGCCGTAGCGCCCGCGGTTCCAGCCTTCCTCGTTGTCGCCGCGCGGGTTCGAGCTGAACAGCACGCCGCGCGGTTTGAGCGCCGCACACAGCTCGCGAAGGACGCGCGGCAGCTCCTGGCCCGGCACGTGGAACAACACCGCGTTGGCGAACACACCGTCGAAACGCGCGGCGGGCAGATCGAGGCCGAGCAGATCCTGCCGCCACACCTCGCGGCCGCTGTGCTCGCGCGCCATCGCCGCGAAACGCTCCGAGCCCTCCAGGCCGACCGCGACATGCCCCAGATCCGCAAACGCCTTCAAATCCCGCCCCGGCCCGCAGCCCAGGTCGAGAATCGCGAACGGCGGCTCGCCCTCGATGTATCGCAGCAGCGCCGCGATATTCTGGCTGACGTCGTGATCGCACGTGCCCTTCCAGAAGTCCTCGGCGCGCCGGTCGTAGTGCTCCAGGGTGCGGGCGGAGATGTCGTCCAGATCCTGCCGGTCGAGCGGTTTTCTCATGCGAGCCCGCTCGCGAAGCCTACTGCCCGGGCCGGGCAGGGAATTGAAGCAGGCGGTGTCATGCTGCCGTGATACTACCAACAAAGACGCTCCGGGTTTTCCCGGAGCGTCGTACACTTCATCCGCGCAAACGCCCAAAGAGGTCAGCAATGAAACCATTCTCGAACTTCGCCAGGGGGATCATCGTCATGTCGGCACTGCTCGCGAGCGCGTCGGCTCCGGCCGCGACCTTCGTCTACGTCTCCAACGCCGAGGACGGCGACATCGGCGCCTACCGCGCGCAGGCCGACGGCACGCTCGCGCCGCTCGCGCGCGTGCCTGCGGCGAAGCTCGTCATGCCGATGACGGTGAGCCCGAACCGGCGCTTTCTCTACGCGGCGTCGCGCTCGAAACCCTTTACGGCTCACGTCTACGCCATCGACGCGGGCTCGGGCGCTCTGAAACCCGTGTCCACCGCGCCGCTCGCCGAGAGCTTTCCGTACATATCGCTCGACCGCACCGGGCGCTTCCTCTTCGGCGCGTCCTACGGCGGGCACCTCGTCAGCGTCAACGCGCTCGGCGGCGACGGGCGTGTGGCGCAGGCGCTGCAGGTGACCAGCGTGGGCCGCAACGCGCACTCGATCCTCGCCGACGCTTCCAACCGCTTCGTCTACGTCCCCAACCTCGGCACCGACCAGATCTTCCAGTTCCTCTTCGACGAGAAGACCGGGCAGCTCGCCTCCAACACGCCCGCGGTCGTGCAGATGAAGCCCGGCACCGGCCCGCGCCACTTCATCTTCTCGCCCGACAACCGGTTCGTCTACCTCCTCTCGGAGCTCGTCGCCACGGTGACGACGCTGTCTCTCAACGACAAGACCGGGCTCCTGACCGAACTGAGCTCCGCCTCCGCGCTGCCGCCGGATTCGAAACTGCAGCCCGGCGCTGCGCGCCCGAACTCGCGCAATGCCGACAACGATATCTGGGCCGCCGACCTGCACCTCACCCCGGACGGGAGGTTCCTCTTCGCCTCGGAGCGCACCTCGAGCACGCTCGCCGCGTTCGGCGTCGATGCGGCGAGCGGGAAACTCACGTATCTCTCCAGCACCCCGACCGAAAAGCAGCCGCGCGGGTTTGCCGTCGATCCGAAGGGAAAATTCCTCGTCGCCTCCGGGGAGAAATCGGAAACGCTCTCGGTCTATGCGATCGAGGCGGGCGGCGCGCTGAAGCTCGCGCAGAAGGCGCCGGCGGGGAAAGGCGCGAACTGGGTGGAGATCGTCAGCTTCGATTGACCTCGACGAGACGCCCGCGCGTCATCTCGGCGAGCGTGTTGATGCCCAGGAGCGCCATGTCGCGGTCGAGCTCCTCGCGCAGCAGATTGACCCCGTGGCGCACGCCGGCTTCGCCGCCGACGGCGGCCGCGTAGAGGAACGGCCGGCCGACGAACACGAATTGCGCGCCGAGCGCGAGCGCTTTCAGGACGTCGGTGCCGCGGCGGATGCCGCTGTCCATCATGACGGCCATGCCGCGCGCCTCAGCGGCGACCGCGGGCAGCGCGTGCAAAGGCGCCAGCGCGCCGTCCAACTGCCGCCCGCCGTGGTTGGAGACGATGACGCCGTCCACCCCGCTCTCGCGCGCGATGCGCGCGTCCTCCTTGGCGAGCACGCCCTTCAGCACCAGGCGCCCCTGCCACAGCCGCCGCATCAGCTCGATGTGCTTCCAGGACAAGCGATCCCTCTCGCCCGGATAGCGCTCGGCGCTGCGGGTGATGAGCGGCGAGCGCATGCCGGTGTTCTCGAAGTGCGGCATGCCGTGCAGCAGCAATGTCCGCAGGAACATGCCGAAGAGCCAGCGCGGCTTCCGCGCGCTGTCCCAGGCGAGGCGCAGCGTCGGCCGCAGCGGCCGGTTGAAGCCGCTCCTCACGTTGTTCTCGCGATTCGCCCCCACCGGCACGTCGACGGTGAGGACCAGGGTGTCGAAGCCCGAGCGCGCGACGCGATCGAGCATCTGCGTGATCGATTCGGTGTCGCCCGACAGGTACGCCTGGAACCAGGTGGTGCTTCCGGCGGCGCGCACGTCCTCCATGCGCGCGAGCGACGCACCGCTCATGATCATCGGGACGTTGGAACCTTGCGCGGCGCGGGCCAAGACGATGTCGCCCTGGTAGGCCGCCATCGAGCTGCCGCCCATGGGCGCGAAGCCGAAGGGCGCAGCGTAGGTCTTGCCGAAGAGCGTCGCTCGGGTCGTGCGCCCGGCGACGTCCACCAGCACGCGGGGGACGAACGCGTAGGCGTCGAACGCCGCGCGGTTGGCGCGCAGCGACGCGTTGGTCTCCGCGCCTCCCGAGACGTAGCCGACCATCGGCCGCGGCAGGGTGCGGCGCGCGGGCGCTTCGAAATCCTCGAGCGCGAGGATCATCCGCAAGCCTCGCGGCAGGGTCTTGTCGACCTCGCGCGCGGTGACGGTGTGGCGCTGCGCGGGGCGCTCGCGCGCGGGGAAGGTCTGCTCGGTGGTGTCGGGCATGCTGCAACTTCTCGGGTTTCGCCTACTCGCCTTTCGCTCCGGAAATCTCGACGATTTTCTTCCAGCTTTCGCGCTCTTTCTTCGAAGCGGCGCTCAGGTCTTCGGGCGTGCCGGGCAGCGCTTCGAAACTCACCTCGCGAAGCTTCGCGACGAAGTCCGGCTGCTTGAGAATGGCGACGAGCTCGCGGTTCATCCTGGCGATGACCTCATGAGAGGTCTTCGCCTGCGCCACCAGGCCGAACCACGCCGCGGTGGTCATGGCCGGGTAACCGCTCTCGGTCACGGTCGGCACCTCGGGAAGCTGGAACCAGCGCGCCGCGGAACTGACCGCGAGCGCGCGCAGCCGGCCGGTGCGTATCTGCGGCAGCAGTTGCGGCAGGTTGTCGGTGGTGAACTGCACGTCTCCGGCGATCAGAGCCTGCATCGAAGGGTTGTTGCCGCGGTACGGCACGTGCAGCAGCTCGATGCCGGCGGTCGTCTTGAAGAGTTCGTTGAGCAGGTGCCCGGCGCTGCCGATGCTCGAGCTCGAATACGCGAGCTTGCCCGGATGGGCCCTGCCGTATTCGGCCAGTTCCTTGAGCGAGCGCACCGGCAGCAAGGGCGCCGCCACCACCACGTTCGGCGTCTGGCCGATAAGGCCGATCGGCAGGAAATCGGCGTCGGGATCGTAGCCGAGCTTCGGGTAGAGATACTGGTTGACCGACATCATCGGCAGCGACACCACCATGAACCAGCAATCGTCGGGCGCCGCCTTGGCGAAGTAGCTGCCGGCCACGCCGCCGCTCGCGCCGCCGCGGTTTTCCACCACCACCGGCTGGGAGAGCGACTCCGACAGCCGCTGCGCGAAGAGGCGCGTGAGGATGTCGGTCGAGCCTCCTGCCGGATAAGGCACCAGGATCCGCACCGCGCGGCCCGGCCAGTTGGATTGCGCCTGCGCACCGGCGCACGCGGCGAGCGCGAGCCCGAGGAGAATCCCCTTGAGCGCCGGGCGCAGCCGGCGGAATGAATTTGGCGTCACGGAGGAAGGATTCTAATCCAGGCTGCTATGCTTCGCGTTCCATGGCGCGCAACCTGTTCCTCGTCTGGCTGATCAACGCGCTGGCGCTGCTCGCCCTGCCCTACCTCGTGCCCTCGGTGCAGGTGGAGAGCTTCGCCACCGCGCTCGTCGCGGCGCTGGTGCTCGCGCTGGTAAACGCCCTGATCCGGCCGCTCCTCGTCGTCCTGACGCTCCCCGTCACGGTGCTGACGCTCGGTCTCTTCGTCTTCGTGATCAACGCGCTCCTTTTCTGGTTCGTCGCGTCCTTCATCAAGGGATTCTCGGTCGGCGGGTTCTGGTCGGCGTTTTTCGGCGCGATCGTCTACGCGCTGGTTTCCTGGGCGGCGAGCGCGCTGGTGTTCGGCAGGCCGCGCATCGTGGTGGTGCGGCGCGACCGCTAGCGGAACTCCCTCAGCTCCGGGTCGTCGTGCTTCTGCGCCGGGAGCCCGGTGATCGCGGGGAGCTGCGACAGGCGCGGCATGCCGGTGCGCACCCGCACCCTGCCCTTCGCGTCCCGCCACGCGAGACCCGGCGTCCCGGACACGCCGAAGTCGTCCATCAGCTTGAAGTTCGCCTCGAGCTGCGCTTCGAGCGCCTTCGTCGGTTTTGCCGGCGCGATGCCGCCGTCGTAGGAATCGGCCTTGTAGCCCAGCTCGTTCTCGCGCAGCGCCGCCGCGCGGTCTTTCGCCTGCATGATCGCCGCCGCCTTGGTCGTGGAACTCTCCTTCTGGTAGGCCACCGGCACCCAGCGCACCTGCAGCCCGGCCTTTTCGTAGGGCTGCAGCGCCTTCCAGGTCAGGTGGCAGTACCAGCAGTTCGCGTCGAAGAAGACGTGCAGCACGCGCTTCGGCGAGGCGGCGCCTTCGACGACGGCGTCGGATTTTTCCAGAGCCGCGTAGAGCGCCGGAAGCTCCCCCGGCGCGGGCTGCTTGGCTTGCGCGGGTGCGACGAGCAGCGCCGCGCAGGCGATCGCGCGGAGCAGCATGCTAGAGCTTCACGCCTTCGTCGGCGATCACGCGCTGCACCGCCGCGCGCTTGGCCATGCGCTCCTTGAACGCGGTGTAGTTCTTGAGTTCTCTCACGGGCAGCTCGCGCCTCAGGCCCCAGGCGTAGAACACCAGCGCATACGGGTCGAGCACCGAGTACTTGTCCGACAGCCACTCGCGCCCCGCGTACATGGCGTCGATCTGCTTCAGGTACTCGTGGAAAGTCTTCTTGCCCATCGCCTGGATGCCGGGAAAGGCCGCCTTGTCCTCGGTATAGCGCTCCGTCCGGCCGATGTGGGCGTGCGCGGGATGCACGCTGGAAGCGAAAAAGCCGATGACCGAAAGCGCCTTCGCCTCCTTGACCGGATCGGTCGGCCACATGCCGAAACGCTTGCCGAGAAAAGGCAGGATCGCCGTGTTCTCGGCGAGCGGCGAGCCGTCGTCCAGCTTCAGCGCCGGCACGCGGCCGAGCGGATTGATCTTCATGTACTCCGCCGTGCGCTGCTCGCCCTTCGACAAATCCATGCGCTGCGGCTGGTACTTCTCGCCGGATTCCTCGAGCACGATGTGGGATGCCATCGAACAGGCGCCGGGGGCGTAGAAAAGCGTCAGCATTGCGGAGGCTCCTTGGATCGCGTATCGAGAGCGGGGATTCTAATCCAGGCCCGCCATGCTTGGCGTTCCTCGGGAATGCTCGCGCGGTATGGAATATGACCGCTTCGCGGCTTCATCCCCCTTGCCCGCCCGCGAGGCGCGGGCATAATCCCTGCCGAGGCCGCGAAACGCACCCGTGAAACGGCCGATCCCGGGAGGAGAAAAATTGGATACGACGAGTTCCCGCAATTCCGCGAGTCCTTCCGTCTACGATCCGGCGTTCGCGCTGAATTTCTTCCAGTCGGCGGGCAGGCCGCAGACCCTCGCGAAGGGCACGACCATTTTCTCGGAAAACCGCAAGGGAATGCCCTTGCTGCTCATGCCCAACCGCATCTACCTGCTGGTGGAGGGCGAAGTCGGCATTCTCGCGAACGACGAGCGCGTCGCCAGCCTCCGCGCCGGGGAGATTTTCGGCGAGATGGCCTCGCTCGGCCAGATGCCGCGCAGCGCGTCGGCGGTGGCGGAGCGCGACTGCGTGGTGATCGCCCTGGACGACGCGCAGTTTCGCGCCGAACTCCGCAAGAAACCCGGTTTCGCGCTGATGCTGATGAGCATCATGGCAAGCCGCCTGCGCGATACGATCGCCAGCCTCGGCGTTCCCGCTTCGCCGGCGGACGCCGGATGGAGAGAAGCCGCCGCCCTGGATGCGCAACTGCTCGCCGATCTCGCGCAGGTGCTCGGCCCCGCGGCGCGTTTCCGCTACCAGGCCGGAAGGATCATCACGACAGAAGGGCAGCTGGGCGTGGCCCTGTTCGCGGTGCTCGAAGGCCGCGTCGCGATCCGCATCGGCGATGCCGTCGTCGAAAAGGTCGGTCCGGGCGGCATCTTCGGCGAACTGTCGCTCGTCGACCGCACGCCGCGGCTCGCCAGCGCGGTCGCCGAGACCGACTGCGCGCTGCTCGCGATGAGCCGCCACATGTTCCTGT
>JBGQFD010000107.1:0-12408 GCA_041496705.1 Gammaproteobacteria bacterium | reverse complement strand
CGCCGTCTTGAGGGGGCGGTGGCGAAAGCTGTGAGAGTTCGAGTCTCTCCGTCGGCACCAGACACGCAGGATCGAGGATCAAGGTGTGAGGATGCAGGGGCGGCTTAGCGGTTTCACTCCAGGCGTTCCGGCCGGGTTTCCTCAATTCCCTGCTCGGCCTCCCCGTCCCGACGCACGATCGTGCTAGAAAATTATTTCCCAATCCTGCTGTTCATCGTGATCGCGCTGGTTTTCGGTGGCGTCATGGTGGGGGCAGGCGCGGTATTTGCGCCCTACCGTCCCGACAGCGAGAAGCTGTCTCCCTACGAGTGCGGTTTCGAGGCGTTCGAGGACGCGCGCATGAAGTTCGACGTGCGATATTACCTGATCGCCATTCTGTTCATTCTGTTCGATCTGGAGATCGCGTTCCTGTTTCCCTGGGCGGTGACCCTCAACGAGATCGGGACCTTCGGTTTCTGGTCGATGATGATTTTCCTCCTCATCCTCGTCGTGGGTTTCGTCTACGAGTGGATGAAGGGCGCGCTCGAGTGGGAGTAGCGGAGACGACCCATGGGCATTGAAGGCGTACTGCACGAAGGCTTCGTCACCACCACGGCGGACAAGCTCATCAACTGGACGCGCACCGGCTCGCTGTGGCCCATGACCTTCGGGCTGGCATGCTGCGCCGTCGAAATGATGCACGCCGGCGCCGCGCGCTACGACCTCGACCGCTTCGGCGTCGTGTTCCGGGGAAGCCCGCGGCAGTCCGACGTGATGATCGTCGCCGGAACGCTGTGCAACAAAATGGCCCCGGCGCTTCGCAAGGTATACGACCAGATGGCCGAGCCGCGTTGGGTGATCTCGATGGGTTCCTGCGCCAACGGCGGCGGCTATTACCACTACTCGTACTCGGTGGTGCGCGGTTGCGACCGCATCGTCCCCGTCGACGTTTACGTCCCCGGCTGCCCGCCGACGGCGGAAGCGCTGCTCTACGGCATCGTGCAGTTGCAGAACAAGATCAAGCGCACCAACACCATCGCCCGGTAAACGCGGAATGTCCGGCAAGCTCGACCAGCTCAAAGGCGCGCTAGCAGCGGCTCTCGGCGGCAGCATCGCCGGCCTGACCGAGGCCTTCGGCGCCTTGACCCTGGTGGTCGACGCGAAGGACACCCTTCAGGTGGCTGCGCGCCTTCGCGACGAGCCGGCGCTCGGATTCGAGCAGCTGATCGACCTGTGCGGCGTCGATTATTCCGGATACGCGCAGCAACCCTGGCCGGGGCGGCGCTTTGCCGCCGTATCGCACCTGCTGTCGGTCTCGCACAACCAGCGCCTGCGTGTGCGTGTATTCGCGCCCGACGACGCGTTTCCGGCGATCGACTCGCTCACCGGGATCTGGCCCAACGCGGACTGGTACGAGCGCGAGGCCTTCGACCTGTTCGGCATCGTCTTTACCGGGCACGCCGACCTGCGACGCATCCTCACCGACTACGGCTTCATCGGCCATCCGTTCCGCAAGGATTTCCCGCTGTCGGGCAACGTCGAGATGCGCTACGACCCGCAGCAGAAGCGCGTTATCTATCAGCCGGTGACCATCGAGCCGCGCGAGATCACCCCGCGCATTATCCGCGAGAACGAGTACGGGGATCTGGGGGCGAAGCGGTGAGCGGGAATCGATCGCATGGCTGAGATCCAAAACTACACGATGAATTTTGGGCCGCAGCATCCGGCGGCGCACGGGGTGCTGCGGCTGGTGCTGGAACTGGACGGCGAAGTGATCCAGCGCGCCGATCCCCACATCGGCCTGCTGCACCGCGCGACCGAGAAGCTCGCCGAGCACAAGACCTTCATCCAAGCGCTGCCGTACATGGACCGCCTGGACTACGTCTCGATGATGTCGAACGAGCACGCGTACTGCCTGGCGATCGAGCGTCTGCTCGGCGTAGAGGTGCCGATCCGCGCGCAGTACATCCGCGTGATGTTCGACGAGATCACGCGCATCCTCAACCACCTCCTGTGGCTCGGGGCGCACGGCCTGGACATAGGCGCGATGACGGTCTTTCTCTACTGCTTCCGGGAACGCGAGGACCTGATGGACGTCTACGAGGCGGTGTCGGGCGCGCGCCTGCACGCCGCCTACTACCGACCCGGCGGGGTGTACCGCGACCTTCCTGAGACCATGCCGCAATACCAGGCCTCGATGTACAGGAGCGCGCGCGACCTCGAGAGGCTGAACGAGAACCGGCAGGGGTCGCTGCTGGATTTCATCGAGGACTTCACCCGGCGCTTTCCAAAATACGTCGACGAGTACGAGACGCTGCTCACCGACAACCGCATCTGGAAGCAGAGGACTGTGGGCATCGGCGTGGTGTCGCCGGAGCGGGCGCTGGCCCTGGGGTTCAGCGGGCCGATGCTGCGCGGCTCGGGCATCGAGTGGGACCTGCGCAAGAAGCAGCCCTACGAAGTTTACGACAGGCTCGATTTCGACATTCCCGTCGGGGTCAACGGCGACTGCTACGACCGTTACCTCGTGCGCATCGAGGAATTCCGCCAGGCGAACCGCATCATCCGGCAATGCGTCGACTGGCTGCGCAACAACCCCGGACCGGTGATCACCGATAACCACAAGGTTGCGCCGCCCTCGCGGGTAGAGATGAAGAGCAACATGGAAGAGCTGATCCACCACTTCAAGCTCTTCACCGAGGGAATTCACGTGCCCCCCGGCGAGACCTACGCCGCGGTCGAGCATCCCAAGGGAGAGTTCGGCATCTATCTAGTTTCCGACGGCGCCAACAAGCCCTGGCGCCTGAAGATTCGTACGGCGGGCTTTGCGCATCTTGCGGCGCTGAACGAGATGACGAGGGGCCACATGCTCGCCGACCTCGTGGCGATTATCGGCACACAGGACATCGTCTTCGGGGAGATCGACCGATGAAAACTGGGGACAGACCACGTTTTCCCCCGGTTTGGGGCCGAAAGCGATCTCGACGGGAAAGCGTGGTCTGTCCCCGGTTTTACCATGCTGACTCCTGAGGCCCTCAAGAAGATCGACCAGGCGGTCGCCAAGTACCCGGCCGAGCAGAAGCGCTCGGCGGTGATGGCGGCGCTGACCGTCGCGCAGGATGAGAAGGGGCACCTCTCGACCGAAGTCATGGATTTTGTTGCCGGCTACCTCGGCATGCCGCCGATTGCGGTCTACGAGGTCGCGACCTTCTATACGATGTACGATCTCAAGCCGGTCGGCAAACACAAGCTGTGCCTCTGCACCAACCTGCCGTGCGCTCTCTCGGGTGCGCAGGACGCAGCCGAGCACCTGAAGAGGAAGCTCGGCGTCGACTGGAACGAGACCACCGCCGACGGCCGCTTCACCTTGAAGCAGGGGGAATGCTTCGGCGCCTGCGCCGACGCTCCGGTGATGCTCGTGAACAACAAGAGAATGCTGTCCTTCATGACCGCCGAGAAGATCGACCGGTGGCTTGCGGGACTGGAGAAGTAGATGCTCGACTACGGGTCCGACGCGATCATCCTCAACGGCCTAGACGGCAGCAACTGGCCTCTGCAGGATTACCTCAAGCGCGGCGGCTACACGGCGCTGAAGAAAGTCCTCGCGGAGAAGATTCCGCCCGAGAACGTCATTGCCGAGGTGAAGAAGTCGGCGCTGCGCGGACGCGGCGGCGCGGGGTTTCCGACCGGCCTCAAGTGGAGCTTCATGCCGCGCCAGTTCCCTGGGGGGAAGTACCTGGTGTGCAACTCCGACGAGGGCGAGCCTGGCACGTGCAAGGACCGCGACATCTTGCGCTACAACCCGCACATCGTCATCGAAGGAATGGCGATCGGCGCGTACGCCATGGGCATCGGCGTGGGCTACAACTATATCCACGGCGAGATATGGGACGAGTACGAGCGTTTCGAGGAAGCGCTCGCCGAGGCGCGCAAAGCCGGTTTCATCGGCAAGAACATCCTCGGCAGCGAATTTTCGTTCGAGCTCCACAACCACCACGGCTACGGCGCCTACATCTGCGGCGAAGAAACGGCGCTGCTCGAGTCACTCGAGGGCAAGAAGGGGCTGCCGCGCTTCAAGCCGCCGTTCCCGGCGAGCTTCGGCCTGTACGGCAAGCCGACCACGATCAACAACACGGAAACCTTCGCGGCCGTGCCCTGGATCATCAACCATGGCGCCGATGCATTCCTCGCGCTGGGACGGCCGAACAACGGCGGCACCAAGATCTTTTCGGTCACCGGCCACGTGACGCGGCCGGGCAACTACGAAGTGAAGCTCGGCACGCCGTTTGCGACGCTCCTGGAGATGGCGGGCGGGATGCGCGGCGGGCGCAATCTCAAGGCGGTGATTCCAGGCGGATCCTCGATGCCGGTGCTGCCCGCCGACATCATGATGAAGACCGACATGGACTACGACTCGATCGCCAAGGCAGGCTCGATGCTGGGGTCGGGCGCGGTGATCGTCATGGACGAGACCACCTGCATGGTCAAGGCGCTCGAGCGCCTGTCGTATTTTTATTTCGAGGAGTCCTGCGGCCAGTGCACGCCGTGCCGCGAGGGCACGGGCTGGCTGTACCGCATGGTGAACCGCATCGAGCACGGCAAGGGGAAGAACGAGGATCTCGATCTCCTCACCAGTGTCGCCGACAACATCGCCGGGCGCACCATCTGCGCGCTGGGCGACGCCGCGGCACTGCCGGTGAAGAGCTTCATCCAGCATTTTCGCGACGAATTCCGTCATCACATCGAACACAAGCGCTGCGCGGTGACGGTGCCGGGCGGATATTCCACGCTACCCACTGTCCCGCAGCGGCAGGCAGCCTAGATGGTCAAAGTCACCATCGACGGCAGGGAAACCGAAGTCCAGAACGGCACTACCGTGATCGAGGCGGCCAACGGCCTGGGCATCTTCATCCCGCACTTCTGCTACCACAAGAAGCTCTCGATCGCCGCCAACTGCCGCATGTGCCTGGTGCAGATCGAAAAGGCGCCCAAGCCGCTGCCGGCGTGCGCGACGCCGGTCACCGAGGGCATGAAGGTGTCGACGCACTCCGAGTACGCGAAGCAGGCGCAGGGCGGGGTGATGGAATTCCTCCTCATCAATCATCCGCTCGATTGCCCGATCTGCGACCAGGGCGGCGAGTGCCAGCTGCAGGACCTTGCCGTCGGCTACGGCAAGAGCGCCTCGCGTTACACCGAGGAGAAGCGCGTGGTTCTCAACAAGAATCTCGGGCCGCTGATTTCGACCGACATGACGCGCTGCATTCACTGCACGCGCTGCGTGCGCTTCGGGCAGGAAGTCGCCGGTGTCATGGAACTGGGCATGATCGGGCGCGGCGAGCACGCCGAGATCCTGGCTTTCGTCGGCAGGACCGTGGATTCGGAGGTCTCCGGCAACGTCATCGACCTGTGCCCGGTGGGGGCGCTCACCTCCAAGCCCTTCCGCTACACGGCGCGCACCTGGGAGCTTTCGCGGCGCAAGTCCGTGAGCCCCCACGACAGCCTCGGATCGAACCTCATCGTGCAGGTCATGCAAAATCGCGTCATGCGGGTGCTGCCGCTGGAGAACGATGCGCTCAACGAATGCTGGCTCTCGGACCGCGACCGCTTCGCCTACGAAGGCCTGAATTCCGAGGAGCGCATCCAGCGTCCGATGCTCAAGCAGGGCGGCCGCTGGCAGGAGGTCGACTGGCAGACGGCGCTCGAACACGTCGCCAAGGCGCTCTCGGAGATCCGTTTCAAGTACGACGCCAGGGAAATCGGGGCGCTCGCCAGTCCGCATTCGACCTTCGAGGAGATGGCGCTGCTCGCGAAGCTCGTGCGCGCGATGGGCAGCGACAATGTCGATTTCCGCCTGCGCCAGTCGGATTTTTCCGCCGACGGGCACCGCGCCGGCGTGCCGTGGCTCGGCATGCCGGTGGCGGAACTCGACCAGCTCGACCGCCTGCTGCTGGTCGGCTCGTTCCTGCGGAAGGACCATCCGCTGCTCGCTGCGCGTCTGCGCCGCGCCGCCAGGTTCAAGTCGCAGGTGAGCGTCCTGCATTGCGCCGATGACGACCTGCTCATGCCGGTCGCGCACAAGGCGATCGTCGCCCCGAGCGAACTCCCGCGGCAGCTCGCCCAGATCGTCAAGGCCGTCGCGCAGGCAAAGGGCAAGCCGGTGCCGGCCGCGCTCGCCGGCGTCGAACCCGGCACCGCTGCCACCGCGATCGCGGCCAGCCTCGCCTCGGGGCAGAAGGCCGCGATCCTCTTGGGTAACCTCGCCGCGCAGCATCCGCAGGCGGCGCGCCTGCAGCGGCTCGCGCAAGAACTCGCCGAGCTGCTCGGCGCGCGCTTCGGTTTCCTCGGCGAAGCCGCCAACAGCGTCGGTGGCTACCTCGCCGGATGCCTGCCCTCCGGCGGCGGCATGAACGCGCGCGGCATGCTCGAGCAGCCGCGCCGCGCCTATCTGCTCCTCAACGCCGAGCCTGATTTCGACTGCCACGATACGCGCACCGCGATTCGCGCCATGGACTCGGCCGACCTGGTGGTGGCGCTCGCGTCGTATCGCAGCTTCGCGGCGGACAATGCCGATGTGCTGCTGCCGGTCGCGCCGTTCACCGAGACCTCCGGTTCGTTCGTCAATTGTGCCGGGCAGATGCAGAGCTTCAACGGCGCGGTCAAGCCCCTGGGCGAAGCGCGTCCGGCGTGGAAAGTCCTGCGCGTGCTCGGCAACCTGATGAGCCTGCCGGGCTTCGACTACGAATCGACCGAAGCGGTGCGCGACGAAATCTGCCGGCCCGAGGCCGTCGCGGGCAGGCTCGACAACCGCCTGAACGGGTCTGTGGCTGCCGACGGCGCGCCGGCTGCCGACGGCCTGCAGCGCATCGCCGACGTGCCGGTCTACTTCGGCGACCCGATCGTGCGCCGCGCCGGGTCCCTGCAGAGGACGCGCGACGCGCTGCCGCCGCGCGCCTGGATCGGTTCGCCGCTCGCGCGAGAGCTCGGCGTGAAAGCCGGAGAGCGCGTGCGGGTGCGCCAGGGCGACGGCGAGGCTGTTGTCGAGATCGGCATCGACGAGCGTCTGCCCGAACGCTGCGTGCGTCTCGCCGCGGCGCACCGGCACACCGCCGGCCTGGGCCCCATGCACGGCCGGATCTCGGTGGAGCGCGAATGACGCTCGTCACGACCGTGTTCGACCTCTGGGCGAACCTCTGGACCGCCTGGCTCGGTCCGCAGTGGGGACCGCTCGCCTGGGCGCTGGTGAAGAACACGATCCTCATCCTGTGCATCGTGCTGCCGCTGTTCGGCTGCGTCGCCTACCTCACCTTGTGGGAGCGCAAGCTCATCGGCTGGATGCAGATCCGCCTGGGACCCAACCGCGTCGGACCGATCGGACTGCTGCAGCCCATCGCCGACGCGATCAAGCTCATCTTCAAGGAGCTGATCGTTCCCGCCGGGGCGAACAAGTTCCTGTTCATCCTGGCGCCGATGCTGACGCTGATGCCGGCGCTCGCCGCCTGGGCGGTGATCCCCTTCGCCCCGCAGGCCGTGCTCGCCGATATCGACGCCGGGCTCCTCTACGTCATGGCGATCACCTCGATGGGTGTCTACGGGGTCATCATCGCCGGCTGGGCGTCGAATTCGAAATACGCCTTCCTCGGCGCGATGCGCTCGGCGGCGCAGATCGTCGCTTACGAGATTGCGATGGGCTTCGCGCTGGTGTGCGTGCTGCTGGTGTCGCAGAGCCTCAATCTCTCCGACATCGTCGCCGGCCAGGAGCGAGGGTTTTTTGCCCACAAGGGACTCAACTTCCTTTCCTGGAACTGGCTGCCGCTCTTCCCTATGTTCCTGGTGTACTTCATTTCCGGGGTCGCCGAGACCAACCGCGCGCCGTTCGACGTCGCCGAAGGCGAGTCCGAGCTCGTCGCCGGGTTCCACGTCGAGTACTCGGGCATGCCATTCGCGCTGTTTTTCCTGGGCGAGTACGCCAACATGCTGCTCGTGTCGGCGCTCGCCACCGTCATGTTCCTCGGCGGCTGGGCGGCGCCTTTGGACAGCGCGTTCACGAACGCCATCCCGCCCTTCGTCTGGCTGGTCGGCAAGATCTTCTTCGTGGTATCCATGTTCCTCTGGTTCCGCGCCACGTTTCCGCGCTACCGCTACGACCAGATCATGCGCCTGGGCTGGAAGGTGTTCATCCCGCTGACGATCGTCTGGCTGGTGGTGGTGGCCGCGTGGATGCAGACGCCGTGGAGTATCTGGGCGGCGGCATGATCGAGCGCATCGCCGACTTCTTCAGGAGCTTCCTGCTGCTCGAACTGGTGAAGGGCATGGCCCTGACCGGCCGGCACCTCTTCCGGCGCAAGATCACGGTGCAGTTTCCCGAGGAGAAGACGCCGATGAGCCCGCGCTTCCGCGGCTTGCACGCGTTGCGCCGCTATCCGAACGGCGAAGAGCGCTGCATCGCCTGCAAGCTGTGCGAGGCGGTGTGCCCGGCGCTGGCGATCACCATCGAGTCGGAGGCGCGGGCCGACGGCACGCGCCGCACCACGCGCTACGACATCGACCTGACCAAGTGCATCTTCTGCGGCATGTGCGAGGAGTCCTGCCCGGTGGATTCGATCGTCGAGACGCATATCCTCGAGTACCACGGCGAGAAGCGCGGCGACCTCTACTACACCAAGGAAATGCTCCTCGCGGTCGGCGACCGCTACGAGGAGAGAATCGCGAAGGACCGCGCGGAAGACGCGGCGTACCGCTGATGGACTTCGAGACTGCGGTCTTCTACGTGTTCGCGGCGATCCTGGTGTTCGCGGCGCTGCGCGTCATCACGGCGCGCAACCCGGTGCACGCGGCACTGTTCCTGGTGCTCGCCTTCTTCACCGCCGCGGCGCTGTGGATACTCTTGCGGGCCGAGTTTCTGGCGATCGCCCTCGTGCTGGTCTACGTGGGTGCGGTGATGGTGCTGTTCCTGTTCGTGGTCATGATGCTCGACATCAATCTGGAGCGCCTGCGCGAGGGCTTCTGGAGCTACCTGCCGCTCGGCGCTGCGGTCGGCCTCGTCATCGTCGTCGAGATGGCGCTGGTGCTGGGCGGGCGCACCTTCGGCCTGCAGGCGCTTCCCGCGCCGCGCGACCCCGGCTCCGGGACCAGCAACACCCGGGCCCTGGGGCGCATCCTCTACACCGACTACGCGTATCCGTTCGAGCTCGCCGCGGTGGTGCTGCTGGTGGCGATCGTCGTCGCCATCGCGCTCACGCTGAGGAAACGCAAGGACACGAAGTACCAGAACCCCGCTCAACAGGTGTCGGTGAAGCGCCGCGATCGCGTGCGCATGGTGTCGATGCCCTCGGAGAAGAAGGAATAGGCATCCAGGAGTCAGGACCAAGGAAAGGTCGGTGCTCTCCGGGCGCCGGTCTCAAAGAAAAAGAGGACAAAGCTTGCTATCGCTTTCGCATTTCCTGATTCTCGGCGCGGTGCTGTTCTCGATCAGCATCCTCGGGATCTTTCTCAACCGCAAGAACGTCATCATCCTGCTGATGGCGATCGAGCTGATGCTGCTCGCGGTGAACCTGAATTTCATCGCTTTTTCGCATTACCTCGGAGACATGGCGGGCCAGGTGTTCGTGTTTTTCATTCTCACCGTGGCCGCCGCGGAATCGGCGATCGGCCTGGCCATCCTGGTGGTGCTGTTCCGCAACTTGCAGACGATAGACGTCGACGACCTCGACGGGCTGAAAGGCTAGGGCGCCCGCGATGACGATGCAGCAGCTCTACCTGGTCGCGCCGCTCGCACCGCTCGCCGGGGCCGTCGCCGCCGGCCTCTTCGGCCGGCAAATCGGCCGCGCCGGGGCGCACTGGGTGACCATAGTGGGCGTGGCCGTCTCGTTCCTCGCCTCGAGCCTGATCTTCGCCGACGTGCTCGAGGGCAACGTCTACAACGGCGCGGTGTATACGTGGCTCGTCTCCGGGGATGTTCGCTTCGAGATCGGTTTTCTCATCGACCGCCTGAGCGCCCTGATGATGCTGGTGGTGACCTTCGTGTCGCTGATGGTGCACGTCTACACCGTCGGCTATATGGCCGATGACCCGGGTTACCAGAGGTTTTTCGCCTACATCGCGCTGTTCACCTTTTCGATGCTGATGCTGGTGATGGCGAACAACTTCCTGCAGCTCTTTTTCGGCTGGGAGGCGGTGGGCGTGGTCTCGTACCTGCTGATCGGCTTCTGGTACACGCGGCCGAGCGCGATCTACGCCAACCTCAAGGCGTTCCTGGTCAACCGTGTCGGCGACTTCGGCTTCCTCATCGGCGTGGCGCTGGTCCTCGTCAGCTTCGGCACGCTCGACTACGCCGCGGTGTTCGCGCAGGCGCCGCTCATGGCGCAGCGGACCATCGAGGTGATTCCCGGCGTGCCCTGGCTGCTCCTGTCGGCGATCTGCATCGGCCTCTTCGTCGGTGCGATGGGCAAGTCGGCGCAGGTCCCGCTGCACGTCTGGCTGCCCGACTCGATGGAGGGCCCGACGCCGATCTCGGCTCTGATTCATGCCGCAACCATGGTCACGGCGGGGATTTTCATGGTGGCACGCATGTCGCCGCTCTTCGAGCTCTCCCAGACTGCGCTGACGATGGTGCTCGTCATCGGCGGGATCACCGCTTTCTTCATGGCGCTGATCGCGGTGGTGCAGTACGACATCAAGCGCGTCGTGGCGTATTCCACGCTCTCGCAACTCGGCTACATGACCGTCGCCTTGGGCGCCTCTGCCTACTCGGCTGGCATCTTCCACCTCATGACGCACGCTTTCTTCAAGGCGCTGCTGTTCCTGGGCGCCGGTTCGGTGATCATCGCCCTGCACCACGAGCAGGACATGCGCAAGATGGGCGGGCTGTGGAAGCATATGCCTTGGACTTACGGGACGGTGCTAATTGGCGCGATCGCGAGTGCCGGCGTGCCGGGCTTCGCCGGTTTCTTCTCCAAGGACGCCATCATCGAGGCGGTACACCTGTCCAAGACCCCTGGTGCGGGCTTTGCCTGGCTCATGGTGACCCTGTGCGTGTTCGTCACCGCCTTCTACACGTTCCGCCTCGTGTTCTACGCGTTCCACGGCAAGGAGCGCTTCGAGAATAATGCGCACGAAGCGGGACGCGGCCATAACGAGCATTCGCATGCTCCGCGCGAATCGCCGGCCGTGGTCACCGTCCCGCTGGTACTGCTCGCGATTCCCTCCATCTGCGCCGGCTGGCTCATCGGACCGGTGCTGTTCGGGGGCTACTTCGGGGATTCCATCCGCATTGCGCCCTCGCACGCCGGGATGCGCGAGATGGCCGAGGCATTTCACGGTGTGCTGCCTATGATGGGCCATGCGATCTTTACGCTGCCGTTCTGGCTGACCGTCGCAGGGATCGCGGCGGCGGGATACCTCTACATCCTGCGGCCCGACCTGCCGCCGGTACTGCGGAAAAAGGCCGGCGTGCTCGTTACTATCCTCGAGGAGAAATACGGCTTCGACCGTTTCAACGACTGGTTCTTCGCCGGCGGTGCAAGGAAGTTCGGCACCGGCCTGTGGCGCTGGGGTGATGTCACCGTGATCGACGGCCTGATGGTGAACGGCTCGGCGAAGCTGGTCGGCTGGGTCGCAGGCGTCGTGCGCTGGCTGCAGTCCGGTTTCATCTACCACTACGCGTTCGCCATGATCATCGGCGTGCTGGTGCTGCTGACGCTGTTCGGCATGGCCCTGGCGAAGTAGGACGCGGCCCGAATACTCATGTCCCTCTCCGCTCCCTGGCTCAGCCTTTCCATCTGGGTACCCATCGTCGCTGGCCTCATCGTCCTGATGGCGGGCGAGCGCAATGCCCGCGAGGCGCGCGCGATCGCCCTGCTCGGCGCGGCGGTCGGGTTCCTGGTCACCGTACCGCTCGTCACCGGCTTCGATGCCGCGACCAGCGCCATGCAGTTCGAGGAGAAGCTCGCGTGGATTCCGCGCTTCAACATCAACTACCACGTCGGCGTGGACGGAATTTCGGTGCTGTTCATCCTGCTGAACAGCTTCATCACCGTGCTGGTGGTGATCGCCGGCTGGGAGGTGATCCGGGTCAGGGTCGCGCAGTACATGGCTGCGTTCCTGGTCATGTCGGGCCTGCTGAACGGTACCTTCGCCGCGCTCGATGCGATGCTCTTCTACACCTTCTTCGAGGCAACGCTGATCCCGATGTACCTGGTGATCGGCGTGTGGGGCGGGTCGAACCGGGTCTATGCGGCGGTGAAGTTCTTCCTGTATACGCTGCTCGGGTCGCTGCTGATGCTGATCGCGTTTCTCTACCTATATGGCAAATCCGGTGGAAGTTTCGCGGTGCTCGATTACCACAAGCTGCCGCTGCCGCTCGACGCGCAGATCCTGCTGTTCTTCGCCTTCCTCATGGCCTTCGCGGTCAAGGTCCCGATGTGGCCGGTG
>JBGQFD010000106.1:0-12428 GCA_041496705.1 Gammaproteobacteria bacterium | reverse complement strand
GATTTGAGCCGCGCCGGCTGGCGCAAGCCGGCGGTCATCCTCGCCTGCGGCGGGATGATCCTGATGCTCGCGCTCGGCACGAGGCAGAGCTTCGGGCTGTTCCTGCGCCCGATGTCGATGGACCTCGGTTGGGGGCGAGAGGTCTTTTCTTTCGCGATCGCGCTGCAGAACCTCGTATGGGGTCTCGCCATGCCGTTCGCGGGCGCGGTGGCCGATCGCTACGGCGCGGGACGCGTGCTCGCGGCCGGCGGGTTTGCCTACGGACTGGGCCTGGCGGCGATGGCGCACTCGGCGAGCCCGCTCGCGTTCAATTTCGCCGCCGGGCTGCTGGTCGGCCTGGGGCTCGCGTGTACCGGATTTGGCGTGGTTCTTGCTGTCGTGGCGCGCGCGTTTCCCGCGGAAAGGCGCAGTGTCGCGGTCGGCATTGCAGGCGCCTGCGGCTCGTTCGGCCAGTTCGCGATGCTGCCCGGCAGCCAAGCGCTGATCTCGGGCTATGGCTGGCTTGCTGCGCTGCTCGCGCTCGGGGTGCTCGCTTTCCTGATGATCCCGCTGAGTGGGGCGCTTGCCGGGCGCAACGCTGCGGCGCAGGAAAGCGAGCTGTCGATGGGCGCCGCGCTCGCCGAGGCGATGGCGCACCGCGGCTTCTGGCTGCTCACCGGCAGCTTCTTTGTCTGCGGCTTCCAGACGGTCTTCGTCATGACGCACCTGCCGGCGTACCTCGTGGACCAGGGACTCACACCGACGCAGGGGATGAGCGCGCTCGCCGTGCTCGGGCTCTTCAACATCTTCGGCTCCTACGGCGCCGGCGCACTCGGCGCGCGCTACAGCAGGCGGCTGCTGTTGGCATGGATCTATGTCACGCGCGCGGTCGCCATCGGCGTGTTTCTCGCCGCCCCGCTGACCGCCCCCGGTACTTATCTCTTCGCTGCGGTGCTTGGTTTCACCTGGCTGGGGACGGTGCCGCTCACCAACTCGCTCGTCGGCCAGATCTTCGGCCTCAAGTACCTGTCGACGTTGTTCTCGATCGCGTTTCTCGGCCACCAGCTCGGCGCGTTCGTCGGCGCCTGGGCGGGTGGCGCAATCTTCGATCTCACCGGCTCCTACCGGCTGGTGTGGCTCGCCGCCATTGCGCTTTCGATCGTCGCCGCGGCGCTGTGCGTGCCGGTCGACGAGCGCGCCATCGAGCGCTCCGCGGCCGGGGGGACGGCTTGAATGACGACCGGGAGCAGGTGAACGCGCAGACGCAGCGACTTGCCTCGCTCGGCTTCATGCTGGCCAGCGTCTGCCACGAGGTGTCGAACCCGCTCGCGGCGATCTCCTCGATGGTGCAGATCCTGCAGTCGAAGCGCGGCGTCGGCCCCGAGACGATGGAAAGAGGCCTCGCCTCGATCTCCTCGAACATTGCGCGCGTGCTCGCGATCACAAAGAAGCTGGGGGACTTCTCGCGCGTCACCGGCGACGCGCCGGTGCCCGTCGCGATCGACGATGCGGTGGAGGCAGCGACGGCGCTTTTGCGCCACAGCCCTCGCGGACACGGTGTCGGCGTGGATTATCGCGGTGCCCCGGGCGCGGCGGCGCTGGCGCGGCCCGGAGAACTACAGCAAGTGGTATTGAATATCTTTCTCAACGCGGCGCAGGCGATGCAGGGCGCGGGCCGCATCGAGGTGCACGCGAGCACGGACGGCGCCCGGGTCACGCTATCGATCCGCGACAGCGGACCGGGCATTCCCGTTGAGCATCTGGCACGCGTATTCGATCCCTTCTTTACCACCAAGCAGCCCGGCGAAGGTACCGGCCTCGGCCTCGCCATCAGCTACGAGATCGTGCACGAGCTGGGCGGCACGATCCGCGCAACGAATCATCCGCAAGGCGGCGCCTGCTTCGAGGTCGTGATGCCGATGAGACCGTTCTAGATGACGACCCGCGCGCCACAGCCCCGGGGCGAGCGCGTGCTCGTCATCGACGACGATCCGGGGCTCGCCGAGGTGATCGAGCTGCTGCTCAGCCGCGAGGGCTATGCCGCCGAGCGCGCGGGCACGGTGAAGGCGGGCCTTGAGCGCATCCGCGCGACCGAGGTGGACCTCGTGGTCACCGACCTGAAGCTGCCCGACGGCACTGGCCTTGACGCGATCCACGCGATCCGCGCCGGCCACGCCGAGCTGCCGGTCATCATGATCACGAGTTACTCTTCCATGGAAAGCGCGATCGCCGCGCTGCGCGCCGGCGCCGTCGACTACATCATCAAGCCGTTTGACAACGACGAGTTCCTCCATGCCGTCGCGCGGGCGTTGAACGAGCGACGCATCATCCGCGAGAACGCCATCCTCAAGCGCAACCTGAAGAGCGCGTATGGCGCACGCCCGATCGTCGGCGAGAGCCCCGGCATACGGCGCGTCATGGAGCTCGTGCACAAGGTGGCGTTCTCCGATGCCAACGTCCTGATCTCGGGCGAGTCCGGCGCCGGCAAGGAGCTGGTCGCGCTCGCGCTTCACTACGCCAGCCCGCGCGCCGGTGGACCGTTCGTTCCCATAGATTGCGGCGCAACTCCGCGCGAGGCCCTGGAGGAAGAGCTCTTCGGGCGAATCGAGAGCGGCATCGGGGGGACGCTGTTCCTCGACGAGATTTCCGAGCTCGCGCCGGCGCTGCAGCTGAAGCTCATGCGCCTGCTGGAGGAAAAGGCGCTGCGCCCGATGGATGTTCGCTTCGTCGCTGCCACCCACCGCGATCTGGCGCCGGCCATCGAGCGCGGGCAATTCCGCAAGGACCTCTATTACCGGCTGAGCGTGATCGCGATCCACGTTCCCCCGCTACGCGAGCGCGGCGCCGACACGCTGCTGCTCGCACGACACTTCGCCGAGCACTACGCGCGCAAGCTGGGAAAGCGCATCAGCGGCTTCGACGCCGAGTTCTCGGCGTTTCTCGAGCACTATCCGTGGCCGGGCAACGTGCGCGAGCTCGAGAACATGCTCGAGCGCGCGGTGATCCTCGCCGAGTCGGAGCTGCTCACGGGGCGCGATCTCGCCGAAGTGGCCCCGGCGCTGCCGATGGTACGCGCAGCGGCGCCGCTGCCGGGCGGCGCGCGCCCGCTCGCCATCGAGGAATACATCCGCGAAGTCATCGAGCGCTTCCAGGACTCCCACGGCGAAACCGAGCTCGCGCGGATGCTCGGCATCGGCCGCAAGGCGCTGTGGATGCGGCGCCGGCAGTGGGGACTCAGGCGCACCCGCAAGGCCGACCGTTGAGAGATGTTTCACGCTGAAATGCCGGGTTTCGTTCTGAAACGCCGGCTCGCACACACGCGACGCGGGGCTTGCATTCCGGCGAAGATCTTGCTATCCAAGCTCATCTAACGGAGGAGAGAAGACATGGCCGAGCCGAAGCCCGCCGCCGCGCAGCCCGCGCGCAAAAAGGTCACCATTCCCATGTTGGTGGAGAAGATGAAGAAAGGCGAGCCGATCGTACAGCTCGCCGTTTACGACTACGAGACCGCGATCGTCGCGGACCGCGTCGGCATTGACATCCTGTGCGTGTCCGACACCGGCGGCATGGTGCTCTTCGGACACGAAGACACCACCTCGGTGTCGTTCGAGGAAGTGATGTTCATGGCGCAGGCCGTCAAGCGCGGCTCAAAGTACGGCCTGCGCATGGTCGACATGCCGTACATGAGCTTTCACCTTTCGGCGCAGCAGGCGGTCGACAACGCCGCGAAGTACGTGTCCCAGGGCGGCGCCGAGGTGATGAAATGCGAGGGTAACCAGCACCATGCCAAGTACATCGAGGCGATCGTGAAAGCCGGAATACCGGTGCAGGGCCATATTGGCATCACGCCGATGCGCATGCCGCAGCTCGGCGGGTTCATCGCGCAGGGCAAGACCGCCGAGCGCGCAAAGGAACTGATCGACGACGCCTGCGCGATGGTGGATGCTGGCTGTTTCTCGATCATGTGCGAGGTGACCACCTCCGAGGTCTGCGAGTACCTCGCCGAGACCCTGCCGGTCCCGGTAATCAGCCTCGGCGCCGGCAACCGGGCGCACGGGGTGCACATCATCGGCTCGGACCTGTTCCACCTGTACGAGAAGCACACGCCGCGGCACTCGAAGATCTACTGCGACCTCGTGCCGATCATCGAGAAGGGGCTGACCGAATACCGCGACGACGTTCGCGGCCGCCGCTATCCGGGCCCCGAGCACACGGTCTTCATGAAGGAAGACGAGCTTGCCCGGTTCCGGCAGATCGTCGGCACGAAGCGGAGTTAGCGGGTTGACTGGCGCCGTCCGCAGAAAGGCAATCGACACCGCAGGGGTGCTGGAGCAGGCGCGCTTTTTTTCCGGCCTGACCAAGGCGCAGCTCGATCGCGTCGCGGCGCTCGGGCGCATGCGCGCGTTTCCGCAGGACACGCGCATCTACGTCGTCGGCGACGCGGTGGACGATTTCTACGTGCTCGCCGACGGCATGGTGAGATTCACTCTCGGGCTGGGGAAGCGCGAGACCTCGGCCGGCGACATCATCCGGCGCGGCGAGGTGTTCGGCTGGGCGCCGCTCGTCGAAGGTCACCCGAGACGCATCGCGACCGCCTACTGCCTGACTCCCTGCGATGTCATCGCGATCGACGGCGGCGCGCTGACCGGGTTGATGGACACCGACCCCGGGCTTGGCTACGCCCTTATGAAGAAGCTCGCCGTGCTGCTCACCAGCGAGCTGGTCGCGTTCGCCGCAGGCTGATTGGAGACCGCGCTGCTGGCCGACGCCGGTCTCGCGGCCGTGGCGGTCGCCGTCGGGTTGCTCATCGGCACCGTCGGCGTCGGCGGGGTGCTGATGGTCTCGTTTCTCGCCCTGTTCGGCGGGCTTTCCATCCACCAAGCCGCGGCGACCTCGCTGTTCACTTTCCTGTTTACCGGCATGCTCGGCACCTGGCTCTACCAGCGGCGGGGCAGCATCGCTTGGCGGGTCGCGGCTCCGGTTTGCGCCGGAGCGCTCGTCTTCGGCTACGCCGGCGCGGCCGCGGCTGCCAGCCTCGATGCCCGGCCGCTTGCCGTCATCATCGCGCTGGTGATCGTCGGCGCCGGCGTCTACATCTTCGTTCCGCAACGCGCCGCGCCGCACAGCCGCGACGGGCGCGGCTGGCGCGAGCAGCTGCTGCTTACCTCGGTGGGTGCGGCATCGGGCTTCGGATCGGGCTTCTCCGGGGCGGGAGGGCCGCTCTTTTCGGTGCCGTTCATGGTGATCCTGCGCTATGTCCCGCTCACTGCGGTGGCCACCAGTCAGGTGCTGCAGATCGTCGCCGCGACCTCGGGCTCGATCGGCAACCTGCGCCACGAGTTCATCGATTTTCGCATCGCCGCGCTGGTCACGGTGTTCGAGCTCGTTGGGGTGATGGTCGGCGTGCGCCTGGCGCACGCCGCGAGCGCGCTGGCGCTGCGCCGCCTCGCCGGCGTGCTGTGCGTCGGCACTGGCGGCCTTCTCCTGCTACGCTCGCTGTGAGTCCGCTCGAACAGCATCTCGCGACGCGGCGCGCGGCCGGGCTGTTCGATTTCTCCTTCATGGGCCTGTACGAGTTCTCGGGGACCGCAGCGCTCCAGGATTTGCAAAGCCGCAGTCTCGCGGGCCTTGAACCCGGCCAGCTCGCCTACACGCTGCTGCTGAACGACGACAGCAGCGTCTTCAATGATGCGACGGTGTGGCGCATGGACGCCGATCGCTATTGGCTGTTTACCGGGCGCCGCAGCGACATCGAATGGCTGGGCGACGCTGCCCGGGACCGCTCTGGCGAATACGCGATCCTTGCGCTGCAGGGCCCAGCGAGCGGCGCAATCCTCGCGCGCTTCGTAGGTACGGAAGCCGTTCTTGGGTTGAAGTATTTTCACTTCACGAACAAAAATGCCATGCTCATCGCGCGGCTCGGCTACAGCGGCGAGCTCGGCTATGAGCTCATGGTGCCGGCCGGGGATGCCGACCGGCTACGCCAGGCGCTACTCGACTCCGGCCGCGGCGACGGCCTGTGTGAGTGCAGCTTCGCCGCTGCCGACAGTCTGCGAATCGAATCGGGCTACGTGCTCTTTGACCGCGAGATCGACGGGCGCGCGAATCCGCGCGAGCTGGGCTTGGAACGGCTGGTCACTTCGCGGCGGTCGCGATTCTCCGTAACCAGGAAGTTAATCGGGCTCGAGATCCTGGAATGGCCGGCGTGCGAAGACCATTCCCGGGCGCGCGTGACCAGCGAATGCTTCTCGCCGACGCTCGAAAAAAGGATCGCGCTGGGGTTCGCCGAGCCCCAAGCCGCACATCTTGGAACGCTGCTGCGGCTGGCCGACGGCCGGCTGGCGCGCGCCGCGCGACTTCCCTTCTACGACCCGGGGCGACGCCTGCCGCGCGGCGTGCCGCTCTAGCCGAGCAGGCCGGCAAACGCGAACAGCAGCATGCTCGCGCCCATGAAACCGTAGCCCGCCCGGTTGAGCGCGCGGCCCGCTTTCTCGCCGACGTAGCCGCGCGTTTGCAGGAATGAAGCTAAAGAGGATAGAACCGCCCCAAGCACGGCGAGCGCGACCACCACCGGGCGGGTCAGCAACAGCTCCATTAGGCGCGGCTGGCGCGCTTGAGGTAGGCCTCGACGAAATCGGCCGCGGCCTTGGAGCCGCGCGAGAACGAGCGCATCGCCTCGGCGTGCAGGATCGAGAGCGCCTGCTTCTTGATGTCGTTGGCGCGGTCGCTCTCGACCAGGTCGGACAGGCGCCGCGGACGCGGCAGGTCGACGTCGATCACCGCGCGCACCTGCGTCGGGATGTTCGACATCACGAGCATGCGGTCGGCGAGGAACACCGCCTCGTCGATGTCGGTGGTGACGAAGAAGTTGGTGCGCCGGTTCTCCTCGTAGAGGCGCGAGTAGTACTCCCACATCAGCTCTTTGGTCATCGCGTCGAGGCCGCGGAACGGCTCGTCGAGGATCATCACCTTCGGGTTGTTGATCATGGCGCGCGCCAGCTCGGCGCGGCGCTGCATGCCTCCGGAAAGCTGGCCGGGATACTTGTCGCGGAAATCCTGCAGCCCGACCTTCGCCAGGAGGAACTCGCCGAATTCGAGCGCTTCCTTCGTCAGCTCGCCGCGCGCGCGCGGCCCGTAGAGGATATTGTCCCAGGTGGTCATCCAGGGAAAGAGCGCCGTCTCCTGGAACAGCACCAGCCGGTCGCGGCTGGGGCCGGCGATCGGCGCGCCATCGAGCGTGATCTTGCCCCCGGTCGGCTGCTCGAAGCCGGCGAGCAGGCGGATCAGGGTGCTCTTGCCGCAGCCCGACGGCCCCACCATGACGGTCAGCTTCGCGCGCTCGATGGTGAACGAGCAGTCATGGACGACCTCCTTGCGGAAACCGATCGCGCCGTAGGACTTGCTCACCCCCCGAACGGAAAGCTCGCCGGGGATGATGCGCGGACGTACCGCTGCGGCCTGGTTCATCGTGCTTTCAACCAGGGCGTCACGTAGCGTCCCCCCCAGCGCAGCAGCTCGCTCGAGACGAAGCCGGCGATGCCGATCGAGATCATGCCGACCACGATCTGCTCGTACGAGCCGCCGACGTAGGAGAGCCAGATGAAGAACCCCAGCCCGCCGCCTCTCGTTCCGCCGACCTGGCTGCCGCCGCCGGAGATCATCTCGGCGGCCACCACGACCTCCCAGGTGATCCCCATGCCCACCGCCGAGCCGACCACGATCGAGGGGAGGGTGCCGGGCAGGATCACGCGCCGGAAGATGTCCGCGCGCGACGCGCCCATCGACCGGGCGGCCTGGAAATAGCGCACGTCGATCGAGCGCGCGCCGCCGAGCACGTTGATGACGATGGTGTAGAAGGCACCGAGGAAGGTGATGAAGGCGATCGCCGACTCCTGCGTCGGCCAGAAGATGATCGAGGCCGGCACCCAGGCGAGCGGCGGAATCGGGCGCAGCACCTCGAACACCGGGAAGCCGATGCCGTGGGCGACGCGGCTCATCGCGAGCGACAGACCGAACGGAATTCCGATGATCATCGCGGCGATGAATCCGCTCATGACGCGGAAAAAGCTCATGTACCAGCTCTGCCAATAGCTCAAGTCGACGAATACCGCGGTCCAGGACTTGAGCACCGCCGAAGGCGCAGGTACCACGCCGACCCAGGGAAGGTAATCTTTCTTGAATCCCATCGCGCCGAGGAACTCCTTGAACGGCGCGAAGAACTCGGGCGCCATCCATTGCCTGGAGCGCGAACCGATCTCCCAGAGGATCACGAATACCGCGATCGAGGCTACGCCGCGCCAGAACACGGGGTTCGAAAGCATTTTTTTCAACGCGCTATCCCTCCTTTTCTCCAGCCTGGAAGGCCTTGAGGGCTTCCTCGTACACCGCGTCGCTGGTCTCCTCGATCAGCTCGCGGAAGCGCCTCGAGGTGAGCACGCCGTAATCGCGCGGGTGTGGAATGTCCACGTTCAGGATCTTCTTCGGCTTGCACGGCCGTGTGGTCATGATCGCAACGCGGTGGCCGAGAAAGATCGCCTCCTCGAGGTCGTGGGTAATGAAGAAGATCGTCACCTTGTTCTTGTAGTAGATCTCGAGCAGCGCCTCGTGCATCACGCTCTTGGTCAGCGAGTCGAGCGCACGGTAGGGCTCGTCAAGCAGGAGCGCCTTCGGATCGTTCATCAGCGCGCGCGCGATTTCGACGCGCCGGCGCATTCCCGAGGACACCTCGCCGGGGTAGTTGTGCTCGACGCCCGAAAGCCCGGCGTCGGCGAGCATCGCGCGTCCCTTGTCGATGGCCTCCCTGCGCGCGAGCTTACCCTGCATCACCGGGCCGAAGACCACGTTCTCCAGGTTCGTCTTCCAGGGAAACAGGGCGCCGTTCTGAAATACGACGATCCGTTCGGGGCCGGGCGTCGCCTTGGGACGTTCGGTCGAGCACAGCACCTCGCCGTCCATGACGATGCGGCCCGAAGTGATCTCGTGAAAGCCGGCGATGGCGTTGAGGAGCGTCGTCTTTCCGCACCCGGAGGGGCCGACGATCATGCAGATCTCCCCCGGCTCGATCTCGAGCGAGCAGTGATCGACGGCCATCACCGCCGCACCCGCAGGGTCGTAGACCTTGACCACATCCTCGATCAGGATGTGTCCGCGCGTCGACGCGGCCGGGGGGCTCCTCATATCCATCGCTCTAGCGCTCCGTCAGCGCGAGTTCCCGCACGCGCCATTCCATCAGATAGTCGCCCACGATGCGTACCACGGCGCTCGTAGTGTAGCCAACCAGGCCCAGCGTCACCATCCCGATCACGATGGTGGGATAGCGCACCATGACGTAGGAGGTCCAGATGACGTAGCCGAGGCCGTATTGCCCGGAAACCATCTCGGCGGCGACCAGCGAGAACCACGACACGCCGATCGAGATCTGCAGGCCGGTGAAGATGAAGGGCAGTGCTCCTGGGATGATCACGTGCCGGAACACCTGCCACTGGTCCGCGCCGAGGCAGTCGGCGGCGCGGATGTAAGACTCGTCGATCGACTCGACGCCGAGCATCGTGTTGAGCGCCGTGGCGAAGAACGAGGCGAGGAAGGCAAGAAAGACGACGGCAGACTCGGTAGCGATGAACATGACGATGGCTAGCGGCACCCACGCAAGGATCGGGATCGGCCGCAAGGTCTCGAACACCGGGAATACGTACTCCTTGAACTTCCTCGACCAGCCGAGCAGCAGCCCGACCGGCACGCCGAGCAGGGTAGCGAGTACGAACGCCTGGGTCACCCGCCAGACCGACATTGCGATGTGCTGGTAGTACTCCGCGCTATAGACCGAAAGGCCGTAGGTCGGCGAAGGCGACAACCATTCCTTCACCACGCCGGTGATGCCGGGCATCTCGCGAAAGCGCGGCAGCTTCCAGACCTCGACCGCGACGTACCAGAAACCCAGGAACAGGGCGAAGCCGATCACCATCAGGAAGGGCCGCGGGCTTCTCAGCCACAGCGACATCCGGTACAGGGTCAGACTGAGGCTCGACATCTCCTCCGTCAGCGGCCCGGACAGGCGCCGCACCTGAGCGAGCAGCGACGGCAGCGTGAAGTCGCGCTGGATCATGCTGGCGAAGCGCTCCATCACGTGGCCGCCCTCGAGCGGCTCGGATTCGAGCAGGCCGACGAGCGCCTCGGTGTCGATGCGCAGCACCTCGGTGGGCTCGGTTGCGGTCACCGTCGCCAGGCGCCGGGTCTGGCCGAGCAGCAGCCCGGCCCAGCCGAATACGCCACCGCGGGTCACGCGCTTGAGCGCTTCGCGCGCGCCGACTTCGGGCGTGAACACGTGCTCGGCACGCCCGGATACCACGACGAAAATGTCGTCGGCCGCATCTCCGGCGCCGTAGACGCGCTCGCCGGCCCCGTATCGCACCGGACGTGCGAGCGCCGCAATGCGCGGGAGCAACGCCTCGGATGCGTCTCCGAAGGGCGCCGTCTCGCGCAGGACGGCGACCGCGTCCTCCGCGGCGCCGACTCCCGGTGCTGCCGCCATCAGCTCTTCGGAGCCTGCGAGGCGGGCAGCGCCTTGACTGTCCCGATCGGCGCCTTGAGGCCGCGCTCCTTGAGGATGTCCTCTGTCCACTTCGCTTCGATCGCCTCGGGGCGCAGTTTCTCGACGTTGATGCTCTTGATCGAAAACAGGAACGCCGATGCGCGATTGATCAGTTCGCGCGCCTGCGGCGTGAAGGTGTAGTGCATGATGTTGCGCGTGTCGGAGCCGCCCGCCGATGTCGGGTACCTGCCGTAGAGCGAATTCCACAGCACTTTCTCCGAGAACCCGGTGGTCTGTTCTTTGGCCATCTTGACGACTTCGGCTGCGTTCTTCGAGTCGGCCAGGAACAGCTGCGCATCGAGCTCCGCGTTGAGCCACCCATTGACCACATCGGGACGCTGCTTGATGAGGTCGGCGCGCATGCCTAGGAACCCGCCGTCATTTTCCTGCACGCTTGCGCCGGTCGCGACCAGACGCGCGAGACCCTCCTCGACCAGGCGCGAGGTGGTCGGCTCCCACATCACCGCCGCGTCGAGTTTCCCGGCGCGGAAGTTGGAGGTGATCACCTCGATGTTCTGGTTCAGGTACTCCTTCGGCTGGATGCCCGACTTTCTGAACACCGCCTGCGCGAAGCGGTCGGTGCAGCTCCCCTTGGGTACCGCGACCGTCTTGCCGTTCAGCCACTTGATCGCTTCCTGGGCGTCCTTGAACTGCGGGGCATCCTGGCGAACCAGAAACGCATTGCACTGGTCGAACGCCAGCCCGAGGTTGGCGACCAGTCGGACGTCGGCGACGTCCTGCTTGGTGGTGGAAACAATCGACGGCATGTCGCCCATGTAGCCGATGTGCTGCTTGCCGGCGAGCAGGTTGTTGACGATGATCGCGCCCTGCAGGCCGATCTGGAACTCGACCTCCGAGTCCTTCGGCAGGTATTTCTCGTAGAACTTCTTGCCGCGCATCACCACGCCGGACCAGGCCTGCGTGTAATAGGGCTGGTAGCCCACAACAAGCTTCACCGGCGTGCCGGGTTTGCCGTAGTCGATGTCCGCCGCGAAGGCCGGCAGCGCCATGCAGGCGCCGAATAATGCCCCGATTGCCGTTTTTGCGAACTCTCTCCTTTTCATGACTGCCTCCTCTCAGTTGTACTTCCGTTACCGTACTCCGGATGATGCAAGATAACGCGCAATCAGGGCGGCGAGCCGGCGCATGACGACGAAACCCGCCGACCGATCGCTCTCCAGTACTTGCAGCGCCGCCTTGCCATTGATGCGCAGCAACGACGATTCTTCCAGGCAACGCGCGCTGGCGATGCGCGCGGGATACCCGTCAAGCAGCGCGGCCCAGCCGAACACCTCGCCTTTCCTCAGCATGAAACCGCCCAGCGCGGTGCGGTCGCCGCGGCCGACGAGAAACTCGACACGCCCGGAATCCAGCACGAAGAAGTCCTCGGCGGGGTCGCCAGGGCGGTAGAGAACCGCGCCGGCCGAATGGCTTTCACGTTTTGCCAATCCAGTCAATTTCTCGAGGGTTCCCGCCGCAAGGCCGTTGAAAAGCTCGCCGACGTCGAGCGCGGTGGCGTCGCTGCCCAGGTAGAGCGCGTCACCCTCCATCGCGAGCGGATAGCGCTGCAGCGGCGCCTCGGCGATGCCGAGCGGAGACCCCGTGCGCACGTCCCATTGCCAGAGGTGCATGTGGCAGGTGAGCGTCGATCCGTCGAACAGTCCCTCGCACAGCGGCACATCCTGGTGCGGACAAACGGCCTGGAAACCGAAGTACTCGCCGCCCGCGTTGGCGACCACCAGCCTGAGACCGCCATCGGCCTCGCACTCCTTGAGCCCGTTTTCCGGCACGTCCGAGACTCTGCATACGAGGCGCTTAGTCATGATTGCTAGCTGAATTTGTCGTAGCGGATGTTGTCGGT
>JBGQFD010000105.1:0-12482 GCA_041496705.1 Gammaproteobacteria bacterium | reverse complement strand
GGTGCCGGGGGCGGTCACGCTCACGGCATGGGCGGGATGGGCGGCATGGACGGGATGGACATGTAATACGCGCGCCGAGGCGTTTGCGCTAAGAGCCCCGCTCCGGCGGGGCTTTTTTTTGGCACAAGCGAACGTCGGGCCCATGCTCCTATAATTCGGTCGGTGCAGGCGGGAATGGATACAGAGCTGCTTATCGTCACTGTCTTAAAGGCGCTGGTCGAGCTGGCAGGCTTCTTCCTGCTGAGTCAGGGCCTGCTCTACCTGCTCGCGGGCGAGAAGCGGGAGCAGAATCTCACTTACCAGATCCTGTGCGTGCTGACCGGTCCGGTCACCCGCCTGACCCGGCGCATCACTCCCAAGGCCGTGGTGGACCGTCATATTCCGCTGGTGGCTTTCCTCTTCCTGTTCTGGATCTGGGTGCTGGTGAGTTGGGCGAAAGGCCACATTTGCAGCACGGTCGAAAACCGTTGTACGTCTGACGCGAGCCCGGCCGCGACGGCGGGGGTCGGTGTCGTGTCGTACCTGCGGGCGAGCGGCGCGGATTCACCGAGCTGACATCCCTCCGCGCGAACGTGTGTGAAGTCGTGACCGCATCGGAGGCGGACTCGTGAGTGTGTCGACGAACCCGCAGGACTCGCCCAGCCGGCCCAAACCTGCACCGGGTGGGCCGGATATCACGATTGTCGAAGCCTCCGACCGAAAAGTGAGGCGCAACTTGATCGTGGCCTTAGGACTGATGATCGTCTTCGCCATCGGCCTCGCCTCGTATTTCGGTGTCAAGCGCGCGCTGCTCGAAGTGCGCGGTACAGGCCTCGCCGCGATGCGCGACGCCGAGGTGCAGGGCCTGGAAATCTGGATGGAGCAGCGCGTCACCTCGGCGGAGCGCTGGGCCAACCAGCCCGCGGTGCGCGAGACGGTCGCGCGCCTGGTGGTGCACCGCGACCCGAGCGGCGCTCGGCCGCCGAGGTGCGATTCCAGCGACAGCCAGCTCATCCTCTCGGCGCTGCAGGCCGGCCTGCACGAGCGCGGTTTCATCACCTACGAAATCATCGATCGCAACGGGACCATCCTTGCATCGCGTTTCCCGGAGTATTGTGGTCTGCGGGCCCAGCTCGCGACGTTCTTCGCGCGCATCGAGGCGAGCTTCTCGGGCAAGAGCGTGTTCGTGAAGCCGATGCTCGAGAAGGATCGCTTAGCGAATGCGCCGCTCGGCCGCTTCGGTGGGCCGCTGGTGTGGTTTGCCGTGCCGGTGCGGGCGGCCGATGGCGTGGTCATCGCGATTCTCGCCCTGGGCGAACCTGCCGGAACGCGGTTCTCGACGGTGCTCGGTCCGCCGGGCATCGGCGCGACGGATGAAGCCTACGCCTTCGACGACCAGGCGGTGATGCTCACCGAGAGCCGCCATCTGGACAAGTTACGCGAAGCGTCCGTCCTGAAGGATCCGACGCAGCCGCGCACCACGCTGAACGTGGAATTGCGCGATCCCGGCGGAAATCTCCTCGAGGGGTTCCGCGCCGAAGACGAATTCTCGGCGTGGCGGCGCACGCGGCTTGCCCTGCTTGCGATTGCCGCGAAATCCAAGCCGAGCGGGGCGGACAGGCACGGCGTACTGCTCGACCCCTACCGCAACTACCGCGGTGTCGAGGTGATCGGCGCCTGGCGCTGGCTCGAGCGCTACGGGATGGGTGTGGCCCTCGAGATCGAAGCCGAAGAAGGCTACGCGCCGCTGCGCACCCTCGACCGGGCGTTTGCCATCGTGCTCGGAATCGCGATTGCGATCGCCATCGGCGTGCTGGTTTCCTTCGTCGGCGCGTGGCGCGACCGGCTGCGCTTCGGCACGCTGCGCCGCGTCGGCCGCTACACACTGCTTCGCGAACTCGGCGAGGGTGGCATGGCGCGGGTATACCTCGGCCGGCACGCGCTGCTCAAGCGGCCGATCGCCATCAAGATCCTCAAGCGCCAGGCGACCGACGAGCTGCTCAAGCGTTTCCAGCGCGAAGTCCAGTTCGCCAGCCAGCTCGCCCATTCGAATACCGTCGACATCTACGATTACGGCCACACCAGTGCCGGCGAGTTCTACTACGTGATGGAGTACGTGGACGGCATCACTCTGTCGGAGATGGTGATGCGCGAGGGGCCTCTTCCCGTCGGCCGCATCATCTACTTCGTTCGCCAGATTTGCTCGGCATTGAACCGCGCGCACCAGCAGGGATTGATCCACCGCGACATCAAGCCGGAGAACATCATGGCCTGCGTGCGCGGCGGCGAGCACGACGTCATCAAGATCCTGGACTTCGGGCTGGTGAAGAGCCTCAACGACGACGTCACGCGGGACATTACGCGCTCGGTGGTGCACGTCCTGGGGACTCCGGTCTACATGTCGCCGGAGCGCTTCGCGAATCCGGCCACGGCGGATGTCCGCGCCGACATCTATTCGGTCGGGGCCGTCGCCTATCTGCTGGCCGCCGGACGGCGCTTGTTCGACGGTGTGTCCGGCGGGGACCTGCAGTTTCAGGTCCTGCATACGCTGCCGTCCCCGCCTTCGCAGGTACGCGGTTCGAACCTGCCCGCGCCACTGGAGCAGTTGATTCTCTCCTGCCTGGCGAAAAAGCCCGGCGACCGCCCGCAGACCGTACAGACGCTGCTCGACCAGCTGCGCGATCTCGCTCTCGAGTTTCCCTGGTCGCATCGGGAAGCCGAGAGCTGGTGGCAGGATTACGATCGGTCGAAGCAGGACGCGGTGCCGGCGACGCAGGCGCGGTGACGCCTGTGGCGTGGCCGGGCATGCCGTTTCCCCTTATAATTCGCGCTCCGTTTCGGCGCGCTGGTTCCCGGCGCGCTCCGGATGGCCAAGTAGCTCAGTTGGTAGAGCAGCGGACTGAAAATCCGTGTGTCGGCGGTTCAATTCCGTCCTTGGCCACCAGATTTCGCCGAGCGCAGCGAGGCAAAATCAACGGGGCGGTCGAATTCCGTCCTTGGCCACCAGATTTCGCGCAGGGTGTTTTGATTTTCATCAAGTCCCTACGGCATTTCCGGCGCAAGGTACTGAATCGGCTAAGCTATAATGGCGGCCACAGCAAACACCCACCATGCAGCTATTCACGCTAGGCCTCAATCACCAGACCGCGCCGCTCGCGGTTCGCGAGCGCGTCACGTTCCAGGCCGAGCGGCTGCAGTCGGCGCTCGACGAGTTCGTTCGCCGAGAGCCGGTGAAAGAGGCTGCGATTCTTTCCACCTGCAACCGCACCGAACTGTATTGCGCGCTGGGTGAGCCGCAGGCGGCGCTCGACTGGCTGGCGAGCTATCATCGGGTCCAGACGCAGGAGCTGAAGCCCTACGTGTACACGCTGCCGCACGCCGAAGCCGTGCGTCACGCCTTCCGCGTCGCCTCCGGTCTGGATTCCATGGTGGTCGGCGAACCGCAGATCCTCGGCCAGATGAAGGCAGCCGCGCGCGCGGCCGAGTCGGCGGGGACACTGGGGACGCTGCTCAACAAGTTGTTCCAGCGCTCCTTCGCGGTGGCCAAGGAGGTACGCAGCAACACCGGCATCGGCGCGAACGTGGTTTCCATGGCGGCGGCGGCCGTCAAGCTCGCGGCACGCATTTTTCCGAGCCTCGCGGACCAGAAAGTGCTGTTGATCGGAGCGGGAGAGATGATCGAGCTCGCCGCCACGCATTTCGCCGCGCAGCGGCCGCGCGCGATGGCGGTCGCCAACCGGACCCTCGAGCGCGCCCAGGCCCTGGCGCACCGATTCGGGGCCGAATCGATGGAACTGCGCGACCTGCCCGAACGCCTTCCTGAATACGACATCGTGATTTCCTGCACCGCGAGTTCGCTGCCGATCATCGGCAAGGGCACGATGGAGCGGACCGTACGGGTCCGGCGGCACCGACCTATGTTCATGGTCGACTTGGCCGTTCCGAGGGACATCGAGGTCGAGGTGGCGGCGATGGACGATGTGTTCCTGTATACCGTGGACGATTTGTCCGCGATGGTGCGCGAGGGGGTCGACTCGCGCCAGTCGGCGGTGGCCCAGGCCGAAGCCATCATCGAGTCCCAGGTGGGCTCGTTTCTCCACTGGATGGACGCCCGCGAGATGGTGCCGCTCATCCGTCAGCTACGCGAGTCCGCCGAAGATGCGCGGCGCGGGGAAGTGGAGCGCGCGGCGCGGCAGCTTGCGCGCGGCGACGATCCCAAGGCTGTCCTGGAAGCCTTATCGCACGGACTGACCAACAAGCTCCTGCACGCCCCCACTCAGGCACTCAATCAGGGCGCGAGTGACGACGCGCTCAAGGCGCTGGTCGCCCGGTTGTATCGCCTGCGCTCGCACGACTAGTTCGAGCGCGCGGTTCTGTGGTTATGAAGTCAAGCATTGCGGCAAAGCTCGATCAGGCGCGCCAGCGCCTGGGCGACGTCAACGCGCTGCTGTCTTCGGAGAACGCGACACGGGACCTGGAGCAGTATCGCAAGCTGTCGCGGGAGCACGCCGAGCTCGGGCCTATCGTCGAGCTGTTCAACCAGTACCGCGAGACCGAGCAGGCCGTCGCAGACGCGCAGGCGCTGCTCGCCGATCCTGAAATGAAAGGCTATGCGGAAAGCGAAGTGAAGGTCGGACTGGAGCGTCTGGTGGCCCTCGAAGGCGAGCTGCAGCAACGCCTCCTCCCCAAGGACCCGAACGACGAGCGAAACATCTTTCTCGAAATCCGCGCCGGCACGGGAGGAGACGAGTCCGCGCTTTTTGCGGGCGACCTGGTCCGCATGTACGCGCGCTTTGCCGAACGTCAGGGCTGGCAGGTCGAGGTGATATCGGAATCTCCGGGCGACGCGGGCGGATACAAGGAAATCATCGCGCGCATCATCGGGCAGGGCGCCTACTCCAAGCTCAAGTTCGAGTCCGGAGGCCACCGCGTGCAACGCGTGCCGGCCACTGAAACTCAAGGGCGCATCCACACCTCGGCGTGCACCGTGGCGATACTCCCGGAAGCCGACGCCGTCGGCGACGTCGTGCTCAATACTGCAGAGCTTCGCATCGACACCTTCCGCGCCTCCGGCGCGGGAGGCCAGCATGTCAACAAGACCGACTCGGCGGTGCGGGTCACCCACCTTCCCACGGGGATCGTCGTGGAGTGCCAGGACGGGCGCTCTCAGCACAAGAACAAGGAAAAGGCGCTGGCGGTGCTCGCCGCGCGGATCAAGGACAAGCAAAGGCGCGAACAGCAGGCGAAGGAGGCGGCAACCCGCAAGTCCCTCATCGGGTCGGGCGATCGCTCCGAGCGCATCCGCACCTACAATTTTCCGCAAGGCCGCGTCACCGACCACCGCATCGGCCTCACGCTCTACAAAATCGCAGCCATCATGGACGGAGATCTTGCCGAACTCACGCAGGCGCTGCTTGGCGAGCATCAGACCGAGCAGCTCGCGGCGCTCGCCGAGGACGCGAAGGCGAGCTGAGGCGTGAGCACAGTCGCGGCCGACACCCGCATTGGCAGCCTGCTGCACGTTTCGGGGCTGCCACGCGCGGAGGCAGAACTGCTGCTAGGTGAGGTGCTCGCACGCGGACGCGCGTATCTGATCGCTCACCCCGAGCGGCCGGTCGAACCGTCTCTGGCGGCGAAGGCGTCGGACTGGTTCGCGCGACGGCGTCGCGGCGAGCCGGTTGCGTACATCGCGGGCTGGCGCGAGTTCTACGGGATTGGGCTACGCGTCACGCCGGATGTGCTGATCCCGCGGCCGGAGACCGAGCGCTTGGTCGACCTCGCCCTCGAGCGCATCCCTGCAGCAGAACCGGCGCGCGTTCTCGAACTGGGCACCGGGAGCGGCGCCATCGCCCTGGCGCTTGCAGTGGCGCGCCCCGATTGGCGCATCACCGCCACCGATATTTCCCCGGCCGCCTTGCAGATCGCGCGGGAAAATGCGCGCCGATGCGCTGCGAGCGTAGAGTTCATGCAAGGCGACTGGTTCGACGCCATCGGGTCCGGGCAGTTCGATCTCATCGTCTCCAACCCCCCTTACATCGAGGCGGAGGACCGGCATCTGCGATCGGGCGACGTGCGTTTCGAGCCGCACCTTGCCCTGGTGGGCGGCGCGAGCGGCATGAAATGCGTCGAAGCCATCGCGACGCAGGCGCGCGGCAGGATGCGCGCCGGCGGATGGTTGATGCTGGAACACGGATACGACCAGGGCGAGCGCTGCCTCGCGCTGTTCAGGGACCTCGGCTACACGCAGGTCGATGACGTCGCGGATCTCGCTGGCGTGGCACGGGTGTGCGCTGGCCGATGGCGCGGTTGACCTCACCTGCGGCGAGCGGCTAGACTCCCCGTTGATTTCATCGGCAGCCGAGGTGAGCATGGACGTCAAGGAACGCATCAGGAGTCAGGTGACCGGGCACCCGGTCGTGCTGTACATGAAGGGCACGCCGCAGGCCCCGCAGTGCGGGTTCTCGGCGAACGTGGTGCAGATACTCAAGGCCTGCGGGGTCACCGAGATGCTGACCGTCAACGTGCTCGAGGACGCCGACGTGCGCCAGGGCATCAAGGATTACGCCAACTGGCCGACAATCCCGCAGCTCTACGTCAAGGGCGAATTCGTCGGCGGGTCGGACATCTTGGGCGAGATGTACCAGTCCGGAGAGTTGCAGAAACTTCTCGCAGGCTAGGGTCCCGCAGCTAGCCCGTTTCGGCGAGAAGCTGATCCATCATCCGCTCCGCCTGCCCCGCGTACGCCCCGCCGAACAAGTTGGCGTGATTCAGTACATGGTACAGGTTATAGAGTGTCTTCCTCACCGGATATCCGGGGGCTGGCGGGGCGATCTCCCGGTACGCCGAGTAGAAGACCGGTGCAAACCCGCCGAAGAGCTCGGTCATCGCGAGGTCGGCTTCGGAGTCTCCGCAGTAGACGGCGGGGTCGAAGATCACCGGCGTCCCGTCGGCGAGGAATCCCGCGTTACCGCTCCACAAGTCGCCGTGCAGCATTGACGGCGCGGGCGCATGGCTGCCGAGCAATCGCGGCAGTGCGGCGATCAGACGCTCCCCTTTTCGCGCCAGAGTCGGGCCCATGCGGTTGCGCCCTGCCAGTTCCAGTTGCGACGCGAGTCGCGCCTCGCCCCAGAACTGGAACCAGGAAACCGATCGACGGTTGCATTGCGGCGAGGTGCCGATATAGTTGTCCCGGGGCCAGCCGTAGCTTTCGCAGTGCACCGCGTGTACGGCGGCAAGCGTCCGTGCCAGCGCCGCAGGATCGCCCTGATGTCCGAGGTCCAGGTATTCGAGGACGTGAAAGGCTTGCGCGCCAGCAGTGCCGCGGCAAAGTGACGACGGCACGCGAGCGCCGGCTGCCGCGAGCGCCGTCAGGCCGTCCGCCTCTGCGGCGAAGGTGTCCGCCTGCGACGCAGCGTTGAATTTGGCGAAGTAGCGGTTGCCGCTCCCCTGCAGAATGTAGGCCCGGTGTATGCAGCCTCCTGGCGCGGCGTCGGCGCGCTCGAGATGGAAAGGACGGTCCGCTGCGGAAATCGCCGCTTCGATCGCGGCGACGAGTTCCGTGGATCGAATCACGACCGCCGCGGCGGCGGGCTCATACCGCGGTGAGGCGGGCGTTCGCCAGCGTCAGCGCGCAGGGTCCTGCGTGCGCGCCGGATGGCGGCGCGCACCTGCGAGGGCGCCGTTCCGCCGAAGTGGGCACGGGCGGCGATCGAACCCTCGAGAGTAAGAACCGAGTGGACGTCCTTGGCGATCTTGGGCGAGAAGCGGCGCAACGCTGCGAGCGGCAGCTGCGCGAGTTTCAGCTTCGAGTCTTCTGCACACCGCACGGCCCGGGCAGCCGCCTCGTGCGCGTCGCGAAACGGCAGTCCCTTGCGCACCAGGTAGTCGGCGAGGTCGGTTGCTGTGGAGTAGCCCTCGTCGGCCGCCGCCCGCATAGCCGCGACATTGACACGCAGGCCGGCGACCAGCTCGACGAAGACCGCCAGGGTGTCGCGAAGCGTGTCGGCCGCATCGAAGAGTGGTTCCTTGTCCTCCTGGTTGTCCTTGTTGTAGGCAAGGGGCTGTCCCTTCATCAGCGTCAGCAATGCGACGAGATCCCCGGCGACCCTCCCGGTCTTGCCGCGCGCGAGTTCGGGCACGTCGGGATTCTTCTTCTGCGGCATGATCGACGACCCGGTGCAGAAGCGGTCCGGAAGGCTGACGAAGCCGAAGCGGGGATTGGTCCAGAGCACCAGTTCTTCGCAAAAACGCGACACGTGGACCATGGCGAGGGCCGCGCACGCACAGAACTCGATGGCGAAGTCCCGGTCCGACACGGCGTCCAGAGAATTCTCACTGGGCGCGTCGAATCCGAGCTCGCGCGCGACCCGCGCGCGATCGATCGGAAAGGAGGTTCCGGCAAGCGCGGCGGCCCCCAACGGAAGACGGTTGAGGCGCCTGCGGCAGTCTGCAAACCGCGAGCGGTCGCGCTCCAGCATATCGAAATACGCGAGCATGTGGTGGCCGAAGGTCACCGGTTGGGCCACCTGCAGGTGAGTGAAACCGGGCATCGCCGTGGCGGCGTGCTTCTCTGCCTGGTCCAGAACCTTGCCCTGCAGGGCCTTCAGGAGGGCGCGAATTTCGTCCAGGGCTTCGCGCAGCCACAATCTCAGGTCAGTCGCCACCTGGTCGTTGCGCGAGCGCGCCGTGTGCAGGCGTTTGCCCGCCTCGCCCACCAGGGCTATGAGCCTGCGCTCGATGTTGACGTGAACATCCTCGGCGTCGAGCGACCAGCGGAACTTCCCGGAGGCGATCTCCCTGGAGATCGCAGCCAGGCCGCGTTCTATGGCCCGGAGGTCAGCGCGCGACAGAATCCCGCAGGCCCGCAGCATGCGCGCATGAGCGAGCGAGGCGCGGATATCCTGGGGCGCCAGCCGCCGGTCGAACTCCACCGACGCCGTATAGCGCTTGACGAGTTCCGATACGGGCTCGGCAAAGCGCCCCGACCAGGGCTTCCTGGTCTTCATTGCGGAGGCAGGCGGCGCGGCGGCTGGATGGCGCCTGCGTCGCGTCGCAGAAGGAACGTCCCGGGGTGCTCTCGGGCAGATGCGGGCTTGACCGCCATGGTTGACTGTAAAATGTCCAAAGTACGAATCGCGCCAATTCGCGGCCGCAACCGGCGGATCCGGCATGCGAAAAATGCAAAGTATACGGCAAAACGCCCTGCCCAACGCCCTGCCCGATTTCCGCAATCTGGGCGTGATGTCGCGCGTACTGGTTCTGGCTAACGCACTCGCGCTGCTGTTTGCCATGGCGCGTTCCAGGGAATTCGCGGACTTCGCCGGGAAATTTACCGAGATTGCCGGACAGCTGGAGCCGGTGCTTCTGCTGGTCGTGATCGTGCTCTACGCAGGATCGCCGCTGCTCGCGCGACTCGAGTATCGCTCGGGCGTACTCGCGGTCGGAGCCGTGGCGCTTGCGGCCACTGCGGCGTTCTTTCCCTTCCAGGGCCGGCTGGGGGGAAACGGGGACTGGCGTGAGCTTGCCGGCAGCCTAGTCTTCGCGATACTTGCCACGGGTTTGCTCGCCTGGTACTTCTATCTTCGCAACCGTGCCTTCTCGCCGGCGCTCTCCGAGGCTCGGCTGCAGGCACTGCAGGCGCGCATTCGCCCGCATTTCCTGTTCAACAGTCTCAACGCGGTGCTGTCTCTGGTGCGAAAGGATCCGAAGCGGGCCGAAGCGGCCCTGGAAGACCTGGCCGAGCTGTTCCGCACGGTCATGGCGGACAATCGCGACCTGACCACCCTCGGCGACGAGGTGGCGATCTGTCGGCAATATCTCAACCTGGAGCAACTCCGGCTGGGCGAGCGGCTCGACGTGAAGTGGGACGTCGAGCCCGGCGTGGAGCACGCGCTCGTGCCGCCGATGCTGCTGCAGCCGCTGGTGGAAAACGCCGTCTACCACGGCATCGAACCCGGCATCACGCCGGGCGTGATCGAGGTGCGCATCTCGCGCCGCGGCGACCGGCTCGCGCTGCAGCTTTCGAATCCCTATCACGAGGAACACCAGCACCGCCAGGGCAATCGCATGGCCTTGTCCAACATTCGCGAGCGCCTGCAGCTGCACTTCGACGTCGAGGCAAGCCTGGAGACGCGCGTCGTCGGCGGTCGATACGAGATCAGCATCATCATGCCTTACCGGAAGGTGCCGTGAGTACGCTCCGCGTAGTCATCGTCGATGACGAGTTGCCGGCGAGAAATCGCCTGCGGGAGCTGCTCGAGGACTGCCGCGAGGAGGTTCCGCACCTCGTCGCCGGCGAAGCCGCGAACGGCGTCGAAGGCCTGCAGGTCGCCGCGTCGGCGCAGGCCGACGTGGTTTTCGTCGACATTCACATGCCGGAGATGAGCGGAATCGAGTTTGCCCGGCACCTGCAGGTGCTCGAGCGGCCGCCCGCCGTGATCTTCGTGACCGCCCACGACCAGTACGCGGTCCGGGCGTTCGAGGTGAACGCGGTGGATTACCTGACCAAGCCGGTGCGTTCGGCGCGGCTGCTGGCGGCGCTGAAAAAGGCGGCGACCGGCGCACGGCTCGCGCGCGGCGTGCTCGAGAGCATCGATCCGGCCCCGCGCCGCCATTTCAGCATCGCCGAGCGCGGCCGCGTGACGCTGGTTCCGGTGGCGGAGGTCATCTACCTGAGGGCGGAACTGAAGTACGTGACCCTGCATACGCGCGCGCGCGATCACCTTGTCGAGGAACCGCTGTCGCAGATCGAGCACGAGTTCGGCGGGGTATTCGTGCGCATTCACAGAAACTGCCTGGCGGCGCGGCGGCTGATCCGCGGCTTCGAGCGCAGCGCCGAAACCGAGGGAGAGGCGGGCTGGTCGGTCGTGCTGGAGGGCAGCGACGAGAGACTCCCGGTAAGCCGCCGTCAGTGGGCGCAGGTGAAAGCACTGGTCAGCTGAGGACTCTAGTGAAGCGCGCCCCTGAAAAGATCGTCATTGCCTCGCGGCGCAGCACGCTGGCGATGTGGCAGGCTAGGCATATTGCTGCCGAGCTTCGCCGGGTCTACCCCGATTGCGAGGTCGGCGTTCTCGGGATGACCACGCAAGGCGACCGCGTCCTCGACCGTCCGCTGGCCGACATCGGCGGCAAGGGCTTGTTCGTCAAGGAGCTCGAGACGGCGCTCGAGGACGGTCGTGCCGATCTCGCCGTGCACTCCGCCAAGGACGTCCCGATGCACCTGCCGGCGGCCTTCTGCCTGGCGGCGATTCCCGTCAGGGAAGACCCGCGCGACTGCTTCGTTTCGAACCACGCTGCGAGTCTCGAATCCCTGCGCGCCGGCAGCGTTGTCGGAACCTCCAGCCTGCGGCGCGAGGCGCAATTGCGGGAACGTCAGCCCGGGCTGCGAGTGGAACCGCTGCGCGGCAACCTCGAGACCAGGCTCGCGAAGCTCGATCGCGGCGAATGCCACGCGATCGTTCTCGCGGCGGCCGGACTCAAACGCTTGGGTCTCGCCGGCCGCATCCGCGCCATGCTCGAACCGGAGCAGAGCCTGCCAGCGCCCGGGCAGGGCGCTCTTGCCATCGAGTGCCGCGAGGCGAGAAGCGATTTGCGCGAGTGGCTGGCAGTCCTCGAAGACGCCGCCACGTCTGCCTGCGTACGCGCCGAGCGCGCCGTCAGCCGCTCCCTGTCGGGCGACTGCCGGTTGCCGCTCGCCGCTTACGCCGTCGCGAGCGGCAGCGAGATCCGCCTGCGCGGCCTGGTCGCGACGCGCGACGGACGCGAGGTCGTGCGTGCAGAACTGACCGGGGCTGCGGCGTTGCCGGAAGAACTGGGCGAGGCACTCGCGGCAGAACTGCGCCGCCAGGGGGCCGACGCCATCCTCGCCCGGAATTCATGAGCTCCGGGCCGCTGTCGGGACGCGGGGTCGTGATCACCCGGCCGCGCGAGCACGCGCTTGCGCTCGCCGCTTTGATACAGGCGGCCGGAGGAGAGCCGGTGCTGTTCCCCACGATCGAAACAGTCCCTACCGAACATCCCGAGGCGCTTGCCAGGCTCCTTGCGCGCCTCGACACTTTCGACATGGCGATTTTCGTAAGCCCGACCGCGGTGATGCACGGACTCGCATCGGCCGGTCGCGCCTGGCCCGAGGCTTTGAGCGTCGCAGCGGTCGGCGCCGGCACCGCCAAGGCGCTCGAGCGGCGCGGATTCGCCTCGGTGATCGCGCCGGAGGAGCAGGCCGACAGCGAAGCGCTCGCCGCGCTGCCCGAGCTCTTGGACCTGCGCGGTCGCTCGGTGGTGATTTTTCGAGGAGAGGGCGGCCGCGAGTGGCTGCGCGCAGTGCTGCAGGCGCGCGGGGGGCGCGTCGAGTACGCCGAATGCTATCGCCGGGTTCGGCCCGACCAGGACACCGGTCCGCTCCTTGCGCGCTGGCAGCGCGGCGGCGTCGAGGCGGTGTCGATCACCAGCGCGGAAGGATTGTCGAATTTCTTCTCGATGCTGGGACCGACGGGGCAGGGGTACCT
>JBGQFD010000104.1:0-12730 GCA_041496705.1 Gammaproteobacteria bacterium | reverse complement strand
GCCGCTGTCCTCGCCGCGTCCGCCGTGGTTGGAGACGATGAGGCCGTCGACGCCGTATTTCACGCACAGCGCCGCGTCCTCGGCGGTGAGGATGCCCTTGATGACGATCTTCATCTTGGTGATGCCGCGCAGCCGGTCGATAAATTCCCAGGTCATGTTCGCCGACTGGGTGTTCGAGAGGCCCGAGAGGTCGACGCCGTCGTAGGCGGGCTTGCGCTTCGTGGCGCCCTGCACGCCCGGCGTGTGGCAGCCCTTGCAGTCGCGCGTGTCGGACTTTCTCAGCCGGAAGAAGGTCTCCTGGTTGCGCCCGGCGACGCGATCCACCGTCACCGCGACCACCGGGCAGCCGGCGCGCTCGACCCGCTTGACGATGGCTTCGGCGACTTCCCACTTGGGCGAGGCGTAGAGCTGGAACCAGACCGGCGCGCCGCGCGCCGCCATTGCGTCCTCGATCGAGGTGGTTGCCGAGGTCGAGAGCATCTCCAGGTGCCCGCCCGACTTGGCCGCGCGCGCCACCGCGACCTCGCCTTCCGGGTGGAAGGACTTGTTGCCGCCGGTCGGCGCGATGATGATGGGGTTGGGATATTTCACGCCGAGGATCTCGACGCCGGTGTCCACCTTGGACACGTCGTTCAGGCGCCGCGGCCGCAAATAGTATTTGGAAAAAGCCTCGCGGTTCGCCTTCAGCGTCACCTCGGCGTCGATCCCCGAGGCCATGTAGCCGACGTGCGCCGGCGGCACGTTCTTGAAGAACACCGGCTCGAAGTCGAACACGTTGATCGCGTCCTCGGGCTTGCCGATGAGCGCGGCTTCCGCCTCGAGCTGCTCAAGCTTGGAAGGCCGGTCGACCCCGGCGAGCGCCAGCGCCGGCGAAGCGGCGAGCGGGCTCGCGGAGAGCCATCTGAGAAGCCGGCGGCGGTTTTCGAATTGCGGGTCGAACGATGGCATGGTCCTCTCTCCTTGTGTGGCGCAGAGCCGTGGCCGTCAGGCTACCATTCGGCCCGGCCCGCGGGAAGCCGATCCGCGGTATAAGCGGGCGTCTCGTATCGTCTCTCGCGCCCTCCCACAAACTGTCCCAGGAGAAACGTATGGATCCGCTCAAATCGCTAGGCTCGATCGACCCGACGCGCAGGGCGCTGTCGCTGCTCGAGGAGTTCAAGAATTTCGCCCTGAAGGGCAACGTGATCGACCTCGCCGTCGGCGTCATCATCGGCGCTGCCTTCGGCAAGATCGTCGATTCGCTGGTCAAGCACATCCTCATGCCGCTGGTCGGTCTGCTGCTGCCGGGCGAGCAGGGCTACCTCGGCTGGAAAATCGCCATGGGCGCGAAGGAAGTCCCCTACGGAGTGTTCCTCGGCGAGTTGCTGAACTTCGTCATCGTCGCGTTCGCGCTGTATCTCTTCATCGTCAAGTTTCTCGGCTACCTAATGAAGGCGAAACAGGCTGCCCCGGCCGCGCCGTCGAAGGAGGAAGTGCTGCTCGCCGAGATCCGCGACCTGCTCAAGGCGCAGCGGGGCTAAGGCGATCAGCCCGCAAGGGGACCCGGTCGGGCCCGCTGGGCCCGCTCGAGGGTAATTTTTCAACGCGCTGAGAGCCCAAGATTTCTTTGTTCCGAGCTTTCCTTTGCTAGCTCGCATAAGCTCCGGATTGCGCTGAAGTAACTTCGTCGGTTGCCGCTCCAGGCTCAAACGCAGTTGCAGTATTGGGGGCGCGAGTGCGATCATTGTCCCCGCTGAAAGTAGCAGCCGGCAGGCGGGCGCGGATACTGGGTAACGCAATGCCGGCACGGTCCGACTTTGTGGGTGTCGGTCCCCCACGAAAACAATAAGACAGCAACAACGGCAGGTAGCAGGGTCGAGCTTCACGCGCTGGGAGGAAACCTATGTCCGCACCTTGCAGAGGCAGATATGGCCAAGCAGGGTCGAATTCGCCCCGGCCCTGTCCTTCTGCGACGCATAATTCCAAGGCTGCCTCCCGCGATAGCGTCCCGCGAGTGTTGTTGGTTTCCCGACTCAGTGCCGAAGCCACGACACGAAGTCCTTTCCGTGTGGTCCGCCCTGCGATGGCGACCCCGACCAGCGCTGGACTCCGTACCAGCGAGGAATCCGGCGCAATCGCCCGCGCTCGCCTGCGGCGCGGACTGGCACGGTCCATGCTACTGACACGAGGATTACCCACGACCTCTAATAAAGGATTCATTGAAGGCCGGTAAAAAGAAAGCACAGGAAATGGGAAGCAAGGGGCAAGAGATGGTGTGCAGGGAGGGCGCTTGAGCGTACGTATTTTTGGACACTATGTGTCGCTTCCGCTCTTGCTGCTCATGTTTGCGGAAGCGGCGGTTCACGTGGGCTCAGTCTATCTCGCTGGGACCCTGCGCTTCCTCGATCCGCATTTCCTTCTTCTCTCTCCCAGCGGCGGCCCGATGTTGGTGTTTCCGCGTGCATGCTTGTACGCGATGGTCGTGCTGGGAGTGATGATTGCGTTCGGCCTGTACGGCACGGCGTTGTACCGGGAGACTCGCGAGTACAAGGTGCGCTTCTTCGCAAGCTTTCCGGTCGCGGCCCTGGCGATGATGATCATTTTCTACCTCGTCCCGCAAAGCCTTCTGGGCCGCGGCATCCTGGCCATAAGTCTGGCGTTTTCCCTGTTCCTGACGATGGTGACGCGGGCGGTGTTTTTCCGCGCGGTCGGCAACGAAGCGCTGAAACGCCGGGTGCTCGTGCTCGGAAGCGGCTCCCGGGCAGCGGAGGTCGATGTCTTGCTCGGCAAGCTCGGCTCGGGCGCGGGTTTTCATCTGGTGGGTTTCCTCCGCTGCGGGGACGAGCAGCCGGGCGTGGATCGATCCAAACTGCTGGCGGGCGACTGCAAGTCGTTGCGCGCCCTCGTGCAGCTACACCGCGTCAACGAGATCGTGGTTGGAGTGCGGGACCGGCGCAACGGATACTTGTCCATGGAGAGGCTCCTGGAGTGCAGGCTGGATGGGGTCAACGTGGTGGACCTGCCGACCTTTTTCGAACGCGAGACCGGTTACGTGCAGCTCAATTCGCTGAGCGCCAGCTGGATGGTCTATTCCCAGGGTTTTGCCAAGAACGGGTTCGACAAGCTCGTGAAGCGCGTATTCGATATCGGCGTGAGCGCGACGATGCTGTTCGCCGCCCTGCCGATCATGGTGCTGGCGGCGCTGGCGATCTGGCTCGAGACCGGCCGGCCGATTCTATACCGGCAGAAGCGCACCGGCGAGTCGGGTCGGGTGTTCGAGATCCTGAAATTCCGGAGCATGCGCATCGATGCGGAACGCGACGGCGTCGCCCGGTGGGCGCAGATGAAAGACGATCGCATTACGCGGGTGGGAAGATTCATCCGGGCGACCCGCATCGATGAACTGCCGCAACTCGTCAACGTCCTGCGGGGGGAAATGAGCTTCGTCGGCCCGCGACCGGAGCGGCCGCCGTTCGTGAGCGATCTCAGCGAAAAAGTACCCTACTATGCAAGCAGGCATTCGGTTAAGCCCGGCATTACCGGATGGGCCCAGGTTCGCTATCCCTACGGGTCCTCGGTGGACGACGCGGTATGGAAACTGCAATTCGATCTGTATTACGTGAAGAACCACTCCCTGTTTCTGGATTTTCTCATTCTGGTCCAGACTGCGCACGTGGTCTTGTTTGGCCGGGGTGCCCGCTAGGTGTAAACTGCCAACGCGTTCGCGCCGTTTCAGTCTTCAGCCGCGAACAGTCCTCCGGAAGCCGACGCATGACCGGAGATTCGCATTTCTTGTACCAGGGACGGCGTGCAGCAAGGAGAGACAGATGAGAGGTTTTCGGTGGTTTGGAATATCTGCGGTGGCACTGATGGCGGCCGGCTGCGCGCTTTTCGATGCGGGGATTTCGCAGCAGCCGGGATCTCAGAGTGAGCCCGCCACTCCCGAAGACTACCGCATCGGTGTGGACGACCGGGTGCAGGTAAGTGTCTGGCGCAACCCCGAGCTGACCGTGACCGCCCCGGTGCGGCCCGACGGAAAAATCTCCGTGCCGATCATCGGTGACATCGAGGCGGGCGGCCACACGGCGAGCGAGGTGGCCGATAGCGTCAAGAAGAAGCTCGCCGAGTACATTCGCGAGCCCAACGTTGCGGTCATCATTACGGAATTGCGATCGCACGAATTCCTGACGCGCGTGCGCGTGACCGGCGCGGTGCGCACTCCGCGTTCGATGCCACACCGCCAGGGAATGACCGTGCTCGATGCGGTGCTGGAGGCCGGAGGCCTGAACGAATTCGCATCGCCCAATCGAGCCAAACTCTACCGCAAAGTCAAGGACAAGACCGAAGTATTCGAAGTCTCGCTTGGCGACATACTCGCCAAGGGCCGGCTTGAGACCAACCTGGCGCTCAGGCCGGGTGACGTGATCACGGTTCCCGAGAGGCTGTTCTAGCCGCGCAGCCTGCCAACGGGATTTCAGGAGTACACGATGCAGATACATCCGGAACAGATTGCAAGGGCGCTGATCAAGGAAGCATTCATTTCGCGGCGCGTGGTCGTGGGGGTATTCGCTCTCGTAAACGCGGTGCTGCTCGCGATGGGATTGACGTGGCCGAAATATTTTGCGGCATCAACGAACATTCTCGTGGAAGACAGGAACATCATCCAGCCTCTGATGCAAGGCGCGGCCGTGGCGACCGATGTCAGCGACCTGACCAGGAACGCGCGCGAGCTCATCTACGGGCGCCGGATCATGGATCGCATCCTGGAGCATGGCGGCTGGTCGGACAGTAACCCGAGCTCCGTGGAGCAGGAGTTCCTCATCGAAGGGATCAAGAAGCGAACGACGGTCTCCAACATCGGGAGGAACCTCGTCAAGATCGAATACCGCGATACCGATCCGAAGCGGGCGCTTCGCGTAACGCAGAGTTTCGCCGAGCTTTTCATCCTGGAAGGAGTTGCCGCCAGGGCGGCCGAGACCCGCGGCGCATACGATTTCATCGACAAGCAGGCTCGGGAATACGAGGCGAAGCTCACCCAGAGCGAGCAGGAAATCAGGCAGGTGCGCGGATCGAACACGGACGCACGCCCGGTCAACGAAGTTGAGCTGAGCGCACGGCTCGCCTTGCTCAACGCGCGCATTGAGACTACGACCATGGAACTGAGGGAAGCGGAGATCAGGCGCGCCTCCCTCGAGCGGCAAGTATCCGGCGAGGCGGATGTTACCGCGGGAATTACGCGCGAGGGCCAGATACGGGGGCGTATCGGCGAGGCGCAGGCAAGGCTCGACACGCTGCGGCTCAGCTACCTCGACACGCATCCGGACATCGTTCAACTCAAGCTGCAAATCCAGGACCTGACGAAAGCGCTTGGTTTCGAACGCCAGCAGCCCAAACAGGGAGAACGTGCCGGCCGCGGGGAAATGAACGAATCGGCGATGAATAGTCCGATCTATCAGCAATTGCGCCGCGAACTTTCGGCATCCCAGGTTACGGTCGATGCCCTCAAGGCGCGCATCGCGGAGTCGCAGCGCCTGCTCCGGGAGGAGGCCCAACGCGGCAAGGGCGTGCGCAGCGGGGATGCTCGACTGGCCGATCTGGCACGCGACAATCAGATCAACCGCGAAATTTACCAGGATCTTCTGCGCCGTCGCGAAAGGGCACGCGTCTCGATGAGCCTGGACGCCGATCGCCAGGGATTGACATTCAGCATTCAGGAGCCTGCGACTCTGCCGCAGGCCCCCAAAGGGCCGCGATTCTGGCACTTCGTGCTCGGCGGGCTTGTGCTCGGGATACTGGTTCCTTTCGGGCTGCTTTACGTCCGGATGCAGATCGACCCGCGAGTCCGCATCGGGGACACCATCTCGAAAGCGCACAATATTCCGGTCCTGGCCACCATTCCTCATCTTTGGACCCCGGACGAACTCAAGGGGCTGAGAGCGGAACTCCCGGTGCTGAAGATGGCCCTGGTGGCGACCGTGGCCGTGTGCGCAATCCTTTCCATATTGCGCATGGCCCAGGTGCTGTGAGATGAGCAAGATCGAAAAGGCCCTCAACAAGGCCCGCGCGGAACGCCACAACCAGCCGGACACGGGGCTTGGTTTCGCAGAAGACCGGGAGCCGCTGCGGGGGACGGCCCTGATACCGGAACCGAGAGGCGAGCTCGTCCGGCTCGAGGACATCTCCCGGATGAACCAGAACGACGTGCCGCTTCTCGGCGCGGAGGATCTGTCCCGGCATGGAATCATCCGGCCGGAACTCGTCGACGATCCGGCGGTTCAGGCGTTTCGCGATCTGCGTACCAAGATCATCCTGCAGGGACAAGGAGAAAACGGCGTGGTTTTGGTCAGCGCCATCAGCAAAGGAAGCGGCAGCAGCTTCGTTGCGCAAAACCTTGCAGCGGCATTTGCCTTCGACCAGGGAAACACTGCGCTGGTCGTCGACTGCAATCTCCGCAATCCCAGCGTGCACCGACTGCTCGACGACCCGTCCACCCCGGGACTGACCGACTACCTGGAGAATCCGGACCTCGATTTGTCCACGATCATCCGACCCGTGGGCATCTCGCGGTTCCGCGTGATTGCGGCGGGGAGAAAACGCGAGATTCCGGCGGAGTACTTCACCTCGGCCAAAATGCGGCGCCTGATAGATTCGGTCCGCCGGCGTTACCTGGAACGCTTCATCATTCTTGACGGTCCCTCCATGTCGGATATCGCGGACATACGGATTCTCTCCGAGCTGTGCGACTATGTGATCCTCGTCGGGCGCTACGGGCGCGTCACCGGCGCGCAGATCGAGAACTGCGTCAAGGAAATAGGCGGCAAGAAACTACTTGGCGTCGTCTTCAACGACGAACCGCGCATTCCTCAGATCGACTGGCGCGAACTCTGGTTCCGGCGTTGGCGCATGCGACCCCCAGGGACCGGCGGGTGATCAAAGCGAGTCGCCAAAACACCTACTGGTTCGGGACGTGCTGCATCGCGATACTGTGCTGGGCCGGCTCCGGCGGGGCGCCGGTCCTCGCGGGACAGTACGATGCCGGGCTGGGATACACCCTGTCTCATGACAGCAACATCAGACTAAGCTCCGCGGATCCGCGCGCCGAGTGGACGGAACAGGTGTTCGGCGGATTGGCATACGAGGAAAGCAGTTCCGAGCTGTATGCACGACTGGTGGCGCAGGTGGAAAGACGCCACTTCGTTCGCCACACCTATGAAGACGATACCGGGTTCTTTCTCGACAGCGCCGCGGTGTGGACGATATCGCCGCGGCAGTTCATCTGGTCCTTCGAAGACGTTTTCCGCGAGGCCAACCTCAGTCTCAGCGCTCCGGACACGCCTACCAACCGGACAAAGACAAATTCCCTCAGCACGGGCCCGGAGTTCACCTTTCGGGTGAATCCCACCGACACGCCGGTGATCGGCGCCCGATACGGCCGATACTATGTCCAAGGAGGCGGAACCAGCGGCCCAGGTCTCGGGGACAGCGAACGTTACACGATCTACACGCGCTGGCTGCACCAGATTTCCGCGCCGAGCACTTTGTCGCTCAACTTTGCGGCGACCCGCATCCACTTCGCTCCCCCCGCGCTTTACACCGACCCCGCGGGCGATACACACCTATTCAGCAGTCTTTCCCGGGAGGATCTCTTTTTCCGCTATGAGAGGCTCTTGCCCTTCAACCGGCAAACGCTCGATGTCGGCACCACGCGCATCGTGCAATACGGAGGACAGCACCTGAGCGGCCGGCTCGCGCGATATACCGCCCAACTATCGCTCACGTCGGAATCGTCGCTCCGCGTTTCTCTCGCCGACCAGTTCTCGGACACGTACAGCGATACGGTTACAGCCTTCTCGATTTCGACGATGCCCGCGATTCAAGGCGAGACAGTAGCGGCGCCTTTGGCCGTTGCCAACACGACCGCGGGCGACGTGTATCACAGCCGGCGCGGCGAGCTTGCCTACGCGAACCGGGGCGAGCGCTTCGGTTACAGCCTGCAGGGGTACGTGCGGCGCGTCGATTACGCGAATATACCGCAAGATTACAGCGAGAAAGGCGGGAGAATCTCGACGTCCTGGCTCTTTTCCGTCGAGGCTCAGGCGTATGCCTTCACGCAGTACATGAAGCGCAGTTTCTCGAGCTTCGATGAGCAGGACGCAGATCGCAGCAGAGGCGTGGGCGTGATCTACAGGCTGGGCCGCGCCCTCACCTTGACGCTAGAGGCCGGACAGACCGAGCGGCAAAGCACTACTGTGCCGCAGTCGACTTTCGTGGATCGGCGCGCCATGCTGCTTCTGGGCTATAGTACTGGACCGTTGTACGCGGCCCGATCCAGGAGATAGGCAGGCATGTATCTAGAACATTTCGCCTTGGCCGCGCAGCCGTTCCGGCTCACCCCGGACATCGGCTTCCTGTTCATGAGCGAAGCTCACACTCGAGCCAAGTCCTACATGGACTACTCCGTGTGGAACCAGGAAGGCTTCGTGGTCATCACCGGAGAAATCGGCTCCGGCAAGACGACGCTGATCCAGAAGCTCCTGTCGGAACTGGAGGAGGACGTCCTCGTCGCCAAGGTATTCCAGACACAGCTCGACGAGGTCGAATTCCTTCAGGCGGTTCTGGTGGAGGTCGGCCTGGATCCGTTCGATGCAAAGAAAGTCGAGCTGCTCGACATGCTGAACAGCTTCCTCCTCAGGCAGTTTCAGCGGCGCAGGCAGATCGTCCTGATCGTGGACGATGCGCACAATCTGAGCGTGAAGGTGCTGGAGGAGATCCGCATGCTCGCGGGGCTGGAGGCCAAGAAAGAGAAAGTGCTCCATGTGATTCTCGTCGGGCAGCCGCAGCTGGACGAAATCCTCGACAAACCCGGAATGGATCAGCTGAGGCAGCGCGTGAAGCTGCGCTATCACCTTCGCGCCCTGAACGAAGAGGAAATCGGCGCCTACATACGCCACCGGCTCGGGGTCGCCGGGGCGAAGGATAGAACGCTGATCCAGCCGGAGACGCTGCCTTTCATCTACAACTACACGGGAGGCGTCCCGCGCCTCATCAATACCTTTTGCGATGTGGCACTGACTTGCGCCTATGCCGACGGCCTGCCGGAAGTCACGCAGAAAGTGGTGGAGGCGGCCATCAAGGAGCTGCAGTGGCCGTCTTACGCGGAGCGCATCGAGAAGCACCGCCTCAAGACGCCCTCCATTCCGGCCGAGAACGGGATGCTTGGAATCCTGCGCGAGCAGTCCGGCGCCCTGGCGACGATCGCCGGCCAGGCCGACAAGATAGAGCATCTCGCGCCGGCGCTCGAATCGATCGGCAAGAGTCTCGCGGCAATCGAGACCCACCTGCGGAATCTCGCCTCAAAGCAGGGCACCGGGCCGTGGTTGGAATCCACTGTCGACCTGCGCAAAAAGACCCGCTGAAACACGACCTTCTCCGCTATGCACTAGCCTTCATTTGGACGGCTGGTCTCGCCTCGGCTCAGACGGCCACTGTAGGCAGCGTCGCTCAACTGGAGAGCGCCGTCGCCAACGCCAACAGTTCCGGCGGCAACAGGACGATCCTGGTGCTCGATGGAGTCTATTCCTTGAATGGCACCTTGAATGTCACCGCGCCCAACGTCACCATCGCGGGCCAATCGGGCGTTCGCGAAAATGTCGTGATCCAGGGCGACGCGATGAGCGATACCGCACGCATCGGCAACCTCATCAGAGTCGCCGCGAGAAATTTCCGGCTCAGCGATGTCACCCTGCAAAAAAGCCGATTTCATCTGATTCAAATCGCCGGCGAAGCGAACGCCGAAGCGCCGGTGATCAGAAACTGCATCTTGAGGGATGCCTACGAGCAGATGATCAAAGTAAGCAATGACCCGGCTGCTCCCGGCGTTTCCGCGAATAACGGGCTGGTTGAAAACTGCCTTTTTGAATATAGCGCAGGCATCGGCCCGCAATTCTACATCGGCGGCATCGATGCCCATGCGTCGAAGAACTGGGTGATCCGTAACAATACGTTCCGCAATATAGTCAGTCCAAGCAGATCTGTTGCCGAGTTTGCCATACATTTTTGGGACAGCTCTGCCAACAACACCGTGGAGAGAAACCTGATCGTCAACTGCGACCGCGGAATCGGCTTCGGCCTTGACGGCAAGGGCAACACGGGCGGAATTATCCGCAACAACATGATCTACCATGCCGCCAACGCGGGCCGGTTTGCCGATACCGGAATTGCCTTGACCGATAGTCCAGGCACGCAGGTCTATAACAACACCATCGTGATGGACAATGGTTTTCCCTGGGCCATCGAGTATCGATTCGCATCGACCACCGGCGTCCTGATTGCCAACAATCTGACGAACAAGCCGATCGTGAGTCGGAATGGTGCCTCTGGTGTCGTTACCAGGAACCTGACGAATGCGGCTGGCAGCTGGTTCGTCAACCCGGCCAGCGGCGACTTGCACCTGGCTTCCGCGATCGGTTCGGTGGTGGGGGCGGGACAGGGGGTGGCCGGTCTGAGCGATGACTTCGACGGCCAGCCCCGGCCGGCCGGTGCCGGTGTTGATATTGGCGCGGATCAGTTTGTCGCAAAGTCGGCGCTCCCGCCGCCACCAAGTCCACGCTTTGTCAAGCCGTGAACAGTCAACGACCCGTTCGAAGCAAGCTCAGGTGCGCGCTTGCAGCCCTGGGCGTGATCGCCCTCAATGCCCCGCTCGCCGCTGCCCCGACGGCCTTGCCCCTCATGCAGCAGGCGAATCTCGTGTATCAGGGCGCTTTTCGCGTTCCGCAAGGTACGAGCGACGCTACCACCTTCGCCTACGGCGGGACTGCGCTCGGCTACAACCCCGGGAACAACTCCTTGTACATTACCGGGCACGACCACGTGCAGTTTTCTGCGGAAATAAGTATCCCGGCCGTAGTGAACAGCACGAACCTCAATGAGCTTGCCACCGCAACCATCTTGCAACCGCTTGCGGACGCTACCGAGGGCAAGCTGGGTCAAATCAACCCGTCGGATTCGAATCCCCAAAAAATTGGCGGTCACCTGGTCTACAACGGCAAGCTTATCGTTACGGGGTTTTCCTATTACGACGGTGGTGGTACTCAAAAGGCCTCGCATTTTTCCAGACCCCTGTCGTTGTCGACAACCGGGCAAGTAGTCGGGCCTTACTTGGTCGGTGCCGACCCTCACTTTGTCGATGGCTACATGACCTTGGTGCCCCCGGAATGGCAGGCAGCGTTTGCCGGACCCGCACTTACCGGGATGTGCTGCGGGCCAATTGCTTCTGTTCAATCTGAAGGTCCTTCGATCTCGGTGTTCAACCCAGACCTGACGCGCCAACCGGCTACCCGCCTGCTCGGCTATCCCCTTTCCAACCCGCTCAGGCCAGTCAGTTCAACCAATGCCGTTCACAACCTGACATCCAGCATCTCCGGCGTCGTATTTCCCGGCGGAACCCGCAGCGTGCTGTTTTTTGGCAGACACGGAGTGGGCACTTATTGTTACGGTGAGGGGGCTGATTGCGGCGACCCTGCCGACAGCAGCAAAGGGGTCCATGCCTACCCGTATGTCTATCAAGTCTGGGCATACGATGCCAACGATCTTCTTGCGGTAAAGAGCAGAGCCAAGCGGGAATACCAGCCGCAACCCTATGCCGTCTGGACGTTCAAGCTTCCATTTGAACGCACTCTCAGCACGCACTTCCTGGGTGGCGCTGCATACGATCCGCAGACACAGCGGATCTATTTGTCGCAGCGGGGAGGCGACGCTCCCGGACCCGTGATTCACGCATTCAAGGTGACGGGAACGGCAGCGACGACACCGGTTCCGCCGACCCCTTTGCGCGCCCAGTAGCCCCGCCTCCCGACTTGCCCCTGGCACGCCGCTTGCTCTATCCAAAGGGCAGGCTTTGCTGGGAGGCAATCATGGATGTACTTGAACTCATGAACAATGAAAACGGCCGCTCGGCGGCATTCGTCGACGGTTTCACCGAAGGAAAGTCCGCCCGTGCGCGGGACGAGGTGCTGTCCCCCTACCACGACATCGGAATGGACGACTACGCCCAGGGGTTCCGCGCCGGCTTCTTCACGCGCATGGCGCCGCCGCGAGCGGCGGCCTGATAATTCACCGGGGGATCGGGGAACACCGGACTGGGGAATAGTCGGGATTCCGGCGTTGGTGTAGAAAACTCGACACCTGTGCGGGCATTTTGGCTGCAAATTGTGATACCTTAATCGAGCAGAGGAAACCATAACATTCAGACGTTCTCCGGTTCGGTGATTCGAACCGGGGCGTCGGCTGACCGTCAGGCGAGTCGCTCGTGCGTCCGACCTGGCCATCGCAATGGCTTCTCGCGATGGCGTTCTCGGCGGCATGTTTTTTGCTGAAGTTTCATCTGGTTCGCAGTTTCGGTTGCAGTTTCACCACGCGCGCCTGGTACTTGGGAGAGGGACATGCACGCAGGAACCCTGTCGGTCAGAGGGATTTCCCGTTATTGTATTTTCGCGCTCGCGCTGCTTCTTGCGGCTTGCGGCGGCGGCGGTGGCGATTCAGCTCCCCCCCCGACCTATACCATCGGCGTTACTGTCAACGGGCTCGCGGGCACGGGTCTGGTGCTGCAAAACAACCTCGGCAACAACCTCGCGATCACCGGCAACGGCGCGTTCGTCTTCAGCACGTCCCTTGCACGCGGCGCGGCCTACAGCGTCAGCGTCTTCACGAAGCCCACCAACCCCGGTCAGGGCTGCACCGTCACCAACGGCTC
>JBGQFD010000103.1:0-12846 GCA_041496705.1 Gammaproteobacteria bacterium | reverse complement strand
CTGCTGCCTCCCGTAGGAGTCTGGGCCGTGTCTCAGTCCCAGTGTGGCTGGTCGTTCTCTCAAACCAGCTACGGATCGTCGCCTTGGTGGGCTTTTACCCCGCCAACAAGCTAATCCGGCATCGGCCACTCCTATAGTGTGGGGCCTTGCGGTCCCCCACTTTCATCCGTAGATCGTATGCGGTATTAGCCTCGATTTCTCGAGGTTGTCCCCCGCTACAGGACGTGTTCCGATGTATTGCTCACCCGTTCGCCACTCTACTCGGGGTTGCCCCCTTTCGCGTTCGACTTGCATGTGTAAGGCATGCCGCCAGCGTTCAATCTGAGCCAGGATCAAACTCTTCAATTCAATCCCGTTCAATCGCTAATGCGATTGCGCGAGCCCTGCGTTTTGCCGCGGGCCCACTACTCACTCAAAGTCATTGCAAAGGTTTGAAAAAAACCTTGCTAGACCTGGTGTGAGCTTGGTTAAGCTTTGTGTGACGCCAACGCGCTTGCGCGCGCCCAAAACTGCCAGCGTCACTGGCTTCACCCAGCGCCCACACCTATCGGCTGTTCAATTGTTAAAGAGCGTTCCCCGGGCGGGGATCCTGCACACCCCAGGAGGGTTGGTTGCGGGGATAGGATTTGAACCTATGACCTTCGGGTTATGAGCCCGACGAGCTGCCAGACTGCTCCACCCCGCGCCCGGTACAGAAGCGGAATTATAGCTGTCTGTGACAAGCTGTGTCAAACAATTTTGCGCCGCAATATACAGGGACGGGCGGCGCGACACGGATAAGTGTGATCAGCCGCGCTCGGTTTCGCCAGAGCGCGGCTGCCAAACCATCAGACGTTTCTCTCCGAGGCCCACGGTCCAGTCGAGAACGAGGGCGAATGCTGTCAGCAGTACTATGCCGGCGAAGACCGTGTTGATGTCGAACACGCCCTCGGCCTGATGGATCAGATAGCCGACGCCTTTTGCGGAGCCGAGGTACTCGCCGACCACCGCGCCCACGAATGCGAGGCCCACCGAGTTGTGCAGGCTCGCGAACACCCAGCTCATCGCGCTCGGCATGTAGACGAAACGCAGGAGCTGGCGAGGGCTCGCCCCGAGCATTCGGGCGTTGGCCAGCACGACCGGGCTCACTTCGCGCACCCCCTGATAGACGTTGAAGAACACTATGAAGAACACGAGCGTCACGCCGAGTGCGACTTTCGATGCAATGCCGAGTCCGAACCATACGAAGAAGATCGGCGCCAGGATCACGCGCGGCATAGCGTTGACCGCCTTGATGTAGGGGTCGAGGATCGCCGAGGCCATCGGCGAGAGCGCGAGCCACAGCCCGATCGCCACTCCGGACACCGTACCGATGAGAAACGCGAGCAGCGTCTCGACCAGCGTTACCCACAGGTGTCCGTAGATTTCCCCGGATGCAAACCACTGCCAGAGGCGTGCGAATACCATGATCGGCTCGCCGAAAAAGAACGCCGCCTGGTTGGCTTCGGCAAAGTAGATGGGCGGCAGGAGTGTTGGACTCGTCCCCACGTGCCACAGGGCGAAAAAAAGAAAGAGGATGAGCGCCTGGTAGACGCGCAACCGCAGGCCGCCCTCCTCGTTCCTACCGCTTTTTCTGCTGGACATAGCCTTTCAGTACCTCTCCCTTCATGGCGTGCCAGATCCCGGTGTGCAACTCGATGAAACGCGGCGTGAGGCGGATCTCGGCAACGTCGCGCGGGCGCGGCAGGTCGATGGGATAGTCTCCGATGGGATGCGACGCGGGGCCAGCGGAAAGCACTACCACGCGATCGGAGAGCGAGATCGCCTCCTCCAGATCGTGGGTGATGAAGACCACCGATTTGCGATCGTACGACCACAGCTCGAGTAGCTCGTTTTCCATCAGCTGACGGGTCTGGATGTCGAGCGCGGAAAAAGGCTCGTCCATGAGCAGGATCTGCGGATTCAGGATGAGCATCTGCGCGAGCGCCACGCGTTTGCGCATCCCTCCCGAAAGCTGATGGGGGTAGCGCTTTTCGAATCCCACCAGTCCAACGCGCTTCAGCCAATCGTTCCCGGGGTGGAACGCCTCCTCGCGCGTCATGCCGCGAAACTCCAGGCCCGCGATGACGTTCTCAATGGTGTTGCGCCAGGGCATCAGCGCGTCGGTCTGGAACATGTAGCCCGCACGCGAGTTGATGCCCGCAAGCCGGTCCCCGAAAACCGTCACTGCGCCCGACGAAGGCTGCAGCAATCCGGCGGCGACGTTAAGCAGGGTCGACTTGCCGCAGCCGGTGGGTCCGACCAGCGAGACGAACTCGCCTTCGCCAACGACCAGAGTCGTGTCGCGGACAGCGGTGTAGCGCTGGGAAGGATCGTCGCGCGAGAGGAAGGTGCAGCTGATCTGCTCCAACGCGAGAGCGGAGGTCATCGGCGCGCCGTCATTCTGAGTCTTTCCGAATCAGATCCTGCGTCAATGACATGGTCTGCCCAGGCGGCCGCGCAGCCGGGTGATCACCGGTACTTCGCGTTGGCCTTCTTCACGAACTCATTCGTATAGGTGAGTTCGAGCTTGATCTCCTTCGCCTTGACTTCGGGATTGAAGGTCGGGATGACCCTGAGCGCGTTGCGCGCGCCGGCGTCGGAGATGTAGCCGTCCGGCGAGATCGCCTCCCTGACCTTGTTGAACGAAAACAGGTAAAGGGCCTTGTCTCCCAGAAGGTACGACTCCGGGACAGTTCGCAGCACATCCTGGGGAGACGCTGACTGTATCCACTTGTCGGCGCGCACGATGGCGTTGGCCAGCGCCTGGACCGTATTCGGATTCTTGCGGATGAAATCCACCGGCGCGTAAAGGCAGCCTGCCGGCATCTGGCCGCCCAGCACCTGCTCGGTCCCCCTCAGCGTGCGCGTGTCGGCGATGATCCTCACGTCGCCGTCCTGCTCAAGCTTGGTCATCACCGGGTCCGTATTGGAGACGACGTCGATCTGGCCGGTCTTCAGCGCCGTCACCGCGGCGGCTCCCAGGCCGACGCCAATGATGGAAACGTCTGAGGGCTTCAGGCCCTCGGTGGAGATGAAGTGATTGAAAATCATGTGGGTGCTCGAGCCCGGCGCCGACACGCCTACCTTCAGGCCTTTCAGATCCTTTGGCGACCGGTAATTGCTCGCCTTGCTCTTGGCGATTCCAATTGCGATCTGCGGTGCGCGCCCCTGCTGCACGAAACACTGCAGGAACTGGCCTTTCGGCTGCATGTTCAGGGTGTGCTCGTAGGCGCCCGATACGACGTCGGCGCTTCCGCCTACCACCGCGCGCAGGGCTTGCGACCCTCCCGCAAAGTCGCTGATCTGCAAGTTCAGGCCTTCGTCCTTGAAATAGCCCAGCTGCTCGGCGATCGTCACCGGCAGGTAGTAGAGCGACGCCTTCCCGCCCACCGCGATGTGGACGTCTTTTTTCTCAAGCACCCCCTGGGCGCGGGCGAGTGCAGGGGCCAGGGCGACGAGGAACGCCACAAATGTGATATTAAGAAGTGACATAATAATCCTAACGTAATAGATTGATTTTTAATATACTATTAATTCATCCCGTGAGCCTGAGTTCCGATGCTCACACGCGGGGCTCAGGCTGTCAACGGCTCTAGAACAGGGTCCCTTGCTGCGGGCCCGGCCTGCGGAATTTGCCGGCGTCCAGCCGGATACGGCCCCCGACGTTGAGGCCGAGCCGCTTGCAGGTCACGTTGAATCGATTGCGCAGGAGTTCCGCGAACTGCCCTTCCCCCTTCATGCGGCTGTGGAATTCCGGATCGTTCTCGCGCCCGCCGCGCATATCGCGGATGCGGGCCATGATATGCGCTGCCCTCAGCGGGTAGTGCCGCTGCAACCAGTCCTTGAACAGTTCCCTGACTTCCCACGGAAGACGCAGCAGCGTGTATCCGGCCATGCGCCCTCCCGCCCCGCTCACGGCCTCGAGCACAGCTTCCATGTCCTTGTCGTTCAGGAACGGAATGATAGGCGCAACCAGCGTGCCGCAAGGTATTCCCTGCGAGCTCAGCCGGCGTATCGTTTCGACCCGCCGGAACGGCGCCGCCGCACGCGGCTCGAGCGTACGGGCGATCTCGCCGTCGAGCGTCCCGATGGAAACGAACACCTGGACCAGATCCTCGCGGGCCATCGCTGCGAGCAGGTCCAGGTCGCGTTCGATCAGCGAGCCTTTCGTGACGATCCCGACCGGGTGGCGGAACTCCCAGAGCACTTCCAGAATGCCGCGGGTGATCCGGTATTCGCGCTCGACCGGTTGATACGGATCGGTGTTGGCCCCCAGCGAAATCAGCTCGCAGCGATATCCGGGACGGGACAATTCCCTTCGCAGCAGTTCGGCGGCGTTCTCCTTCGCGAACAGCCTGGTTTCGAACTCCAGACCGGGCGAAAGCCCGAGGGTGGCGTGGCTCGGCCGCGCGTAGCAGTAGATGCAGCCGTGCTCGCAGCCCTGATACGGATTGATCGACTGCGTGAAAGGGAGGTCCGGCGAGTCGTTGTGCGCGATGATCGAGCGCGCCAAATGCAACTTGACCACCGTTTCCGGCCGCGGTGGCGCCTCCACGGCTTCCCGATCACGGCTGCGCGCGAGCTTCTCGAAGCGCCCCTGCGGGTTGCCTGCGGCGCCGCGGCCTTTGATCGTTGCGTTTGGCCCGTCCATCACCGCGCGTCCTGCCGCAGGCTCCCAGGAACCGGATGCAGATCGGTCGTCCTTCCGGCCTTCACGACCTGCCCCGGCAAATCGTGGCTCACGATCACGGCGAGGCGCTTCGAGGCCGCGAGCAGCTTGTCGAGATCCACCCCCGTGGTGTAGCCCATGCTCTCCAGCATGTGCACCAGATCCTCGGTGCAGACATTCCCGGTCGCACCCGGTGCAAACGGGCAGCCGCCAAGACCGCCAAGGCAGGCCTCGTAGCGCCGCACGCCCGCGGCCAGCCCGGAGAGCACGTTGGCGAGTCCCATGCCTCGCGTGTTGTGGAAATGCAGCGCGACTTCCAGGTCCGGCCAGCGCTCGCGCACTTCGGCGCACCGGGCGAGCACGAGTGCAGGATCCGCCATGCCGGTGGTGTCGGCGAGCGTGATGCTGTCCACGCCCAGATCCACGTAGCGTCCGATGAAGCGCGTCACGCGATCCGCCGGCTGCGTACCTTCGAACGGACAGCCGAACGCGGTCGACAGCGCGCCGGCCACCCTGATGCGCGTGCGCCGGAGTTCGCGCACGGTTTCCGTGAAACTTTCGAATGAAGCGTCCGTCGACCGGCGCACATTGGCCCGGTTGTGGGTCTCCGACACCGAAACGACCAGACTCACCTCGTCAACGCCGGCGGCGATGGCACGCTGTGCACCCCTGGCATTGGCGATCAGCGCGACGTACTCCACGTCGGGATTCCGCCTGATCCCTGCCATGACCGACTCCGCGTCGCACAGGTTCGGCACTGCCTGAGGCGAAACGAAAGAGGTCACTTCGATCTTGGCGAGTCCCGTCAGGGACAGGGCATCGATGAGCTCGATTTTCTTCTCGGTCGGGACGAAGTGCGGCTCGATCTGGAAGCCATCGCGAGTAACTACTTCGTGTACATGGACTTGCTGCACTTTGCCCCCGGTCCGGTTGCCGCTACACGATCCTGCGCTCTCTGAGGCTGGCTATCTCGGCATCGCTGTAGGCATGCGCAGCAAGAACAGCCTCCGTGTGCTCGCCCAGCGCTGGGCCGACCCACTCGAGGTCTCCAGGGGTCTCGGAAAGCCTGGGAACGATACCCGGGACCTTCAGCGCGGTGCCGTCGGGCAGTTTCACATCGCGGATCATCTCTCGAGCGAGGTACTGGGGGTCGCGGGTGATATCCGCCATGCTGTAGATCTTTCCGTTGGGTACCTGCGCCGCATTGAGGAGTGCTACGACCTCGTCGCTCGAGTACTGGCGGGTCCACTCCCCGATGACGGCGTCGAGCTCGTCGCCACGAGCTGCGCGTCCGGCATTGTCGGCGAGTCCCAGGTCGTTCGCTAGGTCCGGCCTCCCGATGGTCTCCATTAGGCGCTTGAATATGCTGTCGGCGTTTGCCCCGATCACGATGTGCTGTCCATCCCCTGCAGGATACGTGTTCGAGGGGACGATGCCGGTCAGGTTGCTCCCGGTGCGCTCGCGAAGCTCTCCGAACATGCCGTATTCCGGGAGCGCGCCCTCCATCATGCTGAACACAGCTTCGTACAGCGCGACATCCACGACCTGCCCCTTGCCGCCGCTCGCGTCGCGATGGCGAAGCGCGATCAGGGCGCCGATGACGCCGTGGAGCGCCGCCAGCGCATCGCCGATCGAGAGATTCGGCCGCACCGGCGGGCGATCGGGATAGCCGGTGACGTAGCGCAGGCCGCCCATGGATTCGCCGATCGCGCCGAATCCCGGCTGATCGCGGTACGGGCCTGTCTGTCCGAATCCGGAAAGCCTGAGCATCACCAACCCCGGATTGGTGGACGACAAGCGCTCATACCCCAGCCCCCACTTTTCCAGAGTGCCTGGGCGGAAATTCTCGATCACCACGTCGGCGTTCGTCGCGATCCTGCGCATCACCTCCTGCCCTTCGGTCCGCCTCAAATCCACCGTGACAGATTTCTTGTTTCGGTTCTGCACGTACCACCACAGGGACGTGCCGCGATGGAGCTTTCTCCATTTGCGCAGCGGGTCCCCGCCGGGGGGTTCTATCTTGATGACTTCGGCGCCGAATTCGGCGAAGAACTTGCCGGCAAACGGACCTGCGATGAGCTGCCCCAGCTCTATAACCTTGAGTCCTTGCAGCGACTTCATGGGGTTTGGAACGCCCACGCGTCGTTGCACAATTGGAATAGGGTCGCGGGCCGGCCCGGACGCCTCCGTTTCACAACGAGCGTCTCTCAACGAACGCCTGAGCGAGAGTGCCGCTGTCGACGTATTCCAGTTCGCCGCCCACCGGAACGCCCCGCGCGATACGCGTTACGCGCAGGCCGCGCCCCTTGAGCATCTCGCTTATGTAATGCGCCGTCGCCTCGCCTTCGTGAGTGAAGTTGGTCGCGACGATGACTTCGGTGACCTCACCCCCGCTCAAGCGACGCTGCAGGACGTCCAGGCCTATTTCCTTCGGTCCGATTCCATCTAGCGGAGACAGGCGTCCCATGAGCACGAAATACAGGCCGTTGTATGCCAGCGTCTGCTCCATCATGAGCAGATCCCCTGGAGTCTCCACCACGCACAGTTGCGATGGATCTCGTCTCGACGATCCGCACAGCGCACAGCGCTCCTCCTCGGTAAAAGTATTGCACTTGGTACAGCGTCGAATTCTCTGCAGCGCCGTCTCGAGAGAGTCCGCCAGCCTCGCTGCTCCAGGCTTGTCGTGCTGCAGCAGGTGGTAGGCGATCCGCTGCGCTGATTTCGGGCCGACGCCGGGCAGACAGCGCAACGCCTCGATGAGGTCTTCGAGCGCGCTCGGCGACTTCACTTGAAGATGCTCAAAACGGCAGTTTCAGGCCGGGTGGTAGCCCCATGCCGCCGGCGAACCCGGCCATCTTGTCCTGCAGCAAGGTCTCGACTTTGCGTGTGGCGTCGTTGAATGCGGCCGCAACCAGGTCTTCGAGCATTTCCCTGTCGTCCTTGAACAGGGAAGGGTCGATGCTGACTCTCTTGACGTCATGACGGCCGGTCATCGTCACCTTGACCATTCCGGCGCCTGACTGCCCTTCGACTTCCATGACAGACAGCTGCTCCTGCAGCTTGCGCATGTTCTCCTGCATCTGCTGGGCCTGCTGCATCAGCCCCGCGAGTTGTGCTTTCATCCTTGGAATCTCCGCTACCGTGCTGGCTTGATCGAGGAATCGACGATGGTGGCGTCCAGGTTTTCAACCAGATCCCGGACAAAGGCATCCTGGCCTATGACGGCTACCGCGCGGTCCCGCGCCGTGTTGCCGCCGGTTTCGCCCACCTTCACGGTCAGACGCAGGCTCCGGCCAAAATGCTCCTGCAGTGCGCCGCGAAGCTTATCCTGAAAGCTCCTTTCGGCGAGATGCCTGGCTGCGGGCGGCAGGCATAACTCCAGAACTTCGCCATCGAAGCGCTGTAGCTCGCTTGCCTGGGCGAGCTGCTTGGCGATTCCGCCCAGATTGAGCGAATTGGCGAGCTTGGGCCAGTCACCGTCGAACGGCCGCTGCGCGAGGGCCGCGGTTGCAGCGGGTGGTGCATCGGCAGGGTTACGGCTCTCCGCGGGACGCTCCGCGGTCGTGAAGGCGAGCATGCGCAACAGCGCCATGCTGAATCCGGCAAACTCGTCAGGTGCAAACGGCAGCTCCTGCCGCCCGTGAACGACGATCTGGTAGTAAAGCTGCACATCCTCGGGATCGAGTCGCCTGACCAAGGCGGTAAGCCGCTCGCCCTGTGATTCGCCCGCGCCGACCGTATCCGGCGCGATTCGCGCCAGCGCAATGCGATGCAACAGCGTCCCCAGATCCTGGAGCGCGCCGTCAAAGGCCGCGCCGCGCGAGCGCATCTCCTCCGCAACGTCGAGGACTTTCCGGGCATCTCCCGCGGCGACGCCTTCCAGGAGGGAGTAGAGATACGTCTCATCTACCGTTCCAAGCATGGCGCGCACGGCTTCTTCAGTGACCTTGCCGCCGCCGTAGGCGATCGCCTGGTCGAGCAGGGACAGGGCGTCGCGCATGCTGCCGCGGGCGCCCCGGGCAACGAGTATCAGACCGGCCGGCTCGCTCTGGAATTTCTCCTCGGCCAGTATTTTCGCGAGGTGTTCGACAATCGCGCCCGCCGGCATCTGCTTGAGATTGAACTGCAGGCATCGCGAAAGCACGGTGACCGGGATCTTCTGCGGATCGGTGGTCGCCAGGATGAACTTGATGTGCTCGGGCGGCTCCTCAAGGGTCTTCAGCATGGCATTGAACGCCGAGGTGGAGAGCATGTGAACTTCGTCGATCACATATACCTTGAACCGGCCTCGCGTCGGTGAGTACACCGAGTTTTCCAGAAGCTGCCGCATTTCGTCGACCTTCGTGTTGGTCGCGGCGTCCACTTCGATGAGGTCGATAAACCTGCCGGCATCGATCTCCAGACACGCGCTGCACTTCCCGCAGGGCCTGGAGCTGATGCCCGTCTCGCAGTTGAGGGCCTTGGCGAGAATGCGGGCTACCGTGGTCTTGCCGACCCCGCGGGTTCCGGAAAGCAGGTACGCATGGTGCAGGCGCTTCTCATCCAGTGCGTGTCGCAGTGCCTTGACGACGTGCTCTTGCCCGACCAGCGACTCGAAGTCGCGCGGACGCCACTTTCTGGCAAGGACCTGGTAAGACATGCGGGAATTTTAGCCTGTCGTGGTCGGGTGGCGAGCCTTACCCCGGCACTTGCATGATATAGCTGTGGCTGCTTCCTTCCGGACCTGACCAGATTCACTACAATGCAATGCGGGGAGGCCCGCCGTATTCGTCAGTATGCGCCGCCCAGGGATTATACCGATACGGGCGCCGCATATTCGGCAGCGTGCGATCGGGTTATCATGCCCTTGGAGTTCCTGCGCCGTGCCCGAAAAACAAAGGCGTACCTCATTTCAGGCTCTGAACCCGGAGGAAAGACCATGACCCGATTCGCAAACGAGTTTCGACTTCCAGCCCTGCCCGCGGCAGCCGCTTTGCTTGCGTGCGCGTTACTCACCGGCGCGCAGCCGTTGCAGGCACAGGATTCCTACCCCACCCGGCCCGTCAAGGTCCTCGTGCCCTACGCCCCCGGCGGAGCCACCGACATCATCGCCCGAATCGTCGCGGCGAAGCTCACCGAATCGCTGGGGCAGAGCTTCCTCGTGGAAAACCGTCCCGGCGCCTCGGGCAATCTCGCGCTGGAAGCCGTTGCCAAGGCGCCCGCCGACGGTTACACCCTGTTCGTCGGCAATGTCTCCACCAACACCATCAACGAAAACACGTTCGCGAATCAGCTGCAGTTCAAGCCGTCCCGCGATCTCGTGGGCATCGCCAAACTGGTCGAGATTCCGCACATCATCGCGACGACCGCGGGATTTTCCGCCAACTCGGTCGCCGATCTGATCGCGCTTGCGAAGAAGGATCCCGGCAAGATCAACTACGCCTCCGCGGGCCTGGGAAGCTATCCCCACCTCGACATGGAAAAACTGATGAAAGCCGCGGGTATTCAGATGACCCACATCCCCTACAAGGGCGGGGCGGGCCAGATGATTCCGGCTATCATCTCGGGGGAGGCTCCCGTGGCTTTTCTCAACCTGTCCTCCGCGCTGCCGCACATACGCTCGGGGAGAATGAAGGCGATCGCCACCACCGCGCCGCAGCGTCTCGCCGAGCTTCCAAACGTGGCGACCATGGCGGAACAGGGATTTCCGGGGATCGGCACCAACGCCTGGCAGGGAATGTTCGCCCCTGCGGCGACGCCGAAGCCGATCATCGACAAGATCTACCGGTCGGTCGCGGCGGTCCTGTCGAACCCGCAGATGAACGAGCAGCTGGCCAAACAGATGCTCGAGGTCACGCTCTCGTCCTCGCCGGCGCAGTTTCAGCAGCTGGTGGAAAAGGAGACGCGTGAGTGGGGCGATTTCCTGCGCGAGGCGAAGATCAAGATCGAATAGACGGAAACCGGGGACAGACCCCGGTTTCGGGGCAAATCGCGAAATCCGAGGAAAACGGGTCTGTCCCACTACACGAGCCGGCCTTGGCAAAGACAAGAACCCCGAGCAGTCGGCCGTCGCAACCGCGTTTCGACCTCGTCGTCGAGAAAGACCTCGAAATCCCGATGCGCGATGGAGCCCGGCTGAAGGCCGACGTGTTCCGTCCGAAGTCGTCGGGCCGGTTCCCCGTCATCATCAATCTCGGCCCCTACCAGAAGAACAAGCTGTGGGTTCCGCCTCCCGATCTGGAGGAAAAGCCGAACCCGTACATGAACTGGGAGACGGTCAACCCGCTGTGGTGGGTGCCGCGCGGTTACATTGCTCTTCGCGTCGACGGCCGCGGCTCGGGAAGATCGCCGGGACGTACCGATCCCTGGTCGTCCTCTGAGGCGCGCGATTTCTACGACGCCATCGAGTGGGCGGCGAAGCAATCCTGGAGCAACGGCCGGGTCGGCACGAACGGCATCTCCTACTACGCGATGACCCAGTGGCTGGTCGCGAGCTTGAGGCCGCCGTCGCTGAAAGCGATGATCCCCTGGGAAGGCGCGGCCGATATGTACCGCGACTTCGGCTATCACGGCGGGATCTTCTCCTTCGGTTTTGCCACCAACTGGTGGAACAATCATATGGCCCACCATCTGCTCGGCAAACCACAGGCTTCCGCAACCGATGCGTTCTCCACACCCTGGCTGTGGGACTACATGCGAAACAATCTCGACGGGGAATGGTGGCGGGGCCGCCGGGCCCTTTGGGAGAACATCGAGATTCCGCTCTACAGTGCCGGTAACTGGAGCGGGATGGGCTTGCATCTGCGCGGCAACACCGAGGGCTATGTTCGCGCCGCGTCGAAACACAAGAAGCTGCGCATTCACGCCGGCACGCATTACCACCCGTTCTACTCCGAGGAGGGCCGGACCGACCAGCTGCGCTTCTTCGATCACTGGCTCAAAGGCATCGATACCGGAATCATGCGCGAACCGCCGGTCAAGCTCCTCATCCGCAAGGGCGGCCACGGCAACGCTCAATGGCGCACCGAGAAGGAATGGCCGATTCGCCGCACCCGCTGGACGAGGTTCTATCTCGACCCTGGGGCGCGCGGGCGGGCCGGTGAAGTCGAAGGCGCGCTCGCAAAGGCGGCACCTCGCAAGACCTCGTCGATCTCCTATTCCGCGAGCGGGATGAGCAAGGCGGGCGTCGCTTCAGCCTCGTGGACATCGACCGTGCTCGCCGGCAGCCTTCCCCGCATGGGAGTATCTTTCGAAAGTGCGGTCCTGACGGAGGACACGGAGGTCACCGGGCCCGTCGCGCTGGTGCTGTGGGTCTCGAGCACCACCGAAGACATGGACATTTTCGCGACGATACGCAACATTGCTCCGAACGACGAAGACGTTTTCGAGCTGGGCCAGCAGAGCCAGCCCGTCCCGGTCGCCAAGGGCTGGCTGCGCGCCTCGCACCGCAAGCTCGATGCATCGCTCAGCCGGCCCTATCGGCCGTACCATTCACACGAAGATCGCCAGCGGCTGAAGGCCGATGAAGTGGTTCGCGTCGACGTGGAAATCTGGCCGACCTGCATGGTCTTCATGAAAGGCCATCGCATCCGGCTCGACATCCAGCCCCGCGACGGCATTGGCAGCTTTCCGTATACGCACTACGGCGCCGACTACAACACCGGGACCAACGTCATCCACACTGGAGGAAGCCGCGCCTCGCACCTTCTGCTTCCCGTCATTCCCGCCAGGTAGGGTGATGAAAAGACTCTTGCGGACCCTCTCCTTCGCCGTTGCGCTTTGGGGAATGGTTGCTGGCGGAAGCTACGCGCAGCAGGAAACGCAGGTCTGGCCGACCCGATCCGTCCGGTTGATCATCCCGTTCGCCCTGGGCGGTGCGACCGACATCGTTGCGCGCATCCTTGCGCCCGCTCTCGGCGAAACGCTCGGACAGCCTTTCGTCGTGGAAAACCGCCCCGGTGCCGCAGGAAACATCGGCGTCGAGCTGGTCGTCCGTGCGAACCCGGACGGGCACACGGTGCTCGTCGGCAATATTTCCACCAATGCGATCAATCCGACCGCCTTCGCGACGACGCTCAAGTTCGATCCCGCAAAAGACCTAGCCCCGGTCACGCTGATCGCTTCAGTCCCAAATGTGCTCGTGTCCGGCGTCGCTTTTCCGCCGGGAAACTTTAAGG
>JBGQFD010000102.1:0-12943 GCA_041496705.1 Gammaproteobacteria bacterium | reverse complement strand
ACCGCGATCGCTCTCAGTTTGCCGGATTGAACGTGCGGCACCGCCACCGGCAAGCCCATGGAGGCGAGCTGCACCTGCCCGGCAAGCAGGTCCCCGATGAGCTGCCCCGATCCCTTGTAGGGAACGTGCACCATGCTGACGCCGGCCGTCGTCTGGAACAGCTCGAGGGCGAGATGATTCGGCGAGCCATTGCCGGCCGATCCGAAACTGAGCTGTCCGGGCCGGGCTCGCGCCAGCGCAATCAGCTCCTTCACGGAATGCGCGGTCAGCGACGGATGCAGGACGATCGCGCTGGGGAATGACGCTATTTCCGCGATGGCCGTAAGGTCCCTGGCCAGGTCGTAAGGCAGCTTCGAATAGAGGCTCGCGGAGATCGCGTGGGGAACGCCTCCCAGCAGCAGCGTGTATCCGTCCGGCGCGGATTTCGCGACTTGATCCGCACCGATGTTACCGCCCCCGCCGGCACGATTCTCGACGATCACCGGCTGCCCCGATCGCTCGGTGAGCTTTTGGCCGACGATGCGCGCCAGCACGTCGGTCGACCCGCCGGGTGAGAATGGCACCACTATTCGAACCGGCTTGCTCGGGTAATCCTGAGCCAGGCTTGCGCCGACGGCGAGAGACGCGATCAGCAACGACGCATATCTCAAGATAGCGTTCATGGGGCTCTCAGTGGCGTCACAATACGCTTGGAGGTGCCAGATGGGCAAGGAGAGACCCAAGCGGACCGTTCACACCACCGCGATTCCGCTGCGCGGGCCGCTGTACCGCGGCGAGCGGCGCCTGCGCATCGCGCTGGTCGGACTGCCCGCAAGCGGCAAGAGCACGCTGTTCGCCGCGGTGTCGAGCACCTCGGTGCAGACCGCGGCGCTGGCCGGCACGCAGCGCGCCTACGACGAATGCGCCGTGCAGATCGGGCTCGACGAGGCGCGCGTCATCAATCTGCCGAGCGTGCATTCGCTGCGTCACCCGGAGCACGACGACCGCGCCACGCTGAAATATCTGCTCTGGGGCGACGAGCGTCCGCCGGTGTCGGTGCACGAGCCCGAAGGGCCGCCGGCGCCGTTTTCGCCGCCCGACGTCATCGTGCAGGTGATCGACGCGACGGCGCTCGAGCGCCATCTCGAGTTGACGCTGGAACTCGCGCAGTTCGGCCGCCCGCTGCTGATCGCGCTCAACAAGATGGACGAGGCGCAGGAGCGCGGGCTCTACGTCAACGCCAAGGTGCTGAGCGCGCAACTTGGCGTGCCGGTGGTGCCGACCGTCGCGGTCATGGGGCATGGCATCTCGGAACTCTTCCGCGCGGCGGTGAACGCCGTGCGCGAGGGCGCGTGCCCGCTGGCGCAGCCGGCCAGCCAGCACATCGCCGAGCGGCTGCAGCCGCTCGCCGCGGCGCTGGCGGCGGCGGAGATTCAGCGCGCATTCCGCGCACCGACGCAGCTGCTCGCGACGCACATCGCCGAGGGCGACCGCTATTTCCTGGACGAGCTGCAGCAGCATTTTCCCGAGCGCCTGCCCGAGGTGCGGCGGCTGCTCGCGGTCGCCGAGCGGACGCTGCCGCGAGCGTTGCCGGAGGAGCTGCACGCCGACCGCCACCATCGGGCCGCGTTGCTGTTCGAGGCGGCGACGCGGCTCGGCGCGCCGCACGAAGGGCGCGGCTGGCGCTATTGGCTCGACGAGACCTTCCTCAACCCGCGCTGGGGCTTCGTCGGCAGCATCGCGGTTTTCGCCGGCGTGCTGTTCGTGGTTTTCTACGTCAGCGCCTGGATCGATGCGATGACCTCGGCGCGGCTCGTGGCATGGGTGTCGGCCTGGCAGCCGGACTCCACCGCGGGCGTGATCTCGCGGGCGGTGGCCGACGGATTGATCGGGCTGACGGGCATCGTCGTGCCGTACATGATCCCGCTGGTGCTGCTGCTGGTCGCGCTCGAAGAGGCGGGCGTCATGGCGCGCATCGCCTTTGCGGTCGATCGCGGCTTTCACCGGATCGGCCTGCACGGCGGCGTGGCGGTGCCGTTCCTGCTCGGGCTGGGATGCAATGTCCCTGCGATCGCCGCCATCGGCGCGGGCAGCAAGGGCCGCGAGCGCATCGTCGCCTCGCTGCTGGTGACCTTCGTGCCGTGCTCCGCGCGCTCGGCCATCATTCTCGCGCTTGCCGGCAAGTATCTGGGCGGCTTCTGGGTGTGCGCGATTTTTCTGCTCACCCTGCTGGTGATCGCCGTGCTCGGGCAGGTGCTGCGTCGCCGCTATCCGCGAGGCGGGCCAGGCCAGGTGCAGGAGATCCCGCCCTACCGGCTGCCGCGCGGGCGAGCGCTGCTGCGCGAGACCTGGGCGCGCACGCGAGACATCCTGACCATCGTCACGCCGCTATTGGTGGGCGGCAGCGTGGTGCTCGCGCTGCTCGCGCACGTGGGCGCCGATCGCGTCCTCAACTTGCTGCTCACGCCCGTGACCACGTGGTGGCTCGGGCTGCCGGCGGTGCTGGGCGTGCCGATCCTGTTCGGCGTGCTGCGCAAGGAGCTGTCTCTGCTGATGATCTACCAGGCGCTCGGCAGCTTCGAGGTCGATCGCTACCTCAATGCGATTCAGATCGTCACCTTCCTCCTGTTCCTGACTTTCTACGTGCCGTGCATTTCCACCTTCGCGGCGATGCTGAAGACCATCGGCCGCCGGGAAGCCTTGTTCTCGGTGTCGCTCTCGGTGGGCGTCGCGATACTGATCGCCGGGTTTGCGCGCTTCGCGCTCGAGACCATCGGCGTGCTGCTGCCGGGTTGATTCTAGAAATCGAAGCGGATCCCTGCAAGCACGCCATTCCGCGCCGGTTCGATGAATACCAGCACATTGCTGTCCAGACCCATGAACGCTGCGGTGGAAAAAGCGCCGAGGAAATGACCCAGGGCCATCCCGGCCAGGACGTCAGAAGGGTAGTGCTGGTGTGCTTCCACGCGCGACCAGGCCGTGGCTGCGGTAAGCGCGCCCAGCCCCAGCTGCGATGCCTTCGTGGCCGCACTCGACCACTGCAGGGTTTCGATGTTGCGCGATGCGAGCGTCGCATACGACGCGGTCGCGGTGGCATGCAGCGACGGGAAGCTCCCGGAGCCCCCATTCGGCCGTCTGCGGTCCGCGGATTGTTTTAGAAATCCGACGCTCTGGCGCATGAATGCGCCTTCGCCCGCCTGTACGCCGAGCCCCTTCGCCTTGGCGATCCACCAGTCCTCGGCCGTGTCGCCGCTCGGTGCCGCCGCCGCACTGGTGATCCAGGCCGCGCTTGCGGCGAGCCTCAGATCGTCGCTCATGCGGTTCGCGTTCTGCTGCGAGCCGAACAGCGGGGTCTGCCTCGCAGCCCATTGCGCCAGGTTCCGGTCCGCGCGTCCGATCTGAAAAGCGAGTGCGCCCACGGCGGGGATCCAGGTCTCGGGAGCGCCAGCCGCATTCAGCGCAGCCTGCCCGATCCGCCGCCAACCGGGTGCGAGCGTTGCGTCCTGCCCCCAGCCCCGACCGTTTGCCATCGTGCCGCAGCCGGGCAGCGCGCATGCCATGACGAGCAGCGCCGGGAAAAACGCTGTTTGCTGCAAGGCCTGCCTCCATCGTGACGGACGCTGAGGGCATCGATTCGTTGTCGAATTCACGCTCTGGCCCGCCTTGACGCCGTGCGTCGGCTGCGCACCTGCAAGTCGATGCTAAGCAGATGCTCACGGCGCCATCTTGACGTGCGTCAAACACTGCCGGGGCGGCGATGTCGGTGATCGGAGAATTGCGCTACAGTCGTAATCGACATCTTGCCGGAGGGTGAGAAGCGCCCATGAAGTGGGGACCGATTCGTCAGCTTCGCGTCCAGCTCGCGATCGCGTTCGCGGTCATCATGGCGCTAATCTGGGGCGCCGTCGTTTATCAGCTCGGAAGCGAGCGTGAAGCCACGCTGCGCGCGGCCACCCAGCAGGGACAGAACCTCTCCGGTATCGTCGCCGAGCATTTCTCGTCGTACGCGGGGGCGGCAGACCTGCTCCTCCAGCACCTGCGCAGCCACTGGACCCGGGACCCGAAGCATTTTGCGGAAGCCGTGGCTGTCGAGAAGGGGTTTCGCAAAGACGTCTTCGTCGTGCAGGTCTCGGTGATCGATGCCGAGGGGTGGCTCGCGTACAGCGATGTGCCGGACCCGAAGGAGCGCGTCTTTCTCGGCGATCGGGAGCATTTCAAGGTCCATCGCGGCGGAGGCCCGGACCAGCTGTACATCAGCAATCCCTTGAGGGGCCGCGTCTCCGGCAAGCTGTCGATCCAGTTCACGCGCCGGATCCTGGACAAAGGTGGACGGTTCGCAGGCGTGCTGGTGCTGTCGGTGTCGCCGGAGGCCCTCATACGCGTTTATGAAGGGCTGGATCTCGGACGGAACGGCCTCGTCGGGATAAGGCGTCGCGACAATACCCTTCTGTTTCGCTGGCCGGAACTCGACTCGGTGCCAAACAGGCTGCTCCCAGAAATTCCATCGAACGCCTCCGCGGCAGGCGCCGGGAACGAGATTCGACGGGGCAGCGTCGACGGCGTCGAGCGCATTTTCAGTTTCCGGCGGGTCCCGGATTTCCCCCTGTACGCGGTGGTCGGCCAGTCGCTCGACTCGGTTCTCGCGAACTTCGGGAAAGAACGCTTCCTCTACTTGTCGGCGGGAACCTTCGGATCCTTCGTAGTGCTCCTGCTCGGACTCGTGATGCTCTCGAGACTGAAGCGGGGCGAGCGCGTCGAAAACGAGTTGATCAAGAGCGAGCTGCGCTTTCGCAGACTGATCGAACTCGCCTCGGACATGTACTGGGAGCAGGACGAGCAGTACCGCTTCACTTCCTCCTCCGGAAGCGGCCCCGAGTGGATCATCAAGGGCCGCAGCGAAGCGATCGGAAAGAGGCGCTGGGATTTCAAGTACGACAACATGACCGAAAAAGACTGGGCCGCGCACATCGCGTTGTTGGATGCGCGCAAGCCCTTCCATGACCTGGAGCTGTCAAGGGCGGATAAAGCCGGCAGGAAGGTGTGGGTCAGCGTGAGCGGCGAGCCGGTGTTCGACGCCTCCGGGGCCTTCACGGGTTACCGGGGCGTCGGCAAGGACATCACCGCGCGCAAGCGCGCCGAGCAACTGCAGGTGCTGGAGCACGCGGTAAGCCGGTCTCTCGCCGATGCCGACAGCGTGACTGCGGCGGTACAAGGCGCCGTCCGCGCGATCTGCGAGACCGAAGGCTGGGAGTGCGGCCGCTACTTTCGCTGGGACGAGAAGGCCGGTGTCCTTCGCTTTGCCGAGGGCTGGGGTATTCCGGACGACGCCGTGCAGCAATTCCTCGCGAAGTCCCGCGGCATTTCCTATGCTCCCGGCGTCGGTCTGGCGGGCAGGGTCTGGCAGTCAGGCGAGCCGATCTGGGCGAGCGACATCAACCAGGACTCCCGCGTTGCCCAGACCGGGCTCGTCCGCGAAGTCCGAATGCGCGGCGCGTTCGTTTTTCCGCTCATTGCGGAAGGAAACACGATCGGCGTGCTCGCTTTCAACAGCCGCGAAGTTCGCGAATCCGAAAGCCGACTGATGGAGGCGATCAGCGTAATCGGAACGCAGATCGGCCAGTTGCTGCGCCGCAAGCAGAGCGAGGAGGAACTGCGCCGCTTCCGCGCCGCCCTGGATGTTTCGGCGGACCTGATCCTACTGATCGATCCGGAAACCCTGCGCTACGTGGACGTCAACGCCGCCGCGTGCCGCGCGCTCGGCTACAGCCGCGAAGAGCTGCTGGAGCTGGGTCCGCATGACCTCTTCTCGATCACGCGCGACGAGCTGAGCGAGCTTTACCGCCACCTGATCAGCGGCGACGAGTCCGAGCAGAGCATCGAGGGCTGGTACCGCCGCAAGGACGGCACCGTGTTTCCGGCCGAGTCGTCCCGCCGCGCGGTGCCCTCCGGCGATGGGCATATCATCGTCGCCGTCGCGCGCGACATAAGCCAGCGCCGGAAGGCCGAAGAAGAGCTGCGCCGCTTCCGGCTGGCGATGGACAAGTCGGCGGACATGATCGTCCTGGTCGATCGTGCCACGATGCGCTTCGTGGACGTGAACGAGACTGCGTGCAGGTTGTTCGGCTACTCCAGGGAAGAGCTGCTCGAGATGGGCCCGCAGGACGTGCTTCCCGTCAGCCGGGAGGAGCTCGAACGATCTTACGATGAGCTCATCGCGCATCCCACCCGCGAAGCGGACGTGCTTGCGGACGGGATGAAAAGCCATTACATCTGCAAGGACGGATCGTTGCTTCCGTTCGAATCGACGCGGCACGTGTTGCGTTCCGGGGACACGTACATCATCGCCGCGATCTCGCGCGACATTCGCGAGCGCCTGGCTGTCGAGGAAAAGATCACGTATCTGGCACAATTCGACGCGCTCACCGGCCTGCCCAATCGCAACCTGTTCCAGGACCGCCTGGCTCAGGCGATGGCGCTGGCCAGGCGCAACGACTGGCCGATGGCGGTGCTGTTCATCGATCTGGACCGGTTCAAGCTGGTCAACGACACGCTCGGGCATGGCGCCGGCGACAAGCTGCTGAAGGAAGCGGCCGAGCGGCTGCGGAACTGCATTCGCGCGAGCGACACCGTGGGACGGCTGGGAGGCGACGAGTTCGCCGCGATCCTCTCCGAACTCGGCAAGCCCGGCGACTCAGGAGTGGTGGCGCAGAAAATCGTCGACGTTTTCAAGCGGCCTTTCGACCTGGAAGGGAAGGAAACCTACGTGACCGCGAGCGTCGGCGTCGCCTTGTATCCGGCCGACAGCGACAGCGCCGAGGCGCTCGTCGTGAATGCGGACGCGGCGATGTACCGCGCCAAGGAGGAGGGACGCAACAACTACCAGTACTTCAGACGGGACATGAACGAGCGCGTTCTGCAGCGCGTGCAAATGGAGGCCGCGTTGCGTCGGGCGCTCGAACGAGATGAGTTCCGGCTGTTCTACCAGCCCAAGGCCGACCTCGTCACCGGGAAGATCTGCGGATTCGAGGCGCTCTTGCGCTGGCAGCATCCGGAGAAGGGCATCGTTCTGCCGGGCAATTTCATTCCGGTGCTCGAGGAAACCGGGCTGATCGTTCAGGCCGGCGAATGGGTCCTGCGCACGGCCTGCGTGCAGATCAAGGCATGGCAAAAAACCGGCCTGAAGGTCCCCCCGATCTCCGTAAACCTCTCGGCACGCCAGTTCGAGCAGCGGAACCTTAAGGGCGCCGTCCGGCAGATTCTGCGCGATACGAAAGTCGATCCGTCCCTTGTCGAATTCGAAATCACCGAGTCGCTGCTGATGAACGATCCGGAGGGAGCGGCGCGGACTCTGCACGACCTGAAAGAGTCGGGAGTCCGCCTGTCGATGGACGACTTCGGCACCGGCTATTCGAGTCTCGGCTATCTGAAGCGCTTTCCCATCGATACCCTGAAGATCGACCGCACTTTCGTGCGCGATCTATCGACGGACGCCGACGACGCGACGCTGACCCGGGCGATCATCAACCTTGCGCAGAACCTCAGACTGAAAGTGATCGCCGAGGGCGTCGAGACCGAGGACCAGCTGGCCTTTCTGAGAGCGAACGGCTGCGACGAGATGCAGGGCTATCTTTTCGCCAAGCCGGCCGGCGCCGAAGAATGCGAGCGAATGCTTCGCGAAGGGCGAAAGCTCGCGTTTCCCCGCGCCGGGCGCAAGAAGAAAGGCGGCCGACCGCCCCTGCAAGTGCAGACGCCTGCCCGCACTCCGGAGTAGCCAGGCCGCGGGGGTGTTTGTGAGGCAAAACCGCCACGGCCAGCGCGGACAGGGACTCGTCGACATTCGCGCGGTTTGCTACACTTCAGGCTCTTCAACCACGAAAGGAGGTGATCCCATGCCCGACCACCCAGGCAGTACCGGCAGGCAAGGTTCTACCGGAGGATCAACTCGCAAGTCCGGGGGCCGCGCCAGCTAGTGCCGGCTGCCTCAAGCATCAGGCGCCCCGACCGCGCGAGCGGTTCGGGGCGTTTTCACTAGGGGATTCCCCGTGGGCCGTCTGCAGAAGGTTTTCGCCGCGCGCTGGTCTTGCGGAGCGAAGCTCGATTGATGCGATGCGCAGCCGGCTGAAGAAACGCAACTACGATCGCGAGGCGCGCGGCGCCCTCGATGAGGTGCGCGTGCTCGACTTGTCGCGCCTGGTCGCCGGCAACACGCTCACGCAGCTGCTCGCCGATTTCGGCGCCGAGGTGATCAAGGTCGAGCCGCCGACGGGCGACACGCTGCGCGCCTGGCAGACGAAGGGCGTGCCGGTGACGTGGAAACTCTATTCGCGGGGCAAGAAGAGCCTGTGCCTGGAGCTGCGTAGATCCGAGGCGCGCGAGCTGCTGCTGAAACTCGTGCCCTCGGCGGCGATCTTCATCGAGAGCTTCCGGCCGGGGATCCTGGAAAAGATGGGCCTCGCGCCCGAGCTGCTGCTAGCGCGCAATCCGAAGCTCGTCATCGTGCGCATCTCCGGCTGGGGACAGGACGGCCCGTACCGCGAACGGCCGGGCTTCGGCACGCTGATAGAAGGCATGTCGGGCTTCGCCTCGATGAACGGCTTCGCCGACCGCGAGCCGGTGCTGCCGCCGATGTATCTCGCCGACAGCGTCGCCGGCCTGCACGGCGCCGCCGCGGTGATGATCGCGCTGCGCGAGGCGGAGGGCGAGGGCGGCGCGGGGCAGGTCGTCGATCTTGCGCTGCTCGAGCCGCTGTTCAACATCCTCGGGCCCCAGGCCGCGAACCTGCGCCTCACCGGCAAGGTGAAGGGGCGCACCGGCAACCGTTCCTCGACGACCGCGCCGCGCAACGCCTACCGGACGAAGGACGGGCACTGGGTGTGCCTGTCGGCCTCCATCCAGAAGATGGCCGAGCGCCTGTTCCGCGCCATCGGCCGCCCGGATCTCATCGACGATCCGCGCTACGCGACCAACTCGGCGCGCCTGAAGCACGCCGAGGAGCTCGACGCCATCATCGGCGGCTTCATCGCCGAACGCACTCAAGGCGAGAACGTCGAGCATTTCGGCAAGTCCGAGGTCACCATCGGCCCGGTCTACGACATCGCGCAGATCCTCGAGGACCCGCACGTCATAGAGCGGGAACTCGTCGCCGACTATCCCGACGCGGAGATGGGCGCCTTTCCCATGCACCACGTCACGCCGCGCCTGTCGCGCACGCCCGGCGCGATCCGCGCGCCGGCGCCGCAGCTCGGTGAACACAATCGCGCGCTGCTCGGCGAAGTCGGCGTCGACGCGCTCGCGTACGCAAAGCTGCTCGCCGAGGGCGTCGTCTGCGAAGGCGCTGCGGCATCCAAGGGAGAAGAGCAATGAAGCCTGGGCTTCCGGTCTGGCGTTCGCTGCTCTACGTCCCGGTGAATGTCGAGAAGTACGTGGACAAGGCGCATACGCGCGGCGCGGACTGCCTGCTCCTCGACCTCGAGGACAGCGTGCCGGCCGCCGAAAAGGACGACGCGCGCAAGCGCGTGGCTCAGGCGGCCGCGCGCGTGCGGCGCGGCGGGGCGGACGTGGTGGTGCGCATCAATCGCCCGGATTCGATGGCCGCGCGCGACCTGGAAGCCTCGGTCGGTCCCGAGGTGAATGGAATTGCGGTGACCAAGGTGGACGATGCGGCCCACCTGCGCCGGCTGGACGAAGCGGTGGCCAGACTCGAGGCAAAGCGCGGGCTCGCCGCAGGCCACACGCGCTTCATCGCCATGGTGGAGACCCCGGCGGCGTTCTTCCGCATGCCGGAGATCGCACTCGCGGTGGAGCGCACCGTGGCCATGGACATCGGCGGTGAGGATTTCGCGCTGGAAACGGGCATGGAGCCGACCGAGGACACGCTGCTCATGCCCAAGCAGCAGATGATCTTCGCCGCGCGCGCGGCGGGCATCATGCCGATCGGTTACATCGCGAGCGTCGCCGCGTTCGGCGACTGGGATTGGTTTCGCCGCATGGTGCGCCGCTCGCGCCAGTTCGGCTTCCTCGGCGCGAGCTGCATCCACCCCGGGCAGGTGACTATCGTCAACCAGGAGTACTCGCCGTCAACGCAGGAAGTCGCTTACGCGAAGCGCGTCGTAGAGGAAAACGCGAAGGCCAGGGCCGCCGGACGCGGCTCCTTTGCGATCGACGGCAAAATGATCGACGCGCCCGTAGTCGCGCGGGCGGAGCGCCTTCTCGCGCGCCACGCCGCGGTCGAGGCGCGCGAAGCGGCGAAGCGCAGCTTCTGAGCATGGGCTACCTCGTCGAAGGCGTGTGGAAAGACCTGCCGCGCGACACGCGCAGGACGGGCGGCGAGTTCCTGCGCCCCGAGTCGGTGTTCCGCGAGAGGATCACCGCCGACGGCTCGTCGGGCTTCAAGGCCGAGCCGGGACGCTACCACCTGTACGTGTCTCTCGCCTGCCCGTGGGCGCACCGCACGGTGATCTTCCGAAAGCTGAAGGGCCTGGAGAAGGCGATCGGTCTTTCGGTGGTCGATCCGCTCATGGTCGAGAACGGCTGGGAATTCAGCGAGCGGCCCGGCTGCATTCCCGACATCGTCAATGACACAGCGTACCTGTACGAAATCTACCTCAAGGTGCGGCCGCAATTCTCGGGGCGGGTGACCGTGCCGACGCTCTGGGACCGGAAACGGGCGACGATCGTCAACAACGAATCCTCCGAGATCATCCGCATGCTGAACCGCGAGTTCGACGCCTTTGCGGCCAGGCAACTCCCCGATCTCTACCCGGAGGAGCTGCGCGCGGACATCGACCGCTGGAACGAACTCATCTACACCACCGTCAACAACGGCGTATACCGGGCCGGGTTCGCCACCGCCCAGGACAAGTACGAAGCCGCGGTGCGCGGGCTCTTTGCCACGCTCGAAGCGCTCGAGCGGCATCTAGCGTCGAGCCGCTATCTGTGCGGCGCGCGCATCACCGAGGCCGACTGGCGGCTTTTCACCACGCTCGTGCGTTTCGACGTGGTTTACCACACCCACTTCAAATGCAATCTGCGGCGCCTGCGCGACCACCCCAACCTGTGGGCGTACACACGCGAGCTCTACCAGGTGCCGGGCGTGGCGGAGACGGTCGATTTCTGGCACATCAAGGAGCACTACTACCGCAGCCAGAAGGAAGTAAACCCCAGCCAGGTGGTGGCGCTCGGACCCGAAGTGGATTTCAGCGAGCCGCACCGGCGCGGCTGACCAGGCCGGACCCTGCGCCAGCCTTCTCCCGGAAGGGACCGGGGTATCATTCGCCACATGCGCGAACCCGATGTCCTCGAGCTGACCCGGTCGCTGCTGCGCTTCGACACGGTCAATCCTCCGGGCCGCGAGCGCGATTGCGCGCGCCACGCCGGCGCGCTGCTCGAGCAGTGGGGATTTCGCGTCGAGTATCACGAATTCGCCGAGCGCCGCACCAGCGTCATCGCCCGCGCGGGCGGTTCCGCGGCAAAGGCGCCGCTGTGCCTCACCGGCCATCTCGACACCGTGCCGCTCGGCGTTGCGACGTGGTCGCGCGACCCGTTTGCCGGGGATTCCGACGGGGATCGCCTCTACGGGCGCGGCTCCTCCGACATGAAGGCCGGCGTCGCGGCGATGCTGGTGGCGGCGCGCGCCTGCTCGCGAAAGCTAGCCGGCACTCCAGGTGTGGTGCTGGTGCTGACGGCGGCGGAGGAGGGAGGCTGCGTCGGCTCGCGCCACCTCGCTGCGCTGCCGCGGCTGCTCGGCCGTGCCGGGGCGATCGTCGTGGGCGAGCCCACCGCCAACTATCCGCTGGTCGGCCACAAGGGAACGCTGAAGTTCGAGGCGAGATTCACGGGAGTTGCCGCGCACGGCTCGATGCCGCACCTCGGGGTCAACGCGATCTTCAAGGCGGCGCGCGCGCTCGCGAAGCTCGAAGCGTTCGAGTTCGGCACGCCGGTGCACGCGATCATGGGTGCGCCGACGCTCAACGTCGGCACGATCGCCGGCGGCAATACGATCAATTCCGTACCCGACGCGGCAAACTTCGGAATCGATGTGCGAACCGTGCCGGGGATGGATCACGCTGTGCTGCTCGAGAGAATGCGAACGCTGCTCGGCGAGGACACCGGCGTCGAAATCCTGCAGGACGCGCAGCCGGTGTGGACCCCCCCCGAAGACGACTGGGTGCAGACGGTGTACGAGGTCTGCGCCCGGCACCTGGGATCGCGCCCCGAGCCGCGCACGGCGAGCTACAGCACCGACGCCGGCAACCTGCTGAAGGTTTACTCGGGTGCGCCCACCGTGGTGCTCGGACCGGGCGAGCCTCAGCTCGCCCACCAGACCGACGAATACTGCAGCATCGAGCGCATGCGCGAGTCGATCGCCATCTACGAGGAGCTGATCCTTCGCTGGTGCGGCGGCTAAGCGCGGCGTGCGCTTCGATCCGGTGCGTTCCTATTCGGCGACGACGCCGGCGCGCTTGACCACCGGCCCCCATTTCTCGATCTCGGCCTTGACGAAAGTGTGGAAGTCCTCGGGGGTTCCCTGGATCACCGTGGCGCCCCGTGACACCAGCGCCTCGTTGACCTGCGCATCGAGCGTGGTGCGGTTGAGCGCCTGGTTGAGGCGCAGCACGACCTCGCGCGGCGTCCCGGCCGGCGCAACCAGGCCGAAGTACGAGGTCACTTGGTAGCCCTTGAGGCCGACTTCGTCCAGCGTCGGCACCTCGGGCAGGGCATCGGAGCGCTTCAGGGCGGTCACCGCGAGCGCGCGCAGCCTGCCCGACTTGATGTGGGGCAGCTGCGGCGGGATGTTGTCGAACATCAGCTGCGTCTCGTTGGCGAGGATCGAAGCCTGCGCCGGGCCGCTGCCGCGAAACGGGATGTGCATGATGGTCGTGTCGGTCATGCCCTTGAAGAGCTCCATCGACATCTGCGGGGAGGTGCCGAAGCCGTTCGAGGCGTAGTTGAGCTTGCCGGGGTT
>JBGQFD010000101.1:0-13145 GCA_041496705.1 Gammaproteobacteria bacterium | reverse complement strand
CAGGCTTTTGCCCAAAGCGTGGCCGGCTGCTGCGGTCCCTTCGGTGGCCCGCTGCGCGGTCAAGCCTGCGGGCAGTAAATCGATCCGGTTGCGCGTCAGCCTCTTGTCAGTTTGCCCTCTGGTATCTGCAAGCCTAGCCGCGTATATTCTTGCACGTAGTCTCTTTCCTCCTCTGCAGCGTGGGGGCGTTCGTTCGCCTCCACGCTCTCTTTTTTTCCGGGCTCTGATTGGCATGTGCTGAGCACAGTTCCGAGCGTCAGCCGCATGAGCCGCATGCTATTCTGAAGCGCGATACGGTACGACAAACTTGTCATGCGAGTTTTGATCGTCGAGGACGACAAGGCGCTTGCCGACGGGCTGCTGCGAACCCTGAAGCAGTCCGGCTATGCGGTGGATCACGCCGAATCCGGAGAACTGGCGCTGCGGGCCTGCGCGGAGGAGCATTACGATCTGATCGTCCTCGACGTGAGCCTTCCGGGTATCGACGGTTTCGAGGTGTTGCGCCGCCTGCGCCGCGACAACCACGCCGGCAGCATATTGCTGCTCACCGCGCACGATGCCGAACCGGATCGCGTTCGCGGACTGGATCTCGGCGCGGACGACTACGTTACCAAGCCGTTCTCCCTTCCAGAACTCGAAGCGCGCGTGCGAGCACTCATCCGACGCAGCCAGGTGGTGAGAAGTCCCAAGCTTCACTTCGGTCGGCTGACGGTGGATACGGCCGCCCGGCGGGCGAGCGTAGGCTCCGAGGGGCTCGAACTCACGCCGAGGGAATGGGCGGTGCTCGAGTACTTGTTGATGCGGGTCGGCCAAGTCGTCAGCAAGGAGCACCTGCTCCAGGCCATGTGCAGCTGGGATGACTCTCTCACCCACAATGCCATCGAGGTCTACGTCTCGCGGCTGCGCTCGAAACTGCAGCACGCCGGCATCAAGATTCGCACGGTGCGCGGGTTCGGCTACATGGCGGACGATCCGGATGCGCGCTAGCCGCAGCCTGCGCCTGCGCCTTACCTACTGGCTGATTGGGCCGCTGCTGCTGCTGCTAGGGGCAGGCAGCCTGGTTTCGTACCGGATTGCCTTCCACGCGGCGAACCAGGCCTACGACAGCGCCTTGCTCGATCCGGTGCTGGCGATCGCAAGCCATATCCGCCGAAGCGGCGACCGGCTCGAGCTCGACTTACCGACGATCGCCATAGAAGCCTTACGCACCGACACCGAGGACCGGGTCTACTACCAGGTGCTGGGGCCCGGTGAGGACCTCGTGGCCGGCACACCGCGGCTACCCGCCCCGCCGCAGCGCCTCGCGCCGGAGGAGCACGCCTTCTACGACGCCACGCTCGAAGGGGAGCGGATACGCGTCGCCGCGCGCGCGGTCCAGGTCGACGGCAGCACCGCGATCGTCCAGGTCGCCGAGACCCTGGTGAAACGCGACCGGTTGGTGCTGGAACTGCTGATCGCGTCGACGATCACGCCGCTGATGATCGCGTTCGCGGCGGTTGCGCTTTTCTGGTTCGGGATTGGTCAAGGGCTTGCACCGCTGGAGCGCCTTCGCGACGAGATCGCTTCGCGCTCGGCGCGGGACCTCCGCCCGGTATCGGAGCAGGACAAGCCCCAGGAGGTACAGCCGCTCGTGGGCGCGCTCAACCGACTGCTTTCCCGCCTCAACGCCGCCATCGGTGCGCAGCAACGCTTCATTGCCAATGCCGCCCACCAGCTGCGCACCCCCTTGTCCGGACTCAAGACGCATGCCGAGCTGGCCCGCCGTCAACCCTCGACTTTGGAGCTGAAATCACTTCTGGACATGATTTCCGGCGAAACGGAACGCACAAGCCACCTCATAAATCAGCTGCTGACATTAGCGCGTGCCGAACCGGGAGAAGCCAGCAGCGGGCAACCGGTCAATCTGCACGAAATCATCGGTCGAGACCTGCGCGACTGGGTGCAGCGTGCGCTGAAGAAGAACATCGACCTGGGCTTCGAACTCGAGGACGCGTGGACGCTGGGCGAGCCGCTCCTGCTTCGCGAACTGGTGGCTAACCTGCTCGACAACGCGCTTGCCTACACGCAGATCGGCGGCAGCGTCACAGTGCGCTCGCGCGGCGGAGACAGCGAAACCGTATTGGAAGTCGAGGATAACGGCCCGGGCATTCCGGTGAGCGAGCGCGAAAAGGTATTCGAACGCTTCTACCGAGTGGCCGCGAATGGCGGCGAAGGCTGCGGGTTGGGACTTTCGATCGTCGCGGAGATCGCCGAGCGGCACAACGGCAGGGTCGAACTTACCGAGCCAGCCGGTGTCCGCGGCACGCTGATGCGGGTGATTTTCCCCCGGCTGGCTGCCGACACCGTGCGCACGATTGCGACGGTCGCTCGCGCCTGACGATCCAGGCGCAGCGCCCCCCGTCTAGCCAAGAGGTTCCCAGGAAACAATCAGCCCGCGTTCCCCGGGCACGGCGAGGTACTCGCAGGCATTGCCGATGCCGGGAACCGAAACCAGTTCCTCCCCGCAGAAAAGCAGCGGCGTGCGTTCGCGCAGCCAGGTGGGAACGCCGCGCTCCCGGAACAGGTTCTTCAGCGTCCGCCGCGGCCGGCGGGGATCCAGTCGCAGCCGTTCCCCTCCCTGGCGCAGACGGACGCTCACCGCAGCAAATCGCAGTTTGGCGAGACTCAGCCCACGCCCGTCTTCGGGCCGGAATGTCAGAACGCCACCGAGCGCCGGCAGGAGAAGCGCGTTCTCCCCGTTCCAGTCCTGCTGAAATTCAGGCGGCAACGCTTCCCCGGTGGGCGCAAGGTGGAGCCTTCCGCGGTGACGCAGGAACCGCCAGGCCGACACAGCGAGGCTCGGGCGGGCGTCCGCGCCAGATGCCCTCAGCTGTCGCAGGAATTCCGCGATTTGCGCGGCGGCGGGAGGCAGGACGCCGCGGATCTCGCACCAGAATCTGAGCAGGTTTTTCGCGCGGGCGGACCCCAGCTGCAATAGCGCGTCAACCTCCACCGTGCCCTCGCCACCGGAGCAGCGGTCGTAATCGCTGCGCCCCAGTTCTTCCAGGAGTTCTCGCGCCTCCCCCATGTGCTCGGCGCATCGCGCAAGGGTCTCGCGCGCCGCCGGAAACTGGGTTTCGATCAACGGAAACACCTCGTGCCGCAGAAAATTGCGCCGCCTGCGGATATCGGCATTGCTATCGTCCTCGATCCAGCGCAGGCCGCGCCCCCGCGCGAAGTCTTCGATCTCCGTTCGCGATGCTTCCAGGAGAGGCCGCAGCAGTTTTGCGCGCATTCCCGGCAATGTCTTGACCGGGGACATCGACGCGAGCCCTTGCGGCCCGGATCCACGCAGCAGGCGCAGCATCAGGGTTTCCGCCTGATCGTCGCGATGCTGCCCGAGCACCAAGAAATCGGCTTCAACCCGCGCGAACGCCGAAAAGCGCGCCCGCCGCGCCGCGCCCTCGAGACCGAGCGCCAGGAATTCGGAAACATCAACGGGATAGATCTGGAGCGGAATCCCCAAGCTCCTGCAAAGGCCGGCGCAGAATTCGGCCCAGGATGCGGCATTCCGGCTGATGCCGTGATTGACGTGCACTGCCCGCAGGGAAAATCGCGAGTCGGGCGCAAGGTCGGTCAGAATCGCCAACAGCGTGACCGAGTCGACACCACCCGAGAGGCCCACGGCGAGATGCGCGCCGGGAAAAAGCTCCGGAGCCAGTGCTGCCGCTACCCGTCCCCGCAAGCCCTCACTTGAGTTCGAGTTCCTTGAACTTGCCATACCCCATCAGCCGCTCGAAGCGCTCCTCGACGAGTTCACCTGGACTCTTGTCGGCAAGGCTTCGCAGCGCCTCGGCAAGAGCCTTCTTCAGGTTCTGGGCCATGGTTGCAGGATCGCGATGCGCGCCCCCGAGAGGCTCGTTGATGATCTTGTCTATCAGACCGAGCGTCTTCAGCCGGGTGGCGGTGATCCCGAGAGTCTCGGCGGCGTCGGGTGCCTTGTCGACGCTTTTCCAGAGTATCGACGCGCAGCCTTCGGGTGAAATCACGGAGTAGGTCGAATACTGCAGCATCATCACGATGTCCCCGACGGCGATGGCCAGGGCGCCGCCCGAGCCACCTTCGCCGATCACGGTACATACGATCGGCACCTTGAGCTCAGCCATGACGTACAGGCTGCGGCCGATCGCCTCGGCCTGCCCGCGCTCCTCTGCGTCGATGCCCGGGTACGCGCCCGGCGTATCCACCAGGGTCAACACGGGGATACGAAATTTTTCAGCCAGCCGCATCAGCCGCATCGCTTTGCGATAGCCTTCAGGCCGGGGCATGCCGAAATTGCGGTAAATCTTTTCCTTGGTGTCGCGACCCTTCTGGTGGCCGATGACCATGATCGCCTGTCCGTTGAAGCGCGCGAGTCCGCCAACGATGGACGCATCGTCGGCAAAGGCCCGGTCGCCGTGCAGCTCCTCAAACTCGGTAAAAAGCGCGGCGACATAGTCCAGCGTATAGGGACGCTGCGAATGGCGCGCCACTTGTGCCACCTGCCACGGCGTAAGTTTTCCATAGATGTCCCGCGTGACCGCAGCGCTTTTTTTCTGCAGGCGCTGGATTTCGGAGGAGATATCCGTTGCCGTATCGTCCTGCGCGAAGCGCAACTCCTCGATTTTCGCCTCGAGCTCTGCAATCGGCTGCTCAAATTCCAGGAACGCCGTCTTCATGGGGGATTCGGTGAAATCGGGCGATTGTACCCGAATCACCACGCACGGCCCGCGGACGCGCTGCCTTCAATACTCTACCGGCACGGGATCGAGGCTGCGCCAGAGGTACCAAGTCGCGACGGAGCGCCACGGAGACCAGACGTCGGCCAGCTTCCTTATCCGACGGGCGGACACCGACCGGCCGTTGAAATAGTGCAGGCTAACCGCGCGCTGCAGACCCAGATCGCCGATCGGCAACACGTCCGGTCGCAGCATGTTGAAGATCAGAAACATCTCGGCAGTCCAGCGACCGATGCCCCGGACCCGAACCAGGTCGGCGATGATGCCTTCGTCATCCATCTCTGCCCACCGGCCAACGCGGAGCTTGCCCTGCGCGAAATGGGCCGCGAGGTCGCCGATGTACTCGACCTTTCGCCTCGACAGGCCGCAGTCTTTCAGGCGACGGAAATCCGCGGCGAGTATCTGCCGCGGGGACACTTGCGGCGCCACCGAGACCAGGCGGTCCCAGATCGAAGCGGCGGCCTTCACCGAGATCTGCTGCCCGACGATTGCCCGCGCGAGGGTACGGAACGGCGCGCCGCGCGGCTCGAGCGCAATGCGCCGATGCGCCCGGATGATCCCGGCGAGAATCGGATCGCGCCTTGCGAGTGCGCGCTTCGCGCGTGACCAGTACACAGGTGCTCGGGATGCGGGGCGCATTCAGGTCGCGCGGGCGAGCGGCAGGTTGAGCAGGAGATTCTGCGGCTTCATACGCACCACACCGCTCTCGTTCATGGACAGAGCCAGGTACACGGGTTTTCCGGCAACCTCCGGGAGCATCGCAGCCGGCTCGCCGAAATCCATCCTGAAAACCGCGAGCAGCCGCCGCAGGCGCCCCGGATCCAGATCCCTCCCGTGCCACAGATCGTTCAGGATCGCCGTCGACTCCGTGTCCAGCCCTACGTGCCATGCCCAGCTTCGGTCCTCGATGGCGCGGAGCGCCTGGATGGTGACGCCGACCCCGAGAAAATGCCGCACCCATTTCTCCATCACCTTGCAAAACGCCCTGTTCGCCGCGCGACCGAAGTTCATGCTGATCACCAAGTCGTGCCGCTGATCGCGCAACCAGTAGACCTGCGCGTTCTCGGCGTCCAGGACGTCCAGTTCCACCGATGCGAGAGGGGTCTGCGCTTCGACGATCAGGCGCCCGACATTGCCGTAGCGGTTTCCCGCAGCGTGCATCTCGACCGTCTCCAGATCGGCGAGCATTACGACCCCATCGTCCGTCGTCGCTCTTTGCTCGCGGTAGAAAAGCTCCCCCGCGCGCGGCTCCAGAGGGTCATCGCAGTCGTCCAGCACATTGCGCACTATGATTTGCGCAAGCTGATCGATGAAAAGCGGCGGGACCGCCACCTTAGCTTGCGAAAAGATGTCGAGGTATGCGGATTCGACCGAAGATGCGCGCTTCAGCCTGTCGAAGAACGCCATAAGCACGCTGTAGTTGTCGCGCGCGTCGGGGTCCTCGACTCCCGCGAGAACGGCCGGGTCGATGCTCTGCCGCGGATCCTCGAAGAGCATCCGGTGCAATGCAACCTCATTGGCACCGGATTCTTCCACCGGATGAATCTCCGGCCGCGCTAGGTAGGCGCGCAGGAAATCCTCCGTGACAAGGAGGTGGCCTGCCGCGTCACGCTCCAGCAGGTGAAAACCGGAATTGCGCCAGAAATCCTGCGCCACCGCGGGCGATGATCGTGGCGGGAGCGGCTATGCCGCCGCGCCCGCCAGGGTCAGTACGCGACTGTGAGAGGATACGTGCTGGACCAGGAATTCCATCTGGTCCGCGAGGATTTTCCGGTTGGTGAGTATCAGATACTCCGCCTTGTTCGGAACGTACGGTGCAAACAGCAGTTCCAGGCCGGACTCTTCGGGAAGCCGGTTGCGCTTGATGCCGTTGCAGGCACGGCAGGCGGCAACGACATTCATCCACGTGTCCGTTCCGCCGCGGGACACCGGACGAATATGATCCCGGGTCAGTCGCAGGAAACTGAACTCGCCGCCGCAGTAAGCGCAGATGTGGCGGTCGCGGCGGAACAACTCGCGGTTATTCAACGGTGGCACCTGCCTGAATCCCTTCATCGCCATCGCCTTGCCCTTTATCGCGATGATCGAATGCGCGGTGATGCTGGAGCGTCGGCCCGTCGCGCTGGAAATGCCGCCATGGAACACGAATTCACGATCACCGAGGCTCCACGCCACCAGGTTCTTAGCGTAATAGAAACAGGCCCGCTGCCAAGTGATCCAGCGGTGGGGCACGCCGTGATTGTCCAGGGTCAGAATCAGCGGAATCTCACCCGCCATGCCGTATCTCCGATCCGTTGTGGAGGCGCCGGACCGGGATCCTCAGCCGCCCGAACTCCCCGGCCATCCAGGCTAATGCAGGGATTCTGCCGCAAAACTTCCTGGCGCGCCAGACCCCGGCCGACGGCCTGGCGCCAGACTAGGCCGCTTTAGGCGGCAGTTCGGCGACCTCCGCGCGATACGCCTCGTCCATGCGCGGCTTCATGCCGTGCCTCACGAGCGCTTCGACGAACAGCTGGCGCACCGCCGGTTTCTCGTCGGCGTAGTCGATCTGGTGGCCGCCGAGCCGCCTGCTGATCCACGCCTTGGGCACCCCCTGCTCGTTGCGAATCGACGTCGCCTCGTGCTTGAATGCAAGGTAACGCGCCGGGACGGTGCCGGTGTTGAAGTGTTGGTGGAACCACATGTTCGGCGGCACGATCATGCTCCCGACCTGCCAGTCGTAGCGTCGCGGCTCGTCGCCTTCAGGCCACATGAGGCTGTAGCCTTCTCCGGAAAGCATGATGACGTGCGCCCCCGGACCGTGCGCGTGTCCCTTCTTGTAAGTGCCGACCGGGAATTGCGAGATGTGGCTGTTCATCGATCCGCGCGCCATGTTGAAACGAATGTGACCTCCGCCCGCTCCGCGCTCCCGCGCCGCAACCAGCGGCAGGTTCACGGCGTCGGCCACGAAGTTCGTTTCCAGCAGCAGGCCCTTCTGTTCGCCCTTGTTGGCGAAGTAGTCCGGTTCTCCGGAAAACCGGTTCTTGAAATCGTATTTCGTGTTGAACACGAAATCGACGTCTTCGTACAGGTTGACCACCGCCGGCGCATTGGTCACGGCGACGTAGCGCGCCGATTCCCTGCCCGAGCCGTTGAAATGCTGGTGCCAGGTGTTGAGCGGAATGGCGAACAGCGACCCGGCCTTCCATTCGAAAGTGATGCGATTGCCCGCGTCGTTCCAGACAGTCGTCGATCCGCGTCCGTGGAGCACGTAGATCATTTCCTCGAACAGCTGGCGCTGCGGCGCAAGCTTTCCTCCGATGGGAATCTCACAAACGTAGCAGTCGTTGGAGGTGCGCGACGCGTCGTGATTGAGGAATACCCCTGCGCCGCCGCGCCGCGGCCAGGGTTTCAGCGCGACCGTGTGCAGGTTCGGGACGTAGTGCGCGCCAATGATCTCCAGGCCTTCGCTGCGTACCCAGCGCGCATAGGGCGTGTCCTTTTCGGTGGCGAATTTCTTTGCGAATTCCTCGGAAACGATGGCACTTCCGGCCATGAATTGCTCCTGCTGTCTGCTGTGGTGGATTCTCCGGGTCGCCCGAGCCGCGCCTTATCCCGGATGGTTGAACCGGTCTTCGTCTTCCCGGGCGCGGAAGTCCGCGCCACCCGGGGCGGGCTCCGTCGCGCGCGCCTCCACTTGCTGCTGGAACAGCATGTTCATGAACATGTACATGGGCTTGGTCTTCAAGACCAGCGCCCGCGCCGGCTTCGCCGGATCCGCGTTGAAGTGCTGGTGAACGCAGTTGTTGTGCACCACGACGACATCACCAGCCTGCCAATCGTAGCGTACGCCATCGTGAATTTCGTACCCCTGCCCGTCGAGGATGTAGAAGGCTGCCTCGTTGACATGCCCGTGCTTCTGCGATCTTCCGCCGGGACCGTATTCCTCGATGTGGATATGCAGCGTCTGCGCGATTCCGTCGTGGGGCTCGACGTAGTGCCGGCTGTAGGCCTGGGGACCGTCGACGAACCTGATCTCGTTGCCCTTGCGCACCCGCGGCAGCGCGCGCAGCCGCGCCAGCTCATCCTTCAGCTTGTAGTGCCCGGTGATGGCGCGCACGAACACGCGGTCTGTCTTGCTGTGGTAGTGAGATTCGATACCCATTACGTCTCCGTGGTGCTGCGTCGGGAAACATTATAGCCGCGCAACATCATCGCTGCCGCCCGGCGGATGCATTCCTCCATCCAGAACGCCTCAGCCTCCATGGCCTTGTTCGCCCGGCGCGCCGCGACCGTGCGGCGCGCGCGGGTCTTCGCTGAATACCAGGGATTTCACGGTCACCGGGACCGTCTGCGAGGGCATGCGGATGCGCCCGAGGTCGATATAGTCGAAATCCCAGAGGATGACACCGTCGATCACCAAGATGTCGCTCGCCACTCCCAATTCGTCCCGCAGGATTGCGCCGAGATTCTGCGCGATATCCCCGTCGAGCATGATGTACAGGGGCAGGCCCCTGGCAATGGTCTTGGCCAGCCCGTCGCGGATGCCCCGCGCGAAAGCGGCGATGCGCTCGTACGACGGAGCACCCGACCAGCGCAGCGCGAGCGCCGCCTCACGCTCGCCTTCGACGAGATCGAACGCCTGGAAGTGGGCGCGTATCGCCTGCGCCAGCGCGTCGGCGTCGATGTGCTCCCCGCAGACGTAGGGCGGTTGCAGCACCTGCAGGTTTCTACGAGGCAACAGCTCCCCGGGATTGGAAATGTATGTGGTGTTGCCGCTCAGCTGCACGCTGTATTCGGATGCCCCGAGTGCGGTGGCACGGATGCATTCGCCGGGAGGAAGCAGCGGCCAGGGCAGCGCGCCAGCATCCGCTTTTCGGCGCAGCGCGACCCCCAGGAGCCGGCCGAGATCCCCAAAATCGCGCGCTTCGCGCTGATAGATGTATTCGGCGACACCGCCGGAGAACATGACGCCGTCGATGTTCTCCAGGCTCGGCAGCGGCTCGGTCAGGTAAAGGCCTCGGATCGGGGCGGGCAACGGCCGTGGCGAAATCGAAGCCAGCACCGCATCGGCCATCCACTCCGCAACCTGCTGCATGGCATCCGGGTCGATAAGGTCTCCGCGATTCCAGTGGAAGCCAGCCTGGGCCGCAAGCTGCCGTCCCGCCGGGTCGAGCCGCGTGATCGTCCCGTCGGGCTCGACGACGAGCAGGCGGCCACCCACGTGCACCGCCGCGGTCGCCAGAACCCGCCCGTTCTCCACGATGGCGAGCTTCGTCGTACCGCCGCCGATGTCAACGTTGAGAATGCGCTTGCGCGTGTCGTGCGACACCCGGGCTGCCCCGGAACCGAAGGCGGCGAGCATCGATTCCATGTGATGTCCGGCGCTCGCGCAAACGAACTCGCCCCCCTGCTCGGCAATCAGGCCTGCAATCGCCTCGGCATTCTCGCGGCGCAGCGCTTCTCCGGTAAGTATCACGACCCCGGCGTCGATGTCGTCGGGGTGCAACCCGGCGTCGGCATAGGCCCGGTCGATGATCGCGCCTAGTTGGGCGTCGTCGATGAGTTCCTCGTTCCGGTACGGAGTCAGCGAGACCGGCGACTGGAAGAGAGTCTCCCTGGACACCACGAAGTAGCGGCTCGAAAGGTCCTCGCCAAGGCGGCGCAGGTTCAAGCGGGAAAAAACGACCTGGGTTCCCGAGGAACCGATGTCGATGCCGACACTGCGCAGCGAGACGTGATCCTGTATCCAGAGTGGATTGTCCTCGAGCAGCCCGTCGTTTTCGAAGTGATCGTGGTCGTGGTCGGCCACTTCGTCTTCTGCGTGGCTGTGACCGTAGTCTTCGCCCTGGAGATGGTCTTCGAGACGGTGTCGTTTCTGGGCAGGGTTCTTAGGTGGGCTATTGTCCTGCACGGGGTTCAGCTCCGGTCGCCTTCGGCGAGACCAAGCGCGCGCCCTCGCCGAGCGCATCGGCCAGGGCGCGTGCTTCTGTCGCCCCCTGGCTGTCGCCGTCTGCCTCGCTCACCGCGAGCGTCCGCTCGCAGAAGTGGAGAATTGGCGCGCCCGGCAGGATTTGAACCCACGACCCCCTGGTTCGTAGCCAGGTACTCTATCCAACTGAGCTACGGGCGCGAAACGAGTTGGCGATTATAGCAAACACCGCAACCCACGGTGCCGACAGGTCGGCGACCGTGGCAGCGAAAGCGTGTGAAAAACGCCGCTTCCCCGCGCCGGCGCGCTTGACTCCGCCTTGCCAGCCCCCACATGATGGTCTGCGATCACGGATCAAAATGCGTGCTGGAACATACTGCTCGCTGCTGCCTTTCCGCTTCGTCTGGATGGTCGAACGCGGCTGGTATGGGCTGCGCGTGCGCTGGTACACCGCGGACAAGGCGCCCTGGCTTGTTTTCCTGGCGATCGCACTGATATTTGCGAGTTTCGGATCGCTTCTGCAGATGGCGTTCGCCCACCGCGACGACCGGCGCAATCTCACCTGCCTGGCACGCAACGTCTACTTCGAAGCACGCGGCGAGCCGGTGCACGGTCAATACGCGGTCGCGGAAGTGACGATGAACCGCGCGGCGTCGAGGCGCTATCCCGCCAGCGTGTGCGAAGTCGTTTACCAGAAGGCCTGGGACCCGCAGCGCAAGCGTCTCGTCGGCGCGTTTTCGTGGACGGAATTCGACGATGTAGTGCCTCCCTCGGGCGAGGAATGGCGGCGCGCCTGGAAAGTCGCAGACGCCGTTTACTATCGCCGCGAAACCCCGGTGCTGGAAGGCGCAATGTTCTACCACGCCACGCACATCATGCCCCAATGGGCGAGGGGCAAGCAGTCCATCGCGCGGATCGGGCGGCACGTTTTCTACAGGTAATCGGGCGCCCTTGCGTAGTGCAGTCTCAGGCGAGCAGAAGCGCAGTGATGCTCCCGGCGATCCACTCGGCAAGAGCCATCAACAGCACGATGACCGCGAGGCCGAAAAAAGCCCTCAGCCTTTCGCCCGGCGGGCGAGACTTCACCAGGTATGCAGGCAGGAATACCAGCGCAAGCGCCACGATTCCGATACTAAGGAGCGCGGAGCGCCGGTAGCCGCGCTCGATGCTGTCGTAGTGCACCCACATGAACATGAAGCCGATGGCCACTATGCTCGTTGCCAGATCGGAGGTGGCATGCGCCGCAGGCTTGGATTCGTCGAATATCACACCGAGCATACCGTCCGCGGCGGCGGCGAGCAGCAGGCCTGCCAGCGCCCTTCCCTTGGGTGACATGACCACTCTGCGGCTGGGCTCGGCTACGGGTTTCGTCAGTGTGGAGTGCGGGACTGCGGGAGACGGTCCAGAATGGCGGAGAGAGAGGGATTCGAACCCTCGATACGGAGTTAATCCGTATAACGCCTTAGCAGGGCGCCCCCTTCGACCGCTCGGGCATCTCTCCGGTCTTACCGACCCCAGACATGCGCAATTCTAACAGCACGGGCAGGCCACGGTCGCGCAGTTCACGCTGCCTGGTCCAGGCCGAACACCTTGTGCAAGCTGCGTACCGCCAGTTCCAGGTACTTCTCGTCGATCACCACGGAAATCTTGATCTCCGAGGTGGAGATCATCTGGATGTTGATGCCTTCTTCCGCCAGCGTACGGAACATCCGGCTGGCAATACCGGCGTGGGTGCGCATGCCCACACCGACCATGGAGACCTTGCAGATCTTGCTGTCGCCGCGGATGTCGCTCGCCTTGATGTGGTCCTTGACCTGCCGGTTCAACACATCGAGCGCCTTCTGGTATTCGCTGCGGTGTACGGTAAAAGAAAAGTCCGTCATGCCGTTGACGCCGGCGTTCTGGATGATCATGTCGACGTCAATATTGGCGTCACCGATCGGGCCGAGAATGGCGTAGGCGATTCCCGGACGGTCCGGGACGCCCGTCACGGTGATCTTCGCTTCGTCCTTGTTGAAGGCGATTCCTGAAATGGTGGCTTGTTCCATCTTCTCGTCTTCCTCGAATGTGATCAATGTGCCTTCGCCCTGCTCCTCGAAACTCGACAGGACGCGCAGTTTCACTTTGTACTTTCCGGCGAATTCGACCGAGCGGATCTGCAGCACCTTGGAGCCAAGGCTCGCCATCTCGAGCATTTCCTCGAAGGTGACCGACCTGAGCCTGCGTGCCTCGGGAACGATTCGAGGATCTGTCGTGTATACCCCGTCCACGTCGGTATAGATTTGGCATTCGTCGGCCTTGAGCGTGGCCGCGAGGGCGACGGCGGTGGTATCCGACCCCCCCCGGCCGAGCGTGGTGATGTTGCCCTCGGCGTCGACTCCCTGAAAACCCGCCACCACAACGACCCGGCCCAGGGCGAGGTCGGCGCGCATGGCTGCCTCGTCGATGTTCAGGATGCGTGCCTTGGTGTACGCACT
>JBGQFD010000100.1:0-13247 GCA_041496705.1 Gammaproteobacteria bacterium | reverse complement strand
CTAGTCAGCAGGCAATGAGTCCCGTGCCCCCGTTCCGGTCCCCGGTCCGATCGCGCGTGGCGGAGATCGTCCTCTGGCTGGTCCTCGCCGCCGGTTTCTGGCTGTGGCCGTCCTACCTGGCCCTGTGGAGCCAGATCCTGATCGCAGGCCTGTTCGCGCTTTCCTACGATCTGGTCCTCGGCTATGCCGGCATCGTCTCGCTCGGTCAAGCGGCCTACTTCGGCGTGGGCGCCTATGCCGCGGGCGTGCTGTCCAGGCACGGCTGGGGGGAGCCTTTTTCCGGGTTGCTTCTGGCGGCGGTCTGCGCCGGCGTAACGGGATTCCTGACGAGTTTCCTCGTCGTGCGCGGGAAGGACCTGACGCGGCTCATGGTGACGACCGGGATCGGGCTGCTGCTGTATGAGCTCGCGAACCGGCTCCCGGACATCACCGGAGGCAACGACGGCCTGATCGGCATGGAGATGAGCCCGGTGCTCGGCGTATTCCGCTTCGACATGTACGGAAAAACGGCGTATGGCTACAGTCTCGCGGTCACCTTCGTGCTGTTTCTCCTGATGCGACGCCTGGTGCATTCGCCGTTCGGCCTCTCCCTGCGCGGCATCCGCGACAACCCGGGGCGCATGCTCGCGCTCGGCTACCCCGTGCACCGCCGTCTGATCGCGGCTTACACGCTTGCCGCGGTCTACGCCGGCGTCGCGGGTGCGCTGCTTGCGCAGACGACCCAGTTCGTCGGCACCGACGTGCTCTCCTTCAACCGCTCGGCTGAAGTCATGGTGATGCTCATCGTCGGCGGCACGGGAATGCTTTACGGCGGGCTTGTGGGCGCGGCCGTGTTCATGGTGGCGCACCATTACCTTTCGGACCTCAACGCGGTGTATTGGCAATTCTGGCTGGGCGCTTTTCTAATCGCCATCGTGATGTTCGGGCGCGACGGAGTACTGGGCGCCTGTCTGCGACTCTCGCGCGTCCGGGCCGGCAGGCGGCCGACGGGATCCTCATGAGCGTCGTGCTGCGCACGGCCGGCCTCGGCAAGCACTTCGGCGGCATTCGCGCCGTGAACGCGGTCTCGCTCGATTTCATTCAAGGAGAACGCCACGCCATCATCGGCCCCAACGGCGCCGGCAAGACGACGCTGATCAATCTGCTCACCGGGGTTCTGCGGCCCAGTGAAGGCGAGGTGTTTCTGGGCGGGGAGCGCATCACCCGGCTGCGGCCGGACCAGCGCGTCAGGCGCGGGCTTGCGCGGACGTTCCAGATCAGCAGCTTGTTTCCCGAGCTTAGCGTGCTGCAGTCGGTATTGCTGCCGATATGCGAACGACACGGCGTCTCCACCAAGGCCTGGCGGCGTCTGGACGGTTGCACCCGGGAAATCGAGGCAGCCCGCGAAATTCTGAAGACCCTCCATCTCGACCCCATCGAGGGCCAGCCGGTGCGCGAGCTCGCCTACGGCCAGCAGCGGCTGGTCGAGATCGCGCTTGCACTCGCGTGCAAGCCCCGCGTCCTGCTGCTCGACGAACCGGCCGCCGGGGTGCCTCGAGGCGAAAGCGAGGCGCTGTTCCGCGCCATCGCCGGCCTTCCCGACGGGGTCACGGTGCTGTTCATCGAGCACGACATGGATCTCGTCTTTCGCTTTGCGCAACGCATCACCGTGCTGGTAGCAGGCAGCATCCTGGTCGAAGGCACGCCGCGGGAAATCGCGAGCGATCCGAACGTGAAGCGGGTGTATCTGGGGAACACGCAGTGAGCAGCCCGCTGCTCGTGGTGGAACGTCTGGTGGCCGGCTACGGCGAGTCCATCATTCTGGAAGACGTATCGATAGGGCTCGTGCCGCGTGCAAGCCTCGCGGTGCTGGGGCGGAACGGCGCAGGCAAGACCACGCTGATCACGGCGCTGATGGGATTGACGCGCATACGCGGCGGGACGATCGGCTTCGACGGCGAGAACGTAACGGGCTGGCGGCCGTACCGCCGCGCGCTCGCCGGCATGGGTTGGGTCCCGCAAGAACGCGACATCTTCGGCTCGCTTTCGGTGACCGAGAATCTCACGGTGATCGCGCGTCCCGGCCCGTGGACGCTTGCACGCGTCTACGAGCTGTTCCCGCGGCTCGCCGAGCGCAAGCGCAACCTCGGTGGCCAGTTGTCCGGCGGCGAACAGCAGATGCTCGCGATCGGCCGCGCGCTGATGCTGAATCCGAAGCTCCTCCTTCTCGACGAACCTTTCGAGGGTCTGGCGCCCAACCTGGTCGCCGAACTGGAGCCCGCCATCAAACTCATGACCGCCGAAGGCATCGCCGTCCTGCTCGTGGAGCAGCATGTCGAGGCGGCCTTGCGGCTGTGCGACAGCGCGGTCGTGCTCGAGCACGGAAAGGTCGTGCACGCCGGTCCGAGTGCCGCGCTCAGAGACGATCGCGCGTTGCTCGAGCGGCTGGTAACGCTGCGCACGAGCTAACCCGCGGATACCGCAGAGCGGCAGGAGCGTCACGCAATGTGAAGCGTGCGCTTGTTGCCGAATCCCCTGCGGTTGTCGATGAGAGTGATGGTCTCGGGTTCCAGAACGTAGAACGCCGACCGCTCGAGCGCCTCGCGCAGGGCAAGGGGCAGGGCGCCCGCCCGTCGCAGGAAGGGGAAGCGCTCGCGCAGCAGTTCACGGGCGCGCCCGGCCTCCACGGATGCGTTCAGCCGTCTGGCGTTGCCGACGATCTGCAGTCCGCGGATGAGGCGGAAATCCTCATAGTCCGGCGCCACGGTGGCGGCGGCCCGGGGGAGGCGCTCGAGCGCCAGCGAATGGCGGGCGCTCGGATCGGAGGTCCAGTAGATCGACCAGCCTTCCGTCGCGTACATCAGCGAGGCGGCGTGCGCGGCTCCGTCGGCGGCGGTGGCGAGCGACATCACGTGCTGCGCGCGGACAAACGCGCCGATCTCTTCCTCGAGCGTCGGGTCGGCCATGATCCAGGGAATCCTAGCCGAAGGCGCCGGCGTCGCGCAGGGCGGACACTTCAGCGCCGCAGAGCCCGAGGAAGTCGCGGAAGACCTTGTCGTTGTCGGCGCCGAGCAGGGGAGCGGGGGTCGTCACTTCTCCGGGGGTTTCCGATAGTTCGAATGCCGGCCCGCAATACGCGTGCTCGCCGATCACCGGGTGGTGCCTGCGGCGCCAGTGATGCCGGGCCTGCAACTGCGGATCGCGAAAGAGGTCGGCCATGCTGTTGACCGAATGCGCATGCACGCCGGCGCGCTGCAGGGCGATCGCACAGTTCGCCGCGTCGCGCTGCCGGGTCCAGGCGTGAATGGCGGCGTCTATCGTGGCGGTTTCGCGTTTGCGTCCGGCGAGGTCCGCGTAGCGTGCATCCTGTTTCCATTCCGGCCGGCCGATCGTGGAGGCGAGCGCCGCGAATTCCTTTTGCGACCAGCAGGAGAGCGCGATCCAGCCGTCCGACTCGCAGCGGTAGGCGCCGTGCGGCGCCGCGCGCGGATCGTCGTTTCCCACGCGCTCGGCGATGCGGCCCTTGAGGTGGTAGTCGAGCAGCGGCCCGGCGAGGAACAGAAGGCCGGCTTCGTACTGTGAGATGTCGATGTAGGCCCCGGTTCCGGTGCGGCGCCGCCGTTCCAGCGCCGCGAGCACGGCCACCGCGCCGAGGGTGGAGGCGATGAAGTCGATATACGGTCCGTACAGCACGGTCGGGGGGCCGCCGCGCTCGCCGGTGAGGCCGCAAACGCCGGCAAGCGCGGTGAGTTGCGACCCGAACCCCGGGGTGTCGGCGCGCGGGCCGGTCTGTCCCATGTTGCAGGTCGAAAGCATGATGAGCGCGGGATGGTCGGCCTTGAGCTCGTCGAACCCCAGGCCCAGCCGATCGATCACGCCGGGCCGCATGTTCTCGATGACGATGTCGCCCCACTTGCACAGCCTGCGCGCAAGCGCCCGCCCTTGGGGATTCTTCAGGTCGAGCGTGATGCCGAGCTTCGAGTCGTTGAAATAGGCGAAGCAGCCGCCGGCGTTGATCCCGGGTTTCCTGTCCTTGTACGGCGGATACTGCATGCGGAAGCCGTCGGGCCGCGCAAATGACTCGACGTGGATGACGGTTGCGCCGAAATTGGCGAGCATCTTGCCGATATGCGGTCCGGCGGCGTAGCTGCCGAACTCGACGACGCCAATCCCTGCCAATGCCTGCGGCGATGCGCTCATGTGAGCTCCGCTGCGCGCGGAGCTTCGGCCGGCGCGTCGTTGCGCGGCACGAGCGGCGCTCGCTCGCCGTCGACGATCGCGAAACAGCCGGCGTGACGCTCGACTGCGCCGCCGGCCGCGGCCACATCCTGCCAGAAGCCGCGCGCGGCGAGCTGCGGGTCTGCTGCGATGTCGGCGACCGTGGAAACGGGATAGCCGAGCATCTCGCGCCGGTGCGCCTCCTCGAGGAACTGGCGCTTGGCAATGGAGGAGAAGAACGCCGCGATCGGCGCTTCCAGCGCGTCGACCTCGCCTTGCGTGGCGAGCGTGGGATCCCATTTTTCGAAATCGACCTGCGCCAGCGCACCGAGCGGCGCACGGCATTCGCGCATCCAGGCGACCAGCTGTGTGTTTGTCCGCCTTCCGGCGATGCCGCCGTAGAGGATGAAATTGACGAAGCCGTCGCGGCACGGCCAGAACACGCGAAAGCGCGCGCCCTTCACCGAACGTCCGGTCATGAACGCGCCGGCGCGGGTCGGGGTCGTGGCGTCGACGTCCACGAACGTCGGCGCATGCGAAAGCGCGACGAGGGTGGCGGCCTGTGCCGATACGTCGACGCACTGGCCGCGTCCGGTGTGCGCGCGCGCCGCGAGGGCGGTCAGCGCGCCGACCGCGGCCTGGGCTCCCGCCCAGCCATAGGACTGCGGCGAAGACACGCGCAAGGGGACCCCATCGGGCTCGCCCGCAAGCGACATGGCGCCGCTCGCGGCCATCAGCTCGAGGTCCGATGCGATCCAATCGGCTTTCGGACCGGTGAGCCCGAAGGGCGTGATGGCGACGACGATCAGGCGCGGATTGATGGCGCACAATCGGTCATGCCGGAAGTGCGCGGCTTCGCGCGTCCCCGGCGTAAACGTCGCGAGCAGTATATCGGCGCTTGCGGCAAGTCGATCGAGCTCGCGTTGCCCGGCGCTACTGCTCAGATCCAGCCGCGTGAGCTGTTTGTTGACGTTGAGAGCGCGCCAGTCCGACGTATGGATTTCGGCGTGCGGGTTCTCGATCTTGGTGACGTCGGCACCCAGGTCGGCAAGCAGGCGTCCCGCCAGCCAGCCGAGCCGGCCAGTGCAATCGAGGACCAGAATGCCTTTGAGCATCGCGCGGTCCGGTGATGGTTGCGCTTTTAGCGTCCGGTGCGCGCCAGCGACAGCACCCAGCCCTGCATGCGCGCCTTCATCTTGTGGATCTCGGCCGCGCTGAAGAAATTCTCCGGCCTGACGCGATCGACGGGATAGACCGGGCGATGGAAATCCTGCTCGTAGCCGAAGGGCACGGTGGCGTCGATGCCCATGCCGCCTTCGAACTGCGTGTTCGAAGCCGTCCAGTCCTTGTCGCCTGCGGTCATGCGTTCCGCGGGCATGAAGGTCTGGCCGCGGCCGCCGGGGATGGGATTGAGAATGTCCGTCCTCGGGTTCACCCGCGTGGTGAGACACCACATGATGTCGTCCATCGAATAGATGTCGACGTCCTCGGAAACGGCGATGGCGAGGCGCATACCCTGCGAGCAGGACAGGATCGCGGAGAGGAAATTGCGCTGCCAGCCTTCCTCGATCTTGTTGCGCTTCTTCACCTGGATGATGCAGCCGCCCCAGTCGGTCATGCAGTAGGGGATGTGCACGTCCTGGACGATCCCCGGCTGCAGCCGGTTGCACAGCTCGAAGATCGCCGCCTCGCGGATGGTCGTGTCGATGTTGCTGTCGTCGGCCGTGTGTACGCCAAGCAGAAAGATGATCGGCTTGGACGAAGGCTTCCGCATGGTGATCGCGCTGACGTGAAAGGTCGGCGCCTTGTACGCCTTGCCCATGTAGCCGGCCCATTCGGGGTGGAAGAAGGTCTTGCCTTGCACGCCTTTCTCCTCCGCCTCGGCCGTTTCATAGCGCTTGTCGCGGGGGTGGATGTGTCCCTCGAGCACGTACTCGCAGTCCGCCAGCGCCCAGGCGTCGACGGTGCGCGCTTTGACCAGCCGCACGGGCGAGCCCTGCACCGCGCCGGCGATGCCGATCTCGTCGCAGCCCTTGGGCAGGATGACGTAGTCGAATCCCGCGCCCGCGAGCAGCGTGCACGCCGGCGGCACGCCGAAGCACATGGTGATCGGGATCGGCTTGTCGTCGTCGTAATGCTGGGTGTAGACCTGCCACATGTGCGACCCGGGCGAGATCTGGAAGGTGCCGACGTTGCCCCAGCGGAAATTCATGCGGTTGTAGCCGAGGTCGCTGCCGCCGTCGAAATAGTCACCGACGATGCAGCGGATGCCCGAGCCGATCGTCAACTCGGGCTCGAGCGCGGTATGGCGGATCGCCGTGATCCACTTGTTGACGTCGACCTCCCCCGTGATCAAGTGCTCCTGGCAGGGCGCCTCGCGGCCGTCGATGACGACGGGCTTCAGCGGGTGGTTCAGCGCGTGGGCGAGCCTGCGCGTGCGGTCGGTGGGGCCGTCGAAGCCGAACATCTTTTCGACCAGGCGGATATCCCCGAAGAGGTTGGTGATCGCACGCGCGTGGGGCTTGCCCTTCACGTTGTTGAAGAGGATCGGGATGCTGCCGTCGAAATGCTTCTGCAGTCCGGTGATCTCGAGGTCGGGGTCGACCTCCTTGTCGGTCTCGACCAGATCGCCCTCGGCGCGCAACCATTCCAGGGTGGCGCGAAGGCTGGTGACGTCGCGCTTTACCTGCGCGCGCTTGGCGGGTTCGTTCATGGAGGCTCCTTTTCCGGGAATGTGCGTCAGGCGAGCTTGTGCAAGGTGGCGCCGCGGGTCATCTGTCCGTCCCACCGCTTGGCGAACTCGGCGGGAATGCCGAACTGGTCGAGCACCCGCGCCACGATGTGGTCGACAAGGTCGTCGAGGGTCTGCGGTTTATTGTAGAAGGCCGGCATCGGCGGCAGGATTGTCACTCCGGCGCGCGCGAGCTTGAGCATGTTCTCGAGATGGATCTCCGAGAGCGGCGTCTCGCGCACCACCAGGACCAGCCGGCGCCGCTCCTTGAGCACGACGTCCGCCGCCCGGTGCACCAGGTTCTCGCCATAACCATTGGCGATGGCGGCCAGGGTGCGCATCGAGCAGGGCGCGATCGCCATGCCGTCGGTGAGGAACGACCCCGAGGACACGGTCGCGGCCATGTTGCCGGTGCCGTGGACGACCGAGGCGAACTCGCGGACCTGGGCGAGGCTCAGGCCTGTCTCATGCTCGATGGTGTGCTCGCCCCACTTGGACAGCACCAGATGCGATTCGACCTGGGCGGCGCGCAGCGCCTGCAGCAGGCGCACCCCGAAGACCGCCCCGGTGGCGCCGGTGATCCCTACGATGATTCTGCGCATGTTCGGCTCCTGTCGATCCGCAGCCATCCATAATATGGACTCTTGTCCGTGGTCAGCGAACCCCGTCGCCCGTCGAAGCTTGAGACGCCTCGGGCAAGGAAACGTCGATGACCGCGGGAAAATGCTATCACGGCGGGAGTCGGATCGGCACGCATCGGCGGCGAATAATCTTCCACCATATGGAAGATTGAGTACGGCGGCGTCAGGGCTGCGGCGCCTCGTGCATCGCCTTTTCGGCGGCGGCGACCGCTTCGCGCAGCAGGGCAGCGAGCTGCCTGCGGCGGGTGTCGGTCATGCGGCTGATGATAGCGCCGATGGTGATGGCGGCGAACGGGTGGCCGTAGCGGTTGACGATAGGCAGGCCGATGGTCGCGGCGCCGGCGACGATGTGCGTATCGTTCCAGGCATAGCCGAGTTCCCGCGAACGCTGCAATGCCCGCAGGAGCAAAGGCACCGTGAGCTTGAAATACGGCACATAGCGCACGGCGTTGGCGCGGACGATTTCGTTGACCGACTCCTCGGGCAGCGGCATAAGCAGCGCCAGTCCGCTCGCGCCGGCCCCGAGGGGACGCCGTGTGCCGATATCCATGGTGAAGGTCTTGATCGGGAAGGATCCTTCCTGCCGGTCGATGCACACCGAGTCGTAGCCGCTACGCACCGACAGGAACACCGTGTCGCCGCACTGGTCAGCGATGCGCCGCAGCGAGGGGCGGCACAGGTCGCCGAGATTGAACTGGGGCGCCGCCGCCAGTCCCAGCTCGAACACCAGAGGCCCGAGGAAATAGTGGCGCGATCGGGCATCCTGCCGCACCAGCCCTTCGGCGATGAGGCCCTGGAGGATGCGGTGCGCCGTGGGTCGCTCGAGTTCGCTGTATCGCACCACGTCGGTCAGGCGGATTCCCGTACGGCTGCGCGAGGCGACCAGCCGGACGATGGCTGCGGCGCGCTGGATCGTTTGCGTGCCGGAGGGTTTGTCGGGCGGAGCGGCTCGCGCGGATTTCAGTTCTGGTTTCTTCATAATCTGTCCATCATATGGAATCCTAATTTTCGGGATCCGGGTTTGTCGCTTCCTGGACGTGCTACGATTTCAGCAAGGAAAGCTAGCCCCGGAGAATCGCTTTCGTTGCAGGCTTGGTTGCCGCGTAAGCGTAGCATTCTTCCAGGATTTCCATATTGTGGATACCCGAGTGCGGTACCCAAGGTGACAAAGGAGGTCGATATGGGCAACAGAATGAACATTCCCGACGCCATGAGCAGTCCCATGGGCGCAATCGCCGACGCGAAGGGGCGCGAAAGCGCGGATCCGGGCTACGCGATTCCCTACGAAGACCTGCGCGAGTGGATCGCGCAAGCCGAGAAACTCGGTGAGATCCGGCACGTCAAGGGCGCGTCGTGGCAGGAAGACATCGGCATGGCGACGGAACTCGTTCAGCACGACGAGAACGCGCCGTGCGTGATCTTCGACGACGTGCCGGGGTGCGAGCCCGGTCAGCGGGTCCTGACGAATTTCTTCGGCGGCAAGCGCAAGAACATGACGCTCGGCTTTCCGCTGCACTACAGCAAGCTGGAGTTGTCGCAGGCCTTCCTCGACCACTACCTGCGCGAGCTGCAGCCGATTCCGCATCAGTTCGTCGACACGGGCCCGGTGATGGAAAACGTGATCACCGGGGACCGGATCGACATCACCAAGTTCCCCGTGCCACTGTGGCACGACGGCGACGGCGGGCGCTACGTAGGGACCGGGAGCTACAACATCACCATCGATCCCGAGGAGAAGTGGATCAACGTGGGCACCTACCGCGTGATGATCCACGATGCCAAGACGCTTGGGTTCTACATGTCGCCGGGAAAGCACGGCCGCATCCATCGCGACAAGTACCAGGCGCGCAACGAGCCGATGCCCGTCGTCATCGTCGTCGGCGGCGATCCCCTGCAGTTCCTGGTGGCGTGCAGCGAGATGCCTTACGGCGTGTGCGAGCTGGATATTGCCGGCGGCTTGCGCGGCAAGCCGGTCAAGGTGGTCCGGGGAAAGGTCACCGGGCTGCCGATTCCGGCCAACGCGGAGATGGCGATCGAGGGTTTCGTGCAGCCCGATCAGCGCAGGCTCGAAGGACCTTTCGGCGAATGGACCGGGTACTACGGCAGCGACACCCGCGAGGAGCCGGTTCTCGACATCCACGCCATCTACCACCGCAACGATCCGATCATTCTCGGCTGCCCGCCGCAGCGTCCGCCCGAAGAGCAGGCGCGGTACCGCGCCGTCACGCGCTCGGCGCTGATCAAGAAATACATCGAGCAGGCCGGAGTTCCCGACGTGACCGCGGTGTGGGCCCACGAAGTGGGCGGCTCCAGGCTGCTGCTCGGCGTATCCATCAAGCAGCGCTACGCGGGGCACGTGAAGCAGGCGGGGCACGTTGCAGCGATGTGCCACGCCGGCGCCTACGCAGGCAAGTACGTGGTGGTCGTGGATGACGACATCGACGTCAGCAACCTCGAGGACCTGATGTGGGCGCTGCTGACGCGCTCCGATCCGGCCACGTCCATCGACATCATCACCGGCACCTGGAGCACGCCGCTCGATCCGCGCATCCCGCCGGAGGAAAAAGAGAAGGGCAACAACACCAACTCCCGCGCCATCATCGACGCCTGCCGGCCGTTCTCCTGGCGCGACAAGTTCGCCAAGGTCAACATGCCAAGCCCCGAGAGGGCGCGCCTGGCCCGGGAGAAATTCGGGTATCTTCTCAAGTAGGCGCGTAAGCCGCGGCACGTCCCGTCGCCGCGGTGCTTCGCCTGCGTGCGGCTCGAGCCGCGGTGGCAGGCTGCGCCCTGTGGTCCGGATTGGACCCGAACGGAGCGGAGCTTGGAGCGAGAGCCTCAACCGGAGCGCGGCGTGCTGGTGGACGCCTGCGGAATCCATACCTATTACGGCGCGAGCCACGTGCTGCATGGCGTGGATTTCACGGTGCGCCGCGGTGAAACCGTCGGCCTGATGGGGCGCAACGGCATGGGGAAGACGACGCTCCTGAAAAGCATCCTCGGCCTGGTGCGCTGCCGGACCGGCAAGGTAAGCATCGGCGGCAGGGACCTGACCCGCGCGGCGCCGCACGCGATCGCGCTCGCGGGCATCGCCTACGTGCCCGAGGGGCGCGGCATATTTCCGAACCTTTCGGTGCGCGAAAACCTGGTGATGGCGGCACGCGCCGGTCGCGACGGGCGTCGCGCCTGGACGCTCGAGCGGGTGCTGGAAATTTTTCCGCGCCTCGCCGAGCGGCTCGGCCACGGCGGCGGCCAGATTTCCGGGGGTGAGCAGCAGATGCTCAGCATCGGCCGCGCGCTGCTGACCAATCCTGAACTGCTCATACTCGATGAGGCCACCGAGGGCCTGGCGCCGAAGATCTCGCAGGAGATCTGGCGCATCGTCCGTCATATCAAGGAAGACGGCATCGCAACCGTGATCGTCGACAAGAACTTCGCGGCGGTATCCTCGGTGGCGGATCGCGCCGTGATCCTCGTCAAGGGCGCCACGGTGTTCTCAGGGAGCACGACGGAACTGTGCAGCCGGCCGGACCTGCACCTGCGCTACCTCGGCGTGTAGGAATCCCGCAGGGGTCTAGCCCCGCCGGCGCGCGCGTTTCGCCCGGCCTTGCTGCCCAGGGTCGCCGTGGCGCCGCCTGCGCTCGATCAGTTTGAGCAGGGTGCTGACGGTGATCGAGCGGAACGTCGCGATGGCGATTTCGTCGATCTCGGCGAGCACCACGCCGAGCGCGCGGCCGGCGTCGGTGGCGGCACCGGGCTGGCGGCTCCGACCGTTGCGGTCGCCGATGTCCTCGAATCGCTCGATGACATCCATGAGGGTGAGTCGCTTCGCGTTTCCGCAGAAACGGTAGCCGCCACCCACGCCCCGGGTCGACTCGATGTAGCCGGCGCGCACCAGTTCCCGCAGCACCTTGGCCAGATGATGCGTGGAGATGCGGTAGGCAGAGGCGATGTCGGCCGCGGAAGTGTGCCGTTCCGGGTCGGCAGCGAACTCGAGAACGCTGTAGAGGGCAAGACTCGTGCTGATCTGCAGTCTCACGATCGCCTCGGTGCTCCGGCAGCTCGCGGCGCGCTCTCCCCGGGCAGCAGATCCATCTCCAGGGGAATCACCGGGGCGGCCATCATGCTCTGGCTGCGGAAGAACGACAGCACGAGGCGGTTGTCGCGCGCGATCAGCGTGCGCACCTTGTCGACCCCGGAGCGCCGGAAGCCGGCGCAAATCGCCTCGAACAGCCGCGTCGCGGTCCCGGCCAGCCGCGCGCCGGGGCGCACGCTGATGCCGAAGACCCAGCCACACGGGGGGGAGCCGAATTCCCAGTCGCGCACGTCGCCGATGATGAAGCCCTGGATCTCGCCGGCGGCCTCGGCGACGAGGAACAGGCGCTGGCGGCTGCGGCCGCCCCCGTAGCGGTGAAACAGCTCGTACCAGTAATCGATCTTGCGCCGGCCGGTGATCTCGGCGTCGATGGCGATCACCTGGTCGAGGTCGGGGGCCTCGGCCGGGCGCACGCGCAGCGCCGCGTCATCGCGCGAAGATTTCGTCACGAACTCACCCGGCGGTGTCGCGGTTTGATCTGGATCAAAATTGGCATCCGAATACGATAATAGCATCGATCGATTCCCCGGGCGGCTTGCGGGGCGCAGGCTTTTCGCGGGGTGCGGTCACGCTAAACTGGAACATGAAACGCCTCGTTTCCTTGATCGTCAACGGCAGGCCGCGCGAGGACGCGGTGGCCGACAATCTCCTGCTGATCGACTACCTGCGCGAGGCGATCGGCCTCACGGGAACCAAGCGCGGCTGCGACGGCGGGGAGTGCGGCGCCTGCACCGTGCTGGTCGACGGACAGCCGCGGCTCGCGTGCCTGTCGCTCGCCGCGGCGTGCGACGGGAGCAAGGTGGAGACGATCGAATCTCAGGCGCGGGAGGGCGCCTTGAGCCGCCTGCAGCGCGCCTTTCACGAGAAGCTCGGCACGCAATGCGGCTATTGCACGCCGGGAATGATCATGGCGGCCGAGGCGCTGCTGCGCCGAACGCCCAGTCCGACCGAAACCGACATCCGCGAGGCGCTCTCGGGAAACCTCTGCCGCTGCACCGGCTACGTGAAGATCATCGAATCCGTGCAGGCGGCGGCATCGGGCGAATGAACGCCGCGGACATCAGGCGCATCAGCGCCGGCGTATCGATGCCGCTGGTCGACGGCGTCGAGAAAGTCACCGGAGGCGCCCAGTTCACCGCCGACCTGCCGTGGCGCGAGGCGCTCGTCGGGCGAATCGCGCGCAGTCCGGTGCCCCACGGGGTGATTCGCCGCATCGACACCGCGCGCGCAAGGGCGCTTCCCGGAGTGCGCGCCGTGATCACCGGCGAGGACTGCGACATGCCGTACGGCGTCATCCCGATCGCGCAGAACGAGTACCCGCTCGCGCGCGGGCGGGTGCGCTATGTCGGCGAGCCGCTCGCCGCAGTGGCTGCGGTCGACGAGGCGACGGCGCAGGCCGCCGTCGACCTGATCGGGATCGACATCGATCCGCTCCCGGCGTACTTCGTCGCCGGCGACGCGCTCGCTGCCGGCGCGACCCTGCTTCACGACAACCGCCCGGGGAACATCGAGCGCGAGGTGCGCCAGGAGTTCGGCGACGTCGCAGCCGGCTTCGCCGCGGCCGACCTGGTGCGCGAGGCGAGCT
>JBGQFD010000099.1:0-13289 GCA_041496705.1 Gammaproteobacteria bacterium | reverse complement strand
TCCCAGCCGACCTGCTCCATGTAGTAATACAGTTGAAACGCATAGCCGTCGGGGTCGATGGCAAAGGCGCAGTAGTCGATGCCGGGGAATAGCTCGGGGGGCAGATATTTGATGGTGACGCCGTTCGACTTGAGGAAAGCGACCGAGTCCTTCAGTTGTTGGTAGCCGCCGAGCTGCAATCCGAAGGACAGCAACGTCGTGTCGGCGCGCAAACCCAGCTCCTCCCGCAGCTTCAAAGGATAGAGCGCCATCGAGTGGTGCTCGGTGTTGGCACGCAGGAACACGCAGGTGTGCCCCTTGTACTTCACTTCCTCGGTGATCGCAAACCCCAGGTCGTCGCGGTAGAAACCCACCATCGCATCCATGTTCTCGGCAAACAACCGCACCGGCCCGATTTTCTGGATCTTGAACGGCCGCGCAAGCAAAATCCCGCCGACGTCGTACTTCTCCTCGCCGCCCATGTCATGAGCGCGCAAACCCTTCTCGATCGGAATCCCGTCCGCGGTCGCCTGCATCACCTCCGCGTACTCCGACTTGTGCGGCAGCGTCGGCGGCTTGGTGTAGCGCACGCCGTACATGTCGCGCGGCTTGGAGTAGCCGTCCCAGCCGATCTGCTCGATGCCGTAGTAGAGCTCGTTGGTGTGGCCGTCGGGATCGGGCGGATAGAAATGCCAGTTCGATCCCGGCAAGTCGCGGCCGGCGCGACGGATCGGCCGACCGCGTTTGGAGAACCAGTCGAAGGCATCCGACACTTCCTGCAGCGAGCCGCACTGCCAGGTGATCTGGTTCAGGGTGCCCGAGGGCCTCAGCGAATGCGGATTCAGGCAGGCGTACGCGCCCTTGGGGAAAAACACGAACGAATGGTGATCGGTGCCGTGGCGCGAGAAGTAGCCTTGCGTCGGACCGCAGGACTTGCGCTGCTCCTCGCTCAAGCGCGGGCCGAAGTCGAGCGGGTCGGAGATGCGGAAGCCGAGCAGCCGGCAGTAGAAATCTCTGCTCTTCTCCGGATCAGCGACGTTGACGCCGAAATGGCCGAGGCGCCGGATGCGGAACGGCCGAGCGAGCTTGACGCCGCCGACGAGAAAGGTCTCCGCCGCCTGTTCGGGGATGCGTTCGGGCTTGTTCATGGGGCTATCCTCCAGGTCGCCGCATTGTACGCCGGCAGCGTCAGACCTCATCGGCCCGGGGCGCGCGTCTCACCACGGCCCGCCCGGGAATCTCGCGCGCAACTCGCGCATTTCTTTCTCCAACTCGCCGATGCGCTCGAGCAGCGCCGCCACCAGCGTCACGCCGCCGGGCTCGAGATCGAAATCGCGGCACAGCCGCAGCGCGGCGCGCGCGATGAGCAGCCGGTCGGCGGAGTAACTCGGGCGCTCCGCGCCCGGGTCGGTAGGCGCGAGCACGCCGCATTCCACCAGCTCGCGCACTTGCGCCGCCGACAGTCCCGACACCTCGCCGAGTTCCTCGATCGTAAGGGCCTCCTCAGCGTGCAGCCACAATGCGGCTTCGGTCGTCACTTTGCCTCCTCGGCGAAATGCCCGCGCGGGTTGAAGGTCGAAGCGCCGGCGAGCTCCCCGTAGAGCGCGCGCTCGCGATCGCCGACCGCGCCGGGCACGGCGATCTGCACGATGGCGAACAGATCGCCCTCGCCCGCGCGCGGCCTCGGCAGTCCGCGCCCGGCGAGCCGCAGCTGCTGGCCGGCGCGCGTGCCCGGCGGAACCTTGAGGCTCACCGAGCCGCCCAGGGTCGGCACCTGCAGCGTCGCGCCGAGCACCGCTTCCCAGGGCGCGAGCGGCAGGTCGAGGTAGAGATCGTGGCCGCTGACGCGGAACAGGCGGTGCGGATGCAGCGCGACGTTGAGATACAGGTCGCCGTTGCCCCCGCCGTTCAAGCCCTTGCCGCCCTTGCCCGGCAGGCGCAGTCGCTGGCCGTCGCTGGCGCCCTTCGGAATGCGCGCCTTGAACGCGCGCCGCGTGCGATGCACGAAACCGTTCTCGTCGTACTCGGGCACGGCAAGCTCGAGTTCGACCTCGGTGCCGCGGTACGCGTCCTCGAGCGAGATGTGCGCGGTGACCTCGTAGTCCTGCCCGGGCATCTGCATCCGGGCGCGGGCGCCGCGGCGCGCGCCGCCCGCCATGCCGGCGAACAGATCGCCGAGATCGAGGTCGTCGAACGAGAAGCCCCCGTCTCCGAAGCGTTTCTCCCAGCCCGGCGGCGGCCGGAACTCTTGCCCGGGGCGGTGGCTGCCGAGCTGGTCGTAGGCGGCGCGCTTTTCCGGATCCTTCAGCGTCTCGTAGGCTTCGCCCAGCTCCTTGAATTTCTCCTCGGCGCCGGGCTCCTTGGAAACATCGGGATGGTACTTGCGCGCGAGCTTGCGGTAGGCCCGCTTGATCTCCTCCGCGCTCGCCGTGCGCTCGACGCCCATCACGGCGTAGTAGTCCTTGTATTTCATCGCCCGGGCATTGTATCCCCGCGCCCGCCAGCGGCGCTGCCGCCGGGATCGTCCACCGGGCACCCCGCACTGTATACTTAGTCCCCCGCCGCTACTGCTGCCGAACCCCGCTCCATGACCCAGGTGCTCATCGTGCTGACGCTGCCCGAGCCGGTGCGCATGCAGTATTACCAGCACATCCGCAGCGCCTTTCCGCAAGTCGGGCTCGACATGGTCGATCACCACAGCAAGGTCGATCCGCACGTCGGCACCGCCGACGTCCTCATCACCTTCGGGGCGCAGATGGCGAACCATGTGTTCGAAAAGGCGAAGAACCTGAAGTGGGTGCAGGCGCTCGGCACCGGCGTGGATGGCATCGTCGACCAGCCGGGGCTCGCGAAAAACGTTCTCGTCACCAACATGCACGGTTTTCACGGCGGCCCGATGTCGGAAGCGGCGCTCATGGGCATGTTGTCGCTCGCGCGCGGCCTGCCGCGCTCGCTGCGCCTTCAGGCGCAGCACAAGTGGGAGCGCTTTCCGGCAAAGCTCCTGAAAGAGAAGACGGTGGGCATCTTCGGCGTCGGCGTGATCGCGCTGGAACTCGCGCCGAAGTGCCACGCTTTGGGCATGAGGGTCGTGGGTATTTCCTCGGCGAAGCGGCAGGTGCCGGGGTTCGACGCGATGCTCGGGCGCGACGAACTGGAACGCGCGGTGAAGGAGATCGATTTTCTCGTCATCCTCACGCCCTACACGAAGGAGACGCACAACATCGTCGACGCGAGGGTCTTCGCCGCGATGAAGCCCGGCGCGGTTCTCGTCAACCTCGCGCGCGGCGGCGTGGTGGACGAGGACGCGCTCGTCGCGGCGCTAAGAGCGAAGAAGCTCGCTGGCGCCGCGCTCGACGTTTTTGCCACCGAGCCCCTGCCCGAGGATTCGCCGCTCTGGGACATGGAGAACGTCGTCGTCACCCAGCATCAGGGCGGCTTCTTCGACAGCTATCCCCGATTTGCGATTCCCGTCGTCGAGGAGAACATGCGCAAGTTCCTCGCCGGGGACACGAAGGGCATGATCAACGTGGTGAAGCATTAGGGATATCGCGTGGCCGAAGCTGCGGAACGCCTCAACCACCCCATCTCCACCGCCGAACTCGAGCGCCGCTGGGCCGCGGTGCGCTTGGCGATGGCCGACCTGAAGATCGATGCCCTCCTCATGCAGTCGAACAACGACTGGATGGGCGGCTACGTCAAGTACTTCACCGACGTCCCGGCGACCAACGGCTACCCGGTCACTGTGGTTTTCCCCAGGGACGATCGCATGACGGTGATCGCGCAGGGGCCGATGGGCGTGGTGCGCGAGTTCGGGCCTCAGGGCGACCCGGTGCGCCGCGGCACGGCGCGCTTCATCGGCATGCCTTCCTACGCCTCCTGCCCGTATACGGCGGACTACGACGCGCAGCTCGCCGAGAAGGCGCTCGACAATTACGCCGGCGGCACCATCGGCCTGCTCGGGCGCGCGGCGATGTCGTTCGCGCTTGGCGACCACCTGCGGCGCAAGTTCACGCGCGCGAAATTCGTCGACGCCTCCGACGGGGTCGATCGCATCAAGGCGATCAAGAGCCCGGAGGAGCTGGAGCGGATCCGCCGCACCGCGATGATGCAGGACAAGGCGATGGAGGAAACCTTTGCCGCGATCAAGCCGGGCATGCGCGAGCTCGAAGTCGCCGCGATCGCCGAGCACATCGGCCACAAGCACGGCAGCGAACAGGGCCTGTTCCTCACCGGCTCGGGTCCGGTCGGCACCGCGGCGACCTTCGCCAACCGCTACCAGCAGAACCGCGTGCTGCGCGAAGGCGACCAGTTCACGATCCTGATCGAGAACAACGGTCCGGGGGGTTTCTACACCGAGCTCGGCCGAACCTGCGTGCTCGGCAAGGCGTCGCAGGAGATGAAGGACGAATTCGCCTTCGTGCTCGAGGCGCAGAAGTTCACCTTGAACATGATGAAGCCGGGCGCGAAGTGCAGCGAGATCTTCGCGGAATACAATGCCTTCATGAAGAAGAACAAGCGCCCAGAGGAGAAACGCCTGCATTCGCACGGCCAGGGCTACGACATGGTCGAGCGGCCCTTGATCCGCCACGACGAGACCATGACGATCGAAAGAAACATGAACATGGTCTGTCACCCGACCTACGTCACCGAGCGCACCTACAGCTGGTGCTGCGACAACTATCTTGTCGGCGCCGCCGGCGTCGCGGAGAAGCTGCACACGTTTCCGCAGAAGATTTTCGAGATCGGATGAGAGGAGAACCCATGAAGCAAGCAGCGCGCACTCTATTAGGCATCGCCCTGGCCGCCGCCGCCGGGCTGGCCGCCGCCCAGGACTGGCCCAACAAGCCGGTGAAGTGGATCCTGTCGCAGCCCGCCGGCGCGTCGCCGGACATCACCGCGCGCCTGGTCGCGGATCGCCTCTCGAAAATGTGGGGACAGCAGGTGATCGTCGACAACCGCCCGGGCGGGCAGAACGTCATCGGCGCGCAGCTTGCCGCCAGGTCTCCTGCCGATGGCTACACCTATTTCTGGGCGACGACCGCCGCGATCGTGAGCAATCCCTTCACGTTCAAGTCGCTTCCCTACGATCCCGAGCGCGATTTCGCTCCCGTGGCGCTGATCGGCAAGTCGCCCATGGTGGTCGCGGTCAACAACTCGGTGCCGGCGAAATCGCTCGCGGAACTGGTCGCGCTCGACAAGGCGCAGCCCGGCAAGCTCGCCGCGGCCAACGAGGGCGCGAAGACCTTCGGCGGCATGATGAGCCAGGCGCTGAACATCGCCACCGGCATGCGGCTCCTGCAGGTCCCGTACAACGGCGTCGCACCCGCCTTGCAGGACACGGTCGCAGGCCGGACCCAGGTCGTGCTGGTGAGCTCGGGGGCCATGTCCGCGTTCCTGAAGCGCGGCGATCTCCGGGCGCTCGCCGTCAGCTCCGGCAAGCGCGTCCCCGGCCTGGATGACGTGCCGACGCTCGCCGAGCTCTACCCGGGATTCGAGTACGTCGGCTGGTTCGCGCTGCTCGCGCCGGCCGGAACGCCCGTGGAAACGATCCAGAAGGTCAACCGCGACGTCAACCGCGTGCTCGCCGATCCCGAAGTCGCTCAGCGGCTGCGCGACCTGGGCGCGATCAACGAGGGCCTGGGAACGCCGCAGGATCTCGCGCAGTTCCTCAAGGACGAGCGCATCCGCTGGGCCAAGCTCGTCAAGGACATCGGCCTGCAACCGGAGTGAGCGAAGGATGCGCATGAAGCATGACCTGCCGCTCGTCGTCGACTTCCACGCGCACATGCTGGAAGAAGGCGTGTTCAAGGCCTCGACCAACAAGACCGTGTTCACCGGCTTCGGCGCGAATCCCATGCCCGCGCCGCGGCCGGGCGCGGCGCAGCTCATGCACCGCATGTTCGATCCCAGACTCGAGATCGAGGACATGGACGCACGCGGCATCGACGTGAGCGTCGTCACCTCGAGCACGGTGCTGCAGGGCACATCCTGGGCCGACCCGAAGACGGACCTGGATCTGTGCATGCGCTGCAACGACAAGACCGCGGAGTGGGCGGCGCAGCATCCCCGCCGCTTCGTCGGAAGCTTCGTACTGCCGCTGCAGGAGGTGAAGTTCGCGCTCGGCGAGCTGGAGCGCGCGGTGACAAAGCTCAGGCTCAGGGTCGCCAACATCGGCGCGCAATACGGCGGTGCCTACATGGGCGATCCCGTCTTCCATCCCTTCTGGGAGGCGGTCGAGGCGCGCGACGTCGCGGTATGGATTCATCCGGAAGGCGCGCGCGATCCCTGGTTCCAGAGCTATGCGCTGTGGAACTCTGCTGGCCAGTCGATCGAGGAAACGAAATGCCTGACCTCGCTCATTTACGAAGGCGTGATGCACAAGTATCCGAAGCTGAAGGTGGTGATCGCCCACGGCGGCGGCTATTTCCCGCATTACCTCGGTCGCATGGACCGCAACACCCAGAACCGGCCCGACACGGTGAAGAACATCGGCGGCAGGAACCCGAGCGAGTTCCTTCGCTCCTTCTTCTACGACACCTGCGTGTACGACCCCAAGGTGCTGAACGTGCTGCTCGAGCGTGTCGGCGCGGACCGGCTCGTGCTCGGCAGCGACTATCCGGTCGGCGAGAAGGACCCGGTCGGGTGGCTGCGCGACGAATGCGGCCTGAAGGGCGCCGACCTCGCGAAAGTCGCGGGCGGCAACGCCGCGCGCATCCTCGGCTTGCCGGAGAAAGCCCGTGCGGCCGCTTGACCTAGCGGGGCTCGGCTCGAAATCTTCACGCCGATCCTCTCTCTATCACCGTGCGTGATGAACCGATTCCCTACTGCCTGAATTCGACGAATCAATTTTCGTAGATTCGCGTCTGGCGCGGCTTTCCGGGCAGTTCTTGTAGCAGAAATACCATTACCGGATCTCCAGTGAAGGCCAAGCGCTTCAGAAGGGTGGTCACCGGGCACGACGCGAACGGACGCTCGGTGGTCCTCAGCGACGGCGAATCGCCGCACAGTTTCTTCCTGGAGAAAGCGGGTGGCCTGCAGCTCACCGAGCTGTGGGAGACCCGCTCGGTGCCCGCCGACAACTCGGGCACCGCGGATGCCGCCGGGCACGAGCGGCGCATCGAGCCAGTAGGCGGCGGCAGCGTGTTCCGCATCATCGAGTATCCGCCCGACAGCATGCGCCTCGCGACGCTGCAACCCGAGGCGTTCTTTTCATCCATGGGCACGCGCGCGGCCGACGCCGCGACCCGCAGGCACCCGGGCATGCATAAGACCGACACGGTGGACTATTGCGTCGTGCTCTCGGGAGAAATCTACGCGGTGCTCGACGAAGGCGAAGTGCTGCTGCGCGCCGGCGACTGCCTGGTGCAGCGCGGTACGAATCATGCCTGGAGCAACCGCAGCAACGCGCCCTGCACCATCGCCTTCGTGCTCGTCGCCGCAAGGCCGGGGCCATGACGCATCGCATGCGCCTGGACAAGGACGTGGCCGTGCCGATGCGCGACGGCGCGAACCTGCACGCGAACGTGTTTCGTCCCGATGCGCCAGGAAAATTCCCCGTGCTCATGACGCTCGGTCCCTACGGCAAGGACGTGCACCTGTCGCAGTTCATGCCCGAGGCCTGGGAGGCGCTCAAGCGCCGCCATCCGGAGATCCTCAAGGCCTCCTCATGCAAGTATCTCGTGTTCGAGACGCCCGATCCGGAAATGTGGGCGCCGCAGGGCTACGTCGTGGTGAAGGTCGATTCGCGTGGCTCAGGCAAGTCCTCGGGAAGGCTAGCCGTCAATTCGCCGGCGGAATTCCGCGACTTCTACGCCGCCATCGAGTGGGCCGGCGTGCAGCCCTGGTCGAACGGCAAGGTCGGCCTGCTCGGCATCTCCTACTACGCGGCCGGCCAGTGGATGATCGCCGCCGAGCGCCCGCCGCACCTCGTTGCGATGCTCCCTTGGCAGGGCACGTACGACTTCTACCGCGACCGCACGCGCCAGGGCGGCATCCTCGGCAGCGGCTTTCTCCGGCGCTGGTGGAACCGCAGCGTGCTGCGCAACCAACATGGCAACCCGGACACACCGCTCACCGACATCGACAGCGGCGAGCGCAATACCGGGCCTGAGAGCCTGTCGCCGCCCGAGCTCGCGGCAAACCGCGAGGACTATATCGAGAACCTCCTCGCGCGCCCGCTCAATGGTCCCTGGTACGAGGAACGCAGCGCGCGCCTGGAACGCATCGACATCCCGGCGCTGGTGGTGGCGAACTGGGGCGGCCTGGGGCTGCACCTGCGCGGCACCCTCCTCGGCTATCTGGGCATTGCCTCGAAGGAGAAATGGCTCAAGGTGCAGTCCGGTTCGTACTTCCTCAGCTTTCTCCAGCCGGAAAACGTCGCGCTGCAAAGACAATTCTTCGACCGTTACCTGAAGGGAATCGACAACGGCTGGGAGCGCGAGCCAAAAGTGGAAGTCGCGGTTCGGGCCGTCGACGATACGGTGAAGCGCGTCGCGAGCGGCACGCAATGGCCGCTCAGCGGAACGCAGTGGACCAGGCTCTACCTCGATGCCTCGAATCTCACGCTGGGCGCCGATGCGCCCGGTCAAATGGCGAACGCGAGCTACGCAGCCATCGGTGAGGGCGTGACCTTCAGCACCGCGCCGCTCGCGCGCGAGATCGAATTCGCCGGCCCGATCAAGGCAAAGCTCTTCGTGTCCTCCAGCACCGAAGACATGGACCTCTTTGCTACGTTGCGCGCTTTCGACCCGCAGGGACGGGAAGTCACTTTTCTTTCCGCGGTCGAACCGAAGTCGCCCGTGTCCCAGGGCTGGCTGCGCGTGTCGCAGCGCAAGCTCGACGCGAAACGCTCCACCGAATATCAACCGCTGCACGCGCACGACGAGGCGCAGAAGCTCAATCCCGGCGAGGCCTACGAAGTCGATATCGAAATCTGGCCGGCGAGCCTTTCGCTGCCGACGGGCCATCGCCTCGCGCTGACGCTGCAGGGCAAGGACTTCGAGCGCGAAGGCGAAGCCGGCGCGCAGCGGGGCTCGGGCTGGTTCCTTCACGACGACCCTCGCGACCGGCCTCCGGAAGTCTTCGGGGGAACGCACATCGTATACAGCGGCGGCACGCGCGCCTCTTACCTGCTGCTGCCGGTGCTCCCGGCGCGCTAGAAAAACCGGGAGGTGCCGCCGAACCGGCATCAGGCGTACCATAGCGCCGCTGTTCCCATAACCACAAAGGGGGAGTCATGAAACCGGAACTGATGCTGCTCGTGTGGGCCGTGGCGCTGATGGTCGTGCAGATGCTGGTGGCGGCCACCGGAGCGTACCTGCAGGTGGGCCTGATGAAGCTCGTGGGCAACCGCGACGACATGCCCAAGATCGCGGGCTGGGGCGGCCGCGCGTGCCGCGCACACCTCAACATGCTCGAGAACATCGCGCTGTTCGCGCCGCTGGTGCTGGTGGCGATCATCGCCGGCAAAACCAACGACATGACGCTGCTCGGCGCGCAGATCTTCCTCTGGGCGCGCGTCGCCTACGCGGTGATCTACGTTGCGGGCATCATCTGGCTGCGCACCATCGTGTGGTTTGTCTCGGTGATCGGGCTGATCCTGATCTTTGCCCAGCTGGTGAAGTAGCGCGCGGCCGCCGGCGCAAGGCCGGCGATGCGCAAATAAAAATCGGCGGGCGCCCTGCGGCGCCCGCCGATCCCGTACTAGAGCTGCCCGTCACCCGTCAACGCAGGGCGACGTAAAAACCTCAGTGGTCGTGATCGTGGTCGTCGCGATCGCGGCCGTCACGGTCGCGTTCGTGCCGATCGTGGTCGTCGCGATCGTGGCCGTCGCGATCGCGGTCGACATCGTGCACGTAGACACCGATGCAGCCGTTGTTGCTGCCGCAGATCCCCGCACCCACCGCCGTCGTATCGCCGCCCGCACCGACTACAGCAACAGGCGCCGACTGCGGAACGAAGATGTAGTTGCGCCTAGAGTCGGCCGCCACCGAGTGCGAGCCGGACGACTGCGGGATGGTTTCGATCAGGACGCTGGTCCCGTCGATCACGCCGAGCACTGCCGCCTGGTCAGCAGCTGCAGCCGAACACACGGTCGCCGATTTGCAATTCCTGTTGGAACCCGTGTAGTAGCGCCCGTCGCCCTTGTTGAACCAGACCTCATCCGAGCCAACGATGCCGTTGACGTGGGAGAAATGCTTGGTCGTCGCGTTGATGACCAGCGTGCTCCTGTTGGTCGGATTGTTGGCAAGCGTGCAGCCCAGCAGCAGATTGTCGTGCGGTCCAACCGTGGCGCCGTTGGGTCCGCAGTCGCTGAGCTGCAGGACGCCGGTGTTCGAGGCTGGATTGAAAGCACCGAGCTCCATGGCCCCCGGCGTGACGGTGGCCGGATCGATCACCATCAGCCCGCCGTCGCAGGTCACACCGATACCGCATCCCCCCGGTTTCCCGAGGATCGGCACCGACGCATAGAAACGCCTAGTCTTGGGATCCCAGGTCGGCTGCTCGATCGCCGGGGTGCCCGGGAAAAGTGCGGCGTCAATAGTGATCCTGCTGAGGTTCAGGACCGAGCTATGGCCCCGGTCGCCGTTCGCCGCGAACAGGTTCGCGAAGGGCCGCGGCTCGGCGGCGTTGTTCACGGTGAGGAGATGCTCACCGTTTGTCGTCAGCGCCATTTCGTCAACTCGGTTGTCGCTCGGGGTGCCGGTGGGAATTGTTTGTTTGAGAGCAGAAGCGTCAGGCGCATCGAGATCGAACACCTTGAGCGTGCTATCGCCGTCGCCGGCGTAGAGCCACCGGCCGTGCGTCACGACGCCGTCGGGTCCGGAGATGTCGTTGTTCACCGCGGTGCCGGCAGCGTTGAGCTTGACGCCCACGAATTTGCCCTTGCCGAGGGTGCGCTTGAAGGTCAGCGTGCGGGTGTCGATGATGTCGATGCCCGAGTTCGAGCGGTCGGCGAGGTAGTACTCGGCGCGGTGCGGATTGACCCAGCTGATGTCGTACGAGCGCAGCGGGTTGCCCGGTATCTGTACCGCGGTCAGGCATTTTGTTTCCGTGTTTGTCGGTGCTCCGGGTCCGGTGCACGCTGCCAGCGCGGCGCCGGAGGTCGTGAGCGACGCTCCGAAAAACGCCGGCGCCGCGAGGAGCCCGGTGATCAAAGTGCGAGAAGAGAATCTTGCAAACATTTTGCTGCCTCCTTATACAAGGTGAATGACGCTTTTTTTCAAGACGCGCGCGCGTGCCGACCCAGCATCGCCAGCGTGACGCACCTCGCGCTTGTTTCCTGGCTTTCCTCCGGTGCCGCGGATTCAGCCCTCGGATCGACAGTCCGCTTGGGTTTGCACTGCCCGCTACTGCCTGCCCACTCTGAGGGATTTCTTTTCGGAGTGCACCTTAAAAAACTGACAGGTTGGCCCCGAGGTAGGGGTCCAGGTTCGAAAATCTATAAAACAACGAGTTGACCGGACACCTTCACGCTTTGCCTGAAATCCGGGTGAACGCCGACAGGCTCGATAGCGCGGTCAATGAACCGGATCGGCATTTTTCCTTGCCGCGCAACAATGCCTATACTGTCGGCAAGTTCCCGCAGCGGAGCCTGCCGTGCGCATCCTGGTCATCGAGGACGAGAAAAAAGTCGCAAAAGCGCTGCAGGAAGGGCTCGAAGCCGAACACTACGAAGTCCGCATGGCTGCCGACGGCGAAGAGGGCTTCCTCCTCGCGAGCCGGGATACGTTCGACCTGGTGCTGCTCGATCTTATGCTCCCGCGGCGCGACGGCATCGACGTTCTCACCACCTTGCGCAAGCGAAGAGTTTCGACGCCCGTGTTTGTCCTCACCGCTAAGGATGCCATCGAGGATCGCGTGCTCGGTCTGGATAGAGGCGCCGACGACTATCTCGTCAAACCGTTCACGTTCCCCGAGCTGTTTGCGCGAATCCGCGCGCTGCTTCGCCGTGGGCGCACGGATCCGGTCCTGCAACTGCAGCACGAGGACCTCCGGATGAACCTGACCACGCGAAAGGTAGCGAGAGGGAAACAGTCCCTGGAATTGACCGGGAAGGAATTCGAGATTCTCGAGTGCCTGCTCCGTCACCGGGGCCGCATCGTTTCGCGGGAAATGCTCGCCCGGGATGTGTGGCACGTCGGCGCGCGCGCCACGCCGCTCGACAACGTCATCGATGTCACGATCGCGCGGCTGCGCCGGAAGATCGACGAACCGTTCGACAGAAAACTGCTGCACACGGTTCGCGGCGTGGGATTCGTTCTGGGAGGAAGGCACGAATGAAAGCTGGCCCCTTGAGCGTGCGCTCCCGCCTCACGCTCTGGAATGCCGGCGTGCTGATGCTCATCGTATGCGCGTTCGCCGCCGGATTCCTGCTATTCGTCCGGGTGCGCCTTTTCGAGGAGCTCGACCGCCAGTTGCTTCGCGAGCTGACCACGATCGATTGGGTCTACCACAATGAGCCTTGGGAACTGAAGGACCTGGCCTCCGAATCGGGTATCACGCTGTTCCGGATTGCCGAGGACGGTAATCTGCGCCATCAAACCGAAGGGTGGGAGCGGGAAGGCCTCGCTCGCGCACTGAAAGGCGGAGGTTCGATGCCGGCTGCATCCTGGACCGCGCCGGACGGGCGCAGCTATCGAGTGCAGGCGGTGGCGGACCCTTCCTATCACATCGCCGCCGCGATGGAGGAAACGTCCTTCCGCCGCACGCTCTGGACGCTCGCCGCGATCCTTGCGATGGGCGTTCCCTTCGCCGTCGGGCTGGCGATCGCCGCAGGCTATTTCCTCGCCGGACGCGTTCTCCTGCCGGTCGGCGCCATGGCGGACAAGGCGCGGGACATCACCGCGGATTCGCTCGGTGAACGGCTCCCGGTTGGGAATCCGCGGGATGAATTCGGGCACCTCGCAACGGTGTTCAACGACACGCTGTCGCGTCTGCACGATTCCTTCGATCGCCTTCGCCGGTTCACGTCGGACGCATCTCACGAGTTGCGCACGCCGCTGACGGCGATGCGCAGCGTGGGTGAAATTGCGCTTCAAGCTCCGCTCGGCCCGGGGGCGTACCGGGACGTCATTGGCAGCATGCTGGAGGAAGTCGATCGGCTCACCCGGCTTGTGGACAGCCTTCTGATGCTCACACGCGCCGATTCGGGTGCGACCCAGCCGGTGCGCGAAGTCGTGGATCTGGGGGCGCTTGCGGGCAACGTCGCGGAACACCTCCGCGTGCTCGCCGAGGAAAAGCAGCAGAGCTTGAGCGTCCACAACGCCGCGTTGCAGAAGGCCTTGTGCGACCCCGCCATTCTCCGGCTC
>JBGQFD010000098.1:0-13407 GCA_041496705.1 Gammaproteobacteria bacterium | reverse complement strand
GCCCGGGATTCACGGGGATTCCCGGTTGCCGCGCGCCCTGCGAATCAACCCGGCTCCTGCCCCTTCGCCTTGAACACGGCGCCGGCGGACGGCGTGGTGAGGAACTCGATCGGCGCCTTTGCCGCCGACGAGTCCTTCGAGCCCACGCCGACGCCGGCATGGAAGACGCTTGCGCTTCATGTTCTTTCCCTCACCGGTATGCCCTTGATGAGCTCGAGCATCTTCGCCCGCGATTCCGCGCTGGTGCTCTTGCTGGTGATCGAAATATGCATCTCGATCCAGGTTCCGGCCTGCACCCAGTGCGCCCGGACGTGCACGCTCGAGCCGGTGGGGCTCGGCATGTCGTAGACGACGACCTGCCAGTTGTCGATTTTCTGGAAGGACACGTCCTTAGGCTGCGGCAGGCCGCGGCGGGCCCACTCCTTGGTCTCGCCCTCCCACAATGCCTTGACGCTCGTGAACTTCCGCTGCGGCTCGAACCAGCCGGAAAGGTTGAGAAACGCCTTGTGATCGACGAAATAGAAATACCTGGGGTGGTTCGCGGCGCCGCCGAACGGGTTGTTGGCGCGGGTCAGGCCGCCCTTCGGCAGGGTCATGACCAGGCGGCCTGCGGGAACCGTGAGCTCGTAGGCTTGCGCCGACTCGCGGATCTGCAGCGTGTTGGCAACAGAGGGCTCCGTCGAGTGGGTCGCCTCCGCGAGCATGCGCAAGGCCTGCGCCTTCTCCGGGAGGACCGGGTCGCGGTGCAGGATGGTGAAAGTGGTGACGATCTCGCCCGTCCTGACGGTGCCCTGCGTCATGTATTTGTAGTCTTCCGGTCCGGAGGGCGCCCCGCGGCTGGTCAGCGAGTAGTAGTAGCCGATCGATTCCGCGCCGCGCAACTCGGCGAGCGCGGCTTCCTTCTCTTCGGCCTCGGGAAGCAGTTGCGTCGCCGCATCCTGCGTCTTCGACCGGATCGACTCCGCAGTGAAGCCCGCGAGCTTGTCCGGGGCTAGCCACACCGAGGTGAGCTGCACGCTGAAGGCAGCGCCCGAAGCCGGGCGAAACAGCAGCGCCACCGACGGCGGCTTCTCCAGCGGTTTGCTCAACGCCAGCCACGCCCGGGGCACCTTGAGCAGCAGGCTGCCGTGGCCGGGAACGACGTAGCGCTCGGCCTGCGTCGCTTCCTGCGCGCCCGCGGCGGAGCACAGCACCAGCAGCCCGAAGACTGACCAGCGGGCGCAAACGCGCATCGCGAACTCCCTCCGTGTCATTCGGCCGTGCCCTCGCGCGGACGCACGGCGACCAGGTGACGGCCGCCATCGCCGCGATGCCCGACGAACAGCGGGCCCCACGACGGGTTGTCGTCGTGCATTGCTTTCAGCATGCCGACCATGGGAGCGAAGAGCGCCGCCGGAGTCGCCTCGCCGAGCACGGCGGCGATCACGGCGGCGGCCACGACATGGGTGGCGTAAACGCTGCCGTGGTTCGCCGGGACCGCCGTGCCGCCGCCCGCCAGCACCGGCCGGAGCGCCGTGGCGATCGCCTCGTCCGCGTCGTGCCAGTCCTGGATGCTGCGCAAGGAGCGCTTTTCCAGGGCAAGCAGGGGCGTGTCGGCGATCGCCTTTGCGACGATGGCGGCAGCCTGCTTGGCCTTCGCCGCGGTCACGGCGTGGCCCGCCAGGCGAATGCTGCCGGCGTCCTTGTCGGCCTGGGCCTCGATGGCTGCGGCCCAGCGGCTGCGCTGCGCAAAACTCAGCCGGCGAACGCTGGCCGCGGCGAGGTAGGCGCGCACGACGTCGCCGGGGTGCGGGTCCTCCGCAGGACCGTCGGAGCGCAGCTTGGCGACCCCCGTCCAGGCGCCCATCAGGCCGCGGAAGTAGCCGATCATCCCGATGCCCGCGGCGGGGCCCATGTTGATGAGCCCGAGCACGTCGGCGCCGGTTTCGTCGATGCGCTCCGACCAGTAGGCGGCCATCCACTCCGGCTGCCCGCCGCGGAGCAGCGCCGCGTGCGTGACCTCGGTCAGTTCCCTGAGCAGGCCTTTGTCCGCGCCCAGGATGTCGTGGCCGCCGGTCTCGTGGCCGAGCGTGGCCCAGCCCAGCAGTCCGCCGTGCGCGTGGGCAGGGGGAAGACTGACGACCGACATCTCGATCTTCAGGCTGCCCATCGAGTCGACGGGCCAGGTGTACGGTCCGGCATCCGGATTGCCCCACTTCACCAGCGGCGGGATGACTTCGGAGTCCGGCGGCTTGACGCCAACGCGATCTTCCGCGCTGAGGAAGCCGTCGAACAAGTCGCTGACGACTTCCTGGAACGCATCGGTGGCCTTCGATTCGTATCCCGAGGCGTTCTGCAGCACCGCCTGGAGGACATCCCAGAACGGCGTGTTGTCGGGGTGCTTCTTCAGCGACTGGAAATCCCCGGGTGTCAGCCGGTTGAGCGACGCCAGCAGCGGATCGTAAAACTTGTCGCGGTAGACCGGCGGAAGCGTGTGGCGAACCGGAGCAAGCGCGGTCTTGATCGCCTCCAGCGTGGCAAGGTCGGCCGGTCCTTTGGAACTCGAGCTGGCGGCAGCCTTCGAGTCGGCGGTTGCGGCGGCGAGACCTTGCAGATCGAGTTTGGTCGGCAGCGGAGTTCCCCGGAGTCGTGGAGCTTGACGGCAGGAGTCGGGCGCCGCGCTCAGATCTCCATCAGGTCGCGCCCGACGATCAGCGTGCCGCCGTAATGCCTGCGCACGCCCTCGGTCCACATCGCGTCGCTGATCGAGGGGTCGTCGCCGGGCACCAGATGCGAGAGCACGAGCGTCTTCACGCCCGCCTCGGCCGCGAGCTTCCCCAGGTCCTCGGTGACGATATGGCTCGCGAGCAGGTGCTCGCGCAAGGTCGCCGCGTTCGGGACGATTTTCAGGAGCCGCTCGAGACCCGCGAGGTGCATCGCCTCGGAGACGAGCACGTCGGCGCCTTTGGCGAGCGCGATGAGCTCCGGCGAATACGTCGTGTCGCCCGAGATCACGATCGAGCGGTCGGCGCAGTCGAAGCGGTAGGCGTAGGACTGCGTGATCGGCGGATGGCGCACCCGCATCGCGCTCACCTTGACGTCCGCGTTCTGCATCACCGGGCCGGACTCGGCGAACTCGTGCGCGGCGACGAGCTTGCGCAGGTCGATCCGGCCCTCGTCGGCGATGCGCGTCTCGATGTCGAAGCGGTTCAACTCCCAGTACGCCTCGGTGATCGCCTTGATCGGCGGCGGGCCGTAGGCGTCCACAGGCGTCCTCAATCCCGCGACCCAGCCGTCGTAGATCAGGTTGCCGTAATCGAGGTTGTGGTCGGAGTGGTGGTGCGTGATGAAGATGTAGCGCAGCTTGTCGAGCGCGACGCCGGCGCGCACGAGCTGCAGCGCGACGCCCTCGCCGCAATCGACGACGCAGGGAACATCGTTGACGACGACCAAGGTCGCGGGCTTGGCGCGGCCCTTGGCGGTGATGCGCGGGCCGCCGCCGGTGCCGAGCAGGACGAGCCGGGTCTTGTGTTTCGCCAGGCCTTGCCCGTGCGCCGCGCGAAAGGGGGCGAGCGCCGTCGCCGCCAGTGCCGCGGTGCCGGAAAGAAAATTTCGGCGGGATGACGAGATCATGTTTTCCTCCTCGCGATCGAGCGTTCGCTCATCTCGGCAGCGCGATCACGCTTCCCACTCCGGCGTGATCGAGCTTCTGGCCGAAAATGCGGTTGAATTCGGAAAACGCGAATTCGCCCGTGCAGTGGCCGGCGGCGACGCGCTCGAGCTTCCACTTGTCCTGCATGCGGGACACCATGCTGCTCACCTCGGAGTCCTGGATGTCGACGAGGTGAAAACCGCCGAATACCGAGTAGATGCGCGAATCGATCTTCGACGCCGCTTCGACGATCTTCTCGATGCCCGGATGCGAGCAGCCCACCATCAGCACCAGGCCCTGCGGCGTCTTGACCGCCATCGAGATCTCGTTCATCTCCCGGGTGCCCGGAACTTCGGAATTCGTCGTGAACAGGAAAAAGCCGGGCAGCACCTCGGTGGGCGCGCGGATCTGCGTGAACTTCGCGCCCGGCCAGGGCGAGCCGGATGCGAAACGCTCCGGATATTTCCCGCCGAAGTAGTGCATGTCCTCGGGTGCCGACTCGACGCGGCGCTTGATCAGGTTGGCGAGCGCGGGCGGGGCCGGCGTGTCGAAATTCGCGGCCTCGGCCGGCGTGTAGATCCTCACCGAGGGATTCACCTTCAGGACGTGGTGCAGGCCGCTCGTGTGGTCGCCGTGACGATGCGTGAGGACGACGAAATCGAGCCGCGCGAGATCGACGCCGAGTGCGCCGGCGTTGAAGGCGAAGTCCTCGAGGTTGCCGCCGGTGTCGAAGAGAATGCGCTTGCCGCCGTACTCGACGAGCGCGGAATAGCCCCAGCCGCGCTTGAGCGCCGAGGGCTTGCCGAAAGCATCGTAGAGGATGGTCACGCGCGCGGGCGCGTCCTGCGCCGGCGCGGGCGGCGCGAGGAGAGCGAAGGACAAGGCGCAGCAGGCGACAAGACGCGTCGGGTTCATGGCGTTACTCCCTCCCTTGCGAGCCGGCGCGCCGGAAGAAATCCCTCGGCGAACGTCCGTGGAAGACATCGTACTCCTTGAGTTCCCGTCCGGCCCGGCGCACGCGATTCGCCAGCCGCGCGAAAACCCGTCACACTTGCGCCCTTCCATCAGGCAACCAGGGAATCCCTTTGACCAATCACTCGAAGTTGGTACAGAAAAGACGCAAGCGGCAGCGAGCCGAGAAAGTCTTCGCGAGCGCGGCCAAGCTGGCGAAGAAGCTGAGGAACCAGAAACAGCATCCGGCCGGGACCGGCGCTCCGAAACCGGCCTAGCCGCCGAAAACCGGCCTGGCTCCCCGGGGTCGCCGCCCGGGTTCGAGGGGGAAAGCCCGGCTTTCGCCGGGCGCGGACCCGGCCCGCGGGAGAACGCGGGATCGCCGGCCGATCAAGGCCTTGCCTGCGGACCCGGGCGAAAAACCTCGCGAGACACCCCCGCTTTGCCGTAAAATGTCGCTCCGCTTCGCGGCAGGCGTTTCGCCGCCCCGAGCAGCGCTTTGAGGAGAACGACTTGCAGCAAATCCTGGACTACCTGAAAGGCCGCGGCGAGCGGCTCGACGCGGAGATCGCGGCAGACATCGGGCTGCCGCTCGAAAAAGTGCGGCTGCACGTGTCGGCGCTGTCGGCCCGGGGTGAAATCATCATGTGCCAGTCGATCCGGTACAACGAGGGCAAGAAGAGCGAGGGCTGGCTTTGCCGCATCGCGGGCTACATTCCCCCGGCGAGTCCCGGCAGGAAACCCAAGGGGCAGGTGAAGGCGCTGGCGTAGCCAGCGCCGGCCAAGGCGCGAGTGCCGCGAGAGAAAAGGCGCGAGCGCCGTGCGAGAACGAAGGCGCGAGCGCTGCGCGAGAACGGCGATGAGATAAGGCTCCAATGAATTCACCGAATTCACCGAGTTCACCGAGTTCACCGCAACCGATGTCCCCGCGCCAGCGCCTGCAGGCGCTGCTCGCGATCCCCGAGGGCCAGCGCACCGACGCGCAGTGGGACGAGCTGAACGAACTGGAGATCGAGCTCGCTTCGGGCAACCGGCAGGGCGCGCCGCAGCCGGGTGCCCGGCAGAACCAGAACGTCCCCGGCCCGCAAGGCCAGCAAAGGCCCGGGGGCGGCCCCAACGCGAGGAAATTCAGGCGATTCCACAAGCGCCGGCCCAACGGAGAGGGTGCGTGAGCGGACCGCAGGCCGTCATCTCCGTCACGCATGTCTCCAAGACCTACGCCTCCGGTTTCCGCGCTCTCAAGAGCGTCGACCTCGAAATCCGCCGCGGCGAGATCTTCGCGCTGCTCGGCCCCAACGGCGCCGGGAAGACAACGCTGATCGGCATCATCTGCGGCATCGTCAACCCGACTGAAGGGACGATACGCGTCGACGGCCACGACATCGCCGCCGACTACCGCGCCGCGCGTTCTCTCATCGGTCTGGTGCCGCAGGAACTGACGACCGACGCCTTCGAGACGGTGTGGAACACCGTGTCCTTCAGCCGCGGCCTGTTCGGCAGGCCCGCGAACCCCGCGCACATCGAGCGAGTGCTCAAGGACCTGTCGTTGTGGAACAAGAAGGACAACAAGGTCATGACGCTTTCGGGCGGCATGAAGCGGCGCCTGCTCATCGCCAAGGCTTTATCACACGAGCCGAGGATCCTGTTTCTCGACGAACCGACGGCGGGAGTGGATGTCGAGCTGCGGCAGGAGATGTGGAAGCTGGTGCGATCGCTGCAGGCCGCCGGCGTCACCATCCTCCTCACCACCCACTACATCGACGAGGCCGAGGAGATGGCCGACCGGATCGGCGTGATCCACAAGGGCGAGATCATCCTGGTCGAGGACAAGACCGAGCTGATGCGCAAGCTCGGCAGGAAGCAACTGACGCTGCACCTGGAGGAGGTGCTCGCGCAAGTGCCGCCGGCGCTCTCCGCCTACGGCCTCGAGCTCTCCGCGAACGGCAGTGAACTGGTCTACACCTACGACGAGCGCGGCGACCGTGCCGCGATCGCGGCGCTGCTCTCGGGCCTGGCCGGAGAGGGCATCCGCTTCAAGGACCTGCAGACGACGCAGAGCTCGCTCGAGGACATTTTCGTCACTCTGGTGCAGGACAAGTCGTGAACGCGATCAACATTTACGCGATCCGCGCGATCTACCGCTTCGAGATGGCGCGCACGAGGAGGACGCTGATGCAGAGCATCATCGCCCCGGTGGTCTCGACGGCGCTGTACTTCGTCGTCTTCGGCGCTGCGATCGGCGCCCGCATCCCTGAGGTGGAGGGCGTGAGCTACGGCGCCTTCATCGTGCCGGGGCTCATCATGTTGTCGCTCCTCACGCAGAGCATCTCCAATGCCTCCTTCGGCATCTACTTCCCGAAATTCACCGGGACGATCTACGAGCTCCTCTCGGCGCCGGTTTCGTACTTCGAGATCGTGGTGAGCTACGTCGGGGCGGCGGCGACGAAGTCCGTCATTCTCGGCCTCGTCATCCTCGCCACCGCGGCGACGCTGGTGCCGCTGCGGATCGAGCACCCGGTATGGATGATCGTGTTCCTGGTGCTGACCTCGGTGACCTTCAGCCTCTTCGGCTTCATCATCGGCATCTGGGCCGACGGCTTCGAGAAGCTGCAGCTCATCCCACTTCTGATCGTCACGCCTTTGACGTTCCTTGGCGGCAGCTTCTATTCGATCGACATGCTGCCGCCCTTCTGGCAGACGGTGTCGCTGTTCAATCCCGTGGTCTATCTGGTGAGCGGCTTCCGCTGGAGCTTCTACGGCCTCGCCGACGTCGGCGTCGGCGTGAGCCTCGCGATGACGCTCGCCTTTCTCGCGGCGTCGGTGGCGATCGTCGCGTGGATTTTCAGGACAGGCTACCGGCTCAAGACCTAGCCCGGCAGCCAAACGAGGAGAAGCGCCATGAATTCCCGCCTTGCACTCTCGCGCGTCCTTTGCGCCCCCGTGCTTGCCTTGTGCCTCGCCCTCGCCGTTCCGGCTCCGGCGCAGGACTACCCCGCCCGCCCGATCCGCTTCATCACGGCAGCAGCGCAGGGCGGCACTTCCGACATCCTCGCACGCACCTTCGCTGCGCATCTCACCGAAGCGTTCAAGCAGCCGGTGGTGGTGGACAACCGCGCGAGCGCCTCCGGCGTGATCGCCGGGGAGCTGACGGCGAACGCGCTGCCCGACGGTTACACGCTGCTTCTCGCCTATCACCAGCACACGGTGAACGCGGCGCTGAATCCGAAGTTGCCGTATCACCCGGTGAACAGTTTCACGCCGATCACGCAGCTCACCACCGCCGGCCTGTTACTCGTGGTGAATCCGGCGACGCCGGTGACGAATCTCAAGGAGTTCGTCGACTGGACGAAGAGCTTCAAGGGGCAGCTCAACTTCGGTTCCGCCGGCATCGGCACCGGCGGGCATCTCGCGGGCGAACTCTACAAGATGATGACCGGCGTCAAGGCCGAGCACATCCCGTACAAGGGTTCGGGGCCGGCGCTGATGGACCTGCTCGCCGGGCAATACCACTTCAACTTCGCCGGCATCCAGGCGGCGCAAGTCCAGGTGCGCGCCGGGAAGCTGCGCGGGCTCGCGGTCACCGCGCCCAAGCGCCTCGCCGCCCTGCCCGATCTGCCCGCCGTCGCGGAAGTGCTGCCGGGCTTCGAAGTCGTCGGCTGGTACGGCGTGATCGGACCCGCCGGGCTGCCGAAGGCCATCCTCGCGCGGCTGCACGACGAGTTCGTCAACGTCCTCAACCGTCCCGACGTGCGCGAGCGCATCGTCGCCGACGGCTCGGAGCCGGCGGGCAGCACGCCGGAGGAGTTTCGTCTTTTCATGCTCGCCGACCTCGCCAAATGGGCGAAGCTCGTCAAGGAGAGCGGGGCGAAGCTCGACTGAAATGAAATTCGCCACCTGGAACGTCAACGGCATACGCGCGCGCCAGGCGCAGTTCCGAGAATGGATGGAGCGCGACCGCCCGGACGTCGTCTGCCTGCAGGAACTCAAGGCGGAGCCGGTGCAGATTCCCGAGCAGGTGAAGCTCGAGGACTACGACTCGTACTGGCACGGGCTGCGTGCCTACTCCGGCGTGTCGCTGCACATCAGGAAGGGCGCGTTCGACGCCGCGCCCGCGTTCGGGCATCCGGACTTCGACATGGAGTCGCGTATCGTGCAGGCCGAGCTCGGCAAGCTGGTGCTGGCATCCGTATACGTACCCAACGGCGGCAAGGACTACGAATCCAAGCTCGGTTTCCTGGTGAAGCTCGCGGCCTGGGCGAAACAACTGCACCGCGAAGGCCGCGAACTCGTCCTCTGCGGCGACATGAACGTCACGCGCGGCGACATCGACGTGCATCCGAAGGAGAGGAAACCCGGAGTCATCGGCCAGCGCGAGGAAGAGCGCGAACTTTTCGACAAGCTGCTCGGCGACCGGCTGGTGGACGTCGGCCGCGCCCTCGATCCGGAGAATCCCAACCTCTTCACCTGGTGGGCGCCGTGGCGCGACCTGCGAGCGCGCAACATCGGCTGGCGCATCGATTACATACTCGCTTCGCCGGCAATCGCCGCGCGCGCCGAAAGCTGCGTGGTCCTCGCCGAATTCGGAACCAGCGACCATGCGCCGGTGGTGATGACGACGGCGCAACAAGCCCGGAGCGGCTAGTCGTCCAGAGATATGTTGCGCTCGCGGGCGAGCGCGCTCCAGCGCGCGATGTCCGCGCGGATGAAGCTTCCGAACTGATCGGGCGTCATCGGCATCGGCTCGATCGCTTCGCCCGATAGGCGCTCGCGCAGCGCCGGCGAGGCGAGCGCCTGGTTGATCTCGGCGTTGAGCCTCTTCGTGATCTCCGCGGGCAGCTTCGCCGGGCCGACGATCCCGTACCACTGCACGCCGTCGAAGCCCTTGAACCCCGATTCCTCGAAGGTGGGTACGTCGGCGACCAGCGGATGGCGCTTGAGGCCGGTCAGCGCGATGGGCTTCAACTTCTTCGCGCGGATGTGCGGCAGCGCCGCGGCGAGCCCCGGCATCAGCACCTGGATCTGCCCCCCGAGCATGTCGGCAATCGCCGGACCGATGCCGCGGTAATGCCCGTATACCGCCTCGAAGCCCGCGGCGGCCCTGAACTGCTCCAGCGCGAGGTGGTTGAGCAAGCCGATCCCGCCGGTGCCGTAGTTCAGCTTCGCGGCATTCTTCTTCGCATAATCGATGAAGGCGCTCAGATCCGCGACCGGGACCGAAGGAGTGACGACGAGGACATTGGGCGTGCCGCCGACCATCGCGATCGCGGTGAAGTCCCTGACGGCGTCGTACGCGAGCTTGCGCACGGCGGGATTGGTGCCGTGCGTGCCGACGTAGCCCACCATCAGCGTGTAGCCGTCGGGTGCGGCGCGCGCCGCGGCGAGCGAGGCGATGCTGCCGCCGGCCCCGGCGAGGTTCTCGACGACGAACGACTGCAGCATCGAGCGGCCGAGTTCTCCGGCGACGGTGCGGCCGATCAGGTCCAGTCCGCCGCCGGGCTGGGCGGGGACTATGATCTTCACGGGCCTGGCGGGATAGCCCTGCGCGGCGCCGTACCCGGGACACAGCGCGACTGCGGCGAGAAGCCAGGCGACGGCGATGGAGCGCGCGGGACCGCGACGCATTACTGCACCAGCGACCCAGGCACGCCGAAGCGATAGACCGTGCGCCGCGCCCGGTCGTTGCGCGGAAGCACCGGCTCTACCGGACAAGGCGGCTCGCGCTTGCCGTCGGCCTTGAGCGTGGCGTCATCGGCGACTTCGTGCCAGATGCCGCCGTGCACCGGACGGAACATCCACATGAGATAGCCGCGGCGCGCGGCGACGCCGATCAACTCTTCGGCATCCGGCGCGTCGGCGACGACCAGCTGCTCGGCGACCGCGCCGTAGGGAAACGCGCCGAAGGCCTGCAGGCAGGCGAGCGCCTCCGCGGAATCCGCGCCGGCACGGGCGCACGACGGCCGCTCGGCACGCGCCACGTCCCACGCGCCGAGTTCCCACGCCGCCTCCAGCGCGGCGAGGTCGATCGCGAGGAGATCGTCCCAGGGTTCGTTCAACTGCAGCGCGGAGCTCGGCACCGATCTGAACGACACCGGCTGCGCCTCTTCGACCTCGGCGAGTTTCTGGCGCAGGAATCCGTGCCAGTGCAGGGTAAGAATGACGGGCGTGTCCGGACAGGGGACCGCGGCGACGGTGATGGCGAAGAGCGGCAGGCGCGTCGCGCTGATCTGCTGCTCGATGCGATCCAGCAACTGCATGCGCGGTTCTTCGGTCTCCGGGCGTTGGGAGGTTGCGGTAAATCATGCGCTCGCCGGGCGAGCCCGGTCAAGCGACGGAATACCCATCTCGCAACTAAATTGCCGCCGGCCGCGATCATGTCCGGCGGGAAGGTCCTCGGCGGCATCGGTTCGCCTATTCGGCGCGCATGCCCTGCTCCTTGATCACCCTGCCCCATTTGGCGGATTCATTCTTCAGATGGGCCGCAAATTCCTCAGGCGTGCTGGCGATGACGTCCTGACCGATTTGCCGGAAGCGCTTGACCTGCTCGGGCATCGCTATCGTCTTTTTCACCCTGTCGTTGAGCAGGTCCACGATCGCCCTAGGCGTTCCCTTGGGCGCGAGCAGGCCGTGCCAGGTCACGAATTCGTAGCCGGGCAAACCGGATTCCGCGATGGTCGGAATGTCGGGAAACGCAGGCGAGCGCGCAGCGCTGGTGATGCCGAGCGCGCGCAACTTTCCGGCAGCCGCGAACGGCGCGGCCTCGGAGACGCCCGACACGACGATCTCGGTATCGCCGGCGATGGTCGACACCAGGGCCGGACCGCCGCCCTTGTAGTGGATCGCGACGATTTTGACCTTGCCCAGATAGTTGAACAGCTCCCCGGCGATATGCGGATTGGTGCCGGGTCCGGCGGTGGAGAAGTTCAGCACGCCGGGCTTGGAGCGCGCAAGGTCCAGCAGCTCGCGCACCGAGCGCACCGGCAGCGACGGGTGGACGACCAGCAGCGAAGGCGAAGAGCAAAGCAGCGAAATCGGCACGAAATCGGTCAGCGGATCGAACGGCATCTTGGCATACATGAAGGAATTGGCCACCAGCGGAATGGTATTCACCATCAGGGTGTAGCCGTCGGGCGCGGCGCGCGCAACGTATTCGGCGCCGATGTTGCCCGAGGCTCCGCTGCGGTTCTCGATGACGAACTGCTGGCCCAGGCTCTCCGACAAGCGGGGCGAGACCAGGCGCGCGACGGTATCCACGCTGCCCCCTGGCGGGAAAGGAAGGATCACGCGCACGGGTTTGTTCGGGTAGGAATCGCCTTGCGCCTGCGCAAATTCCGCGGCGGAAATTGCCGCCGCGAGGAACACCGCGATCGAAACGATTTTCTTCAAAGGACTTCCTCCTTTTCCGGAACATTCAGAACGGCAGCCTGGTCCCCATCCCCCGCTCGATCGCACGCTCGTAGACGAGGCTCGCGGCGGCGACATCCTCCAGCGCGATCCCCTGCGATTCGAACAGCGTGATCTCTTCCTCGGACCGGCGCCCGGCCATGCGGCCCGCGACGATGGGCGCGAGCTCCTGAACCTTCTCCCAGGCCATGAGTCCGCGCTCGACCGGCCAGACGAGGTCGCCGCACTCGAGCTTCGCGCCTTCGAGGTCGTCGGTCGCGATCGTTCCGGCGCGCGTCACGGCAATCTCGTCGAGTTCGCGGTTAAGGCGCGTGTTGCTGCCCGCCGCGTTGACGTGCGTACCGGGCTCGAGCAGCTTGCCGTCGAAGACCGGCTGCGAAGCGTTGGTCATGGTGACGACGATGTCCCGCCCCTTCACCGCATCCGCGCTCGACTCGACCGGCCGCACTTCACGCTGGAGCAGCGCACTCATCTTCTCGGCGAAGGCCTTGCGCTTTTGCGCGTCGCGTCCGTAGACGTGGATCGATTCGAGCTTTCGCACCTGCGCACAAGCAAGGATCTGCGTCTCGGCCTGGCGGCCGGTGCCGATGCAGCCCAGACGGCAGGCATCGGCCCGCGCCATGCACTTCGTCGCGAGTCCCGAGGCGGCGCCGGTGCGCACCTGGCCGATGCGCCTCGCCGAGAGCACGGCGACGATGCCTTCGCCGGCCTTGTACAGGACCATCTCGTGCCCGTGGCCCACGCCGTAGACCTTGAATCCGTACCAGCCCTTGCGCGACATCGTCGAGGCCATGATCATGAAGCGCGCGCCCCGGAACGGCAGGCGCCGCCGCGGCAGAACCGACGCCTCGCCTTCGGCCTTGTCGGTGAAAGCTTCTTCCAGGACACGGATGCACGACTCCATGTCCAGGAGTTCGGTCACCTGCGCTTCGTCGAGAAAAATCGCCACGGATGATCTCCGAATGCGCGCGCCGCAGACGCAGCCCGGATCGCCTTTAGACCCTGCGCACGAACGCCGGCGTGAACTCCTTCACGGCGCGCACTCCGCACTGCATCATCGCGACGCGGAATTCGGTGCGCAGGATTTCGAGGACCTTTTCCACGCCGGGCTGGCCGAAGGCGCCGAGGCCCCACAGGTAAGGCCGACCGACCGCGACACCATTCGCGCCCATCGCCATCGCCTTGGCGATATCGGTGCCGCGGCGAAAGCCGCCGTCGATGAGCACCGTGGTCCTGCCTTTCACCGCGTCGACGACTTCCGGGAGGACGTCGATGGTGGCGCGGCCGCTGTCCTCGCCGCGTCCGCCGTGGTTGGAGACGATGAGGCCGTCGACGCCGTATTTCACGCACAGCGCCGCGTCCTCGGCGGTGAGGATGCCCTTGATGACGATCTTCATCTTGGTGATGCCGCGCAGCCGGTCGAT
>JBGQFD010000097.1:0-13464 GCA_041496705.1 Gammaproteobacteria bacterium | reverse complement strand
GCGGTCATGGAGAACTACCAGCGCGCCGACGGCGGCGTGGACGTTCCCGCCGCTCTGCAGCCCTACATGGGCGGGATCAAGGCCATCCAGCCCGTTCGCTGAACTCCGGCGCTGGTAGAATGCGCGCTTCGGAGAGGTGGCGGAGCGGTTGAACGTACCGGTCTCGAAAACCGGAATACGCGCAAGCGTATCGTGGGTTCGAATCCCACCCTCTCCGCCAGTCAAGCTCTCTAAGTGTCTGGTACTTATTCCTATCGTTCCAGACGACCGCGGCTTAGCCAAATCAAGCTGACCTTCTCCGACAGCAAACAAATCATCGCCATCGAGCCCGGTCCGGCATTCGATGCCGCGCGCTCGGCGCGCTGAATGCGGGAGAAGCTCCATGGCACCGTGATTCCCGACGAAATCGTCGAACGCCTCGAAAAGGCGGCCGATCCGAAGATCGAGGGAAAGAGGATTTGCGTCGAAATCCTGCAGCAACTCGCGCAGACCCCCGGCATCGCCGGCGCGCACATCATGGCCTCGCAGTTCCAGTCCGCGGTGCCGGAAGTGATCGCCGGGTCAGGCGTGACAAAACTGCAGCGCGCCTAGCGCCGCTCCGGTTTCAGAACGCGCAGGGGCAGTCCATGCTCCAGGCGCCGGCATCGCCGATGATCATCGGGTGCGCGTGCCCCGCGGCGACGGCCCGCGGCGGCTCGACGCCGGCACGCTTGTAATAGCCGCCGAACTCGCGCAGCGGCAGCCAGTCCTGATTGATCGGCGGTGCCGGCGGGGCGAGGCGCGCAAAGGGCCCGGCGCCGTACACCACCTTGCCGCCCACCACCGTCATCACCGCCTCAAGGTCCTTGATCGCATCCTCGGAGATGCTGAAGTAATCGGCCGACAGTACCGCGAGGTCGGCTAGCTTGCCGGTTTCCAGCGTGCCTTTTTTCTCTTCCTCCGACGATACCCAGGCGCCGCCCGATGTATACAGGCGCAGCGCCTCGGTGCGGTCGAGCAGGTTGCGATCCGACTGCAGCTTGGCCCCGCCCAGCGTCTTGCCGGTAATCAGCCAGTGCACGCCGATCCACGGGTTGTAGCTGGTCGCGCGGTTGCCGTCGGTGCCGCAGGCAAGCGGGATGCCCATCTCGCGCACGCGCGCGACCGGCGGCGCGTCGGCCGCTGCCTGCACGCCGTACTTGGCGACGAACGCCTCGCCGTCGGTCGAGAGCCGGTTCTGGATATTGATGCTGCCCCCGAGCGCCGCCACGCGCTCAAGCGTTTTGGGCCGCAGCGTTTCGCAATGATCCAGCCCCCAGCGCAATTTGTTGAGCGGCACCTCGCGGTTGACCTTTTCCAGCACGTCGAGAATCCGCTTGGCCGAAGCATCGAAGCTGGTGTGCTGGCGGAACGGCCAGCCCTGCGAGGTGATGAACTTCACTACCGCTTCCAGGTTGGTTTCCATGACGGGCCCTGGCACGGGGTAGTCCTTGGCAAAGTTGGCCACGTCGCCCGCGGCAAACAGGATGTACTCTCCCGCGCCGATCATGCGGTAGTAATCGTTGCCCTGGCCGACCTTCACCAGCTTCGCCCAGTTGGTGTAGTTGTCGAGCTCCTTGCCCGGGTTCTGCGCAAAAAGCGTATAGCCGATGCGCAGCGTCATCTGGTCGTCCGCCGCAAGCTTGGCGATGGCGGCGTAGTTGTCCGGATAGTTCTGGCCGCCGCCGCCGGCATCGACGACGCTGGTCATTCCCAGCCGGTTGTTCTCGCGCATGAAATGGCGCGTCGAGAGTATCTGGTCTTCCGGCGAAAGGCGCGGGATGCGCAGCCACACCGAAATCAGGCTCGCCAGGCTGGTGGTCGAGGTGACGAGGCCGGTGGCATTGCCCGAGGCGTCCCTTTCTATCGCGCCGCCGAACATGTTGGGTGTGTCCTTGGTCCAGCCCAGCACGCGGATTCCGGCGCGGTTGACCCAGGCGCGGTCGTACAAGTGCATGATCATGCACGGCACGTCGCCGGTGGCGGCGTTGATCTCCTCCAGCGTCGGCATGCGTTTTTCCGCGAACTGCGCCCAAGTCCAGCCGCCGATCACCTGCACCCAGTGCGGCGAGGGCGTGCGCTGCGCCTGCACCCGAACCCGCCGCAGCCCTTCGGCGAGGGAAGGCACGCCGTCCCAGCGCACTTCGTTCGAGTAAGTGAGACCGCCGCGTATGAAATGGGTGTGCGCATCGTTGAGGCCGGGAATGACCGTGCGCCCGCCAAGGTCGATGACGCTCGTGTTCGGTCCCTTGAAGTGCGCGAGGTCCGCTTCCGAGCCGACGCCGGCGATAGTGTCGCCGCGGATCGCAAGGGCGCTGGCCACGGTCTTGCGGCGATCCAGCGTCGCGATGCGTCCGTTGACGAGCAGCGTGTCGGCGGGGCCGCCCGATTGCATCAGCGATGCACAGCCGCCCATCACCGACAGGCCGAACAGACCGGCGCTCGCCGCAACCGTATCGCGGAGGAAATCGCGCCGGCCCAGGTCGGTTGCGTTGCGCGTTTGCGGAATTTCGCAGCCCAGGTGGCTGCATACCGGGTCGCTGCATGAATTCAGTGCCATGGTCTCCTCCTCGCGTCGTCGTTATTGCCGCCGGCCCGTTTGAACAGGAAAGATGCGGGCCTTAGTGCCTTGCTGATCAGTATATGCGCCGAATCGATCACTTTCTCCCGCACCCAAGTGGGATCATGCCCACTTGTCCCCTATCGCCTGGAATGCCATTTTCCTAGCCGTTGCTTGGCGATGTTCCAGATCCCCAACAGGTTCGCTGTTCCGCCAGAGCACTTCGCTAGCTTCTGCCTTCGTACAGGTCGCGCCCCTTCACTAGGGCGCGGATCTTGCCGTCCGCGATATTCCTCTTCAGCATCCAGAAGCCGCAATCGGGGTGGATGTACTTGACCCGCCCGCGGCCGAGGACCTTTTCCGCGCGCTCGATGGCGCGCGCGATCGCCTCCGGGGTCTCGATCTCGGTACGCTTGATGTCGACCACGCCCAGGCCAAAGCCGATCTCGCGCCCCAACCCCTTGAACACCTCCAGTTCCTCGGGAGGTCGGTGGGCGACTTCCATCACGATGTGATCGACGCGCAGCGCGTTCAGGTAGTCGAGCAGCCTGTCCCAGCCGCCTTTTTGGATGCTCTGCCCGCCGTAGTTGCCGAAGCACAGATGCACGGCCGCTTGCGACTTTTTCGGCACCGCTTTCAGCACCTTGTTGATCGTTTCCGCGGCCCACTTCCATTCGCCGGGGTGGCCTGGCAGGTTCGCCTCGTCAACCTGGATCACGTCCGCATCCAGATGCTTGACCTGCGCCGCCAACACGTCCGCGATCGCGTGCGCGAGCTTCTCGGGGCTGCGGTAGTGCAGGTCGTGCAGCGTTTTCGCCAGCATGTGCGGGCCGGTGAGCGTGAACTTGAGCGGCTTCGAGGCAAGGCGCTTTGCGCGCGCGCAGGCGAGCGAGAGATTCAAGGTGCCGGCGGAGACAGGCCCCTCGACCACGCCCGGCGGGCGGGTGCGGAAGCGCATGCCCGCGCCTTTCGAGTACGCTAGCCATTCGGAGAAACCGATTTCGCTGCGGATGCCCTGCATTGGTCGCGTGAAGTACTCGATCATGCCATTGGTTTCAGGGTGGTTGAGGTCGAAGCGGTAAAGCTCACCGTCGCAGACCAGGTCGATGCCGGCCTGCTCCTGGGTGTGCAGAACGACGCGCGTTGCGTCTTCGAGCGCCTGCTCCGAGAGAGCCGCGGCGAGCCAATCGGGTAGTGGATACGAGCCGACGACCGTGGTTTTTATTCGAGGCGGTTTCATTGTGCCGATTATAATTCACCAGATGCATAACATCGCACACGCCGGCTTCCAGGATATCGCCGCGCTGGAGGAATTCATGACGCGCCCGTCGCCCGATCTCGCCGCGGATCTGGCGCTGGCGCCCGGCGACATCCTCGTGCTTGGCGTGGGGGGCAAGATGGGCCCGACGCTTGCGCGCATGGCGAAGCGCGCCGCGCCGGAGCGGCGCGTGATCGGCGTGGCGCGGTTCTCGGAGCGGGGCCTGCGCGAGAAGCTCGAGGCGCAGGGTATCGAGTGCGTTGCCTGCGACCTGCTCGAGCGCGCTGCGCTGGAGCGGCTGCCGCGATCAGAGAACGTTGTCTTCATGGCTGGGCACAAGTTCGGCGCCTCGGGCGACGCCTCAATGACTTGGGCGATGAACGTCGCGGTGCCTTTCATGGCGGCGGAGGCGTTCCGCGAGTCGCGCATCGTCGCTTTTTCCACTGCCTGCGTGTATCCCTATGCCGATGTAAACGGGCGCGGCGCGGACGAGATGACGTCGGTGGTGCCGCCCGCAGGCGACTACGCCAATTCCTGCGTTGGCCGTGAGCGTGCCTTTGACTACGGCTCGCGCCGGTACGGCACGGCGGGCCGCCTGCTGCGGCTGGAGTACGCCATCGACATGCGCTATGGCGTGCTGCATGACGTGGCGGCGAAAGTCTTCACTGGCGCTCCGGTGGACGTGACCATGGGTCATGTCAACGTCATCTGGCAGGGCGACGCGAACGAGCGGGCGCTGCGGCTGCTCGCGCACTGCACCGTGCCCGCTTCGCCGCTCAACGTGAGCGGCCCGGAAGTCGTGAGCGTGCGCTGGCTCGCCGCCGAGTTTGGCAAGCGCTTCGGCAAGCAGGCGCTGGTGACCGGAGTCGAGGCGCCCACCGCCTGGCTGGTGGACTCGCGCGCAGCGCACCGGCTGCTTGGCGCGCCGCGCATTACGCTTGCCACGATGATCGACTGGCAGGCGGACTGGATCGCGCGCGGCCTGTCCAGTTTGGGCAAGCCGACGCACTTCGAGACGCGGGATGGGAAGTACTGAACTGCAGCTGCGGGAGGAGCACCTCGCAGGCTGCCTGGCGCTATCGAAAGCCGCGCACTGGAACCAGAACGAAGCCGACTGGCGGCTGATGCTCGGGTTCGGTCGCGGCTGGGGTGTCATGCTCGCCGACGGTACGCTCGCCGCCACGACGGTCGTGCTGCCGTACGGGAGCTTTGCGTGGGTGAGTATGGTGCTAGTGCTCCCGGAGCATCGCGGCAAGGGCTATGCGACGCGCCTGCTGCGCCTCGCGCTTGCCGACCTGAAAAGACGAGGTCAGACTCCGATTCTGGATGCGACACCCGCAGGGCATGAGGTTTACGTTCAGGAGGGCTTTCGCGACACTTGGGGATTCAGGCGCTATGCATTGGCGCGGAAATGCCAGGCCTTGCTTCCTTCGATGGGCGTTCGAACACTGCAAGATTTGGACTGGTCCGAAATCCTCGCGCTCGACGCAGCAGCATTTGGCGCGAGCCGTGAGGCCCTGCTGCGTACACTCGCACAGCGCCTGCCCGCTGCAGCGCTCGTCTGCGAGAGGAAAGGACGGCTGTCGGGGTTCCTGCTCGGGCGCGAAGGCCGCGAGGCTCGCCAGCTCGGTCCGCTCGTGGCGCGGGACGCCTTGTCTGCGCAAGACCTGCTCACTGCTGCGCTCTCCGCGGTCGTGCCCTCGCTCTATATCGATCTGGTGGATCGCGAAGGCAAACTCCGCACCTGGCTCGAAACTCTCGGCTTCGCGTTCCAGCGCCCCTTCACGCGCATGGTGCACGTCGATGGCCCGGAAGCAGCTCACGCGCCCGGCGACGCATCGCTCGTGTTCTCCCCGGCCGGCCCCGAGCTCGGCTAGCGGCGCGTCTGCGGGTTTGTCCGGGAAACTTCTCAGGCAAAATCACCGGTTCGCTGGAGGTGTCGGTCATGTCCTACGATTTCATCATCATCTGCGCCGGCCACAATGGCCTCGCCTGCGCCGCCTATCTTGCGAAAGCAGGCGCTAAAGTCCTGGTTCTCGAGCGCAGCACGCGCGTGGGCGGCGGGTGCCACACCGCCGAAGCCACGCTGCCAGGCTTTAAACACAATCTCTGCTCCGTCGTTCACACCCACATTCCCCTCAGCCCGGTCTACCGCGACCTGGAGCTCGAACGTCACGGCGTGAAGTACGTTTACCCGGAGCACCTCCGTGGCACGATCTTCCCCGACCACAAGAGCATCGTGATGTATCGGGACGCGGGCGAAATGGCCACTGAACTGGGCAAGTTCTCGGCGCGGGATGCGCGAACGTTCAGGCAGCTGTATGAAGACTACGCCGAGTTCATCGAGTCGACCTACCTGCCGCTGATGTATTCGCCGCCGTTGCCGCCCTCGCTGCAGAGCGCCGAATTGGAGAAATCCGAGGAAGGCAGGACGCTTCTGCAGTGGCAGGCGAGCACGCCGGTGCAACTGCTGGGCGAGCTGTTCGAGAGCGAGGAGGTGAAAGTCCACTTCCTCGCCAGGATGACCGTGCTGGGGTTCGCCCCAGATCAATTCGGACAAGGATGGATCTGCCTCTTCCGCATTCTCAAAGCCGAGGCGCCCATCTGTGTTGGAGGCTCGCAACAGCTGGCGCACGGACTGAGAAGCGTGGTCGAGGCCAATGGAGGCGTCGTGCAGACGGACATGGAGGTGAAGCGCATCCTCCTGCGGGGCAACAAGGCCACAGGGATAGAAATGAAGGATGGCAGGCGGATCGAAGCCGCGAAGGCGGTGGTCACCAACGTCGAACCGAAGAAGAGCTTCCTCGGGATGGTGGGGGAAGAGCTGCTACCGCCTTCCTTTGCCACCCGGGTGAAGAACTACCATTCGCGGGGGCGATCGCTCTTCGTCCTGCACCTGGCCCTTGCAGAGCCGCCGCAGTACCGCGCCGGCGCGCATAACCCGCCGGTGAACTTGGCGTTCAGTCAGGAAATGTTCGGGGGGACCGTACAGGACCAGGTTCGCGCCTACCAGGAAATCGCGCTGGGCAGGCCTCCCCGAAAAGAGCTGCTGCAGATAACCCTGCCTACGCTGTTCGATCCTTCGCAGGCTCCCGCAGGCAAGCACACAGCGGTCGTTTGGCAATACGCACCGTACAGCGTAGAGCCTGAGGGCCCGGAAGGATGGAAGAAGCTGAGAGCGGAATATGCCGCGCATCTCCTGGATCTCTGGAGGTCCTACGCTCCGAACATGACGAGAGACAAGATCCTGGGCATGGCGATCCAGGATCCAACCGATACGGAGCGGCTGAACGACAACCTCGTGAACGGCGTCGATGTCGTGGGAGACATGACGCCCGACCAGATGGGCTATTTCAGGCCCTTCGCCGGCTGGTCCAGCTACAGGACGCCTGTTGAAGGGCTTTACATGTGCGGTGGTTACTGTCATCCAGGCGGAGGCGTGCATGCCGGAGCTGGGCACAACGCTGCCACCGTAATCGTGGAGGATTTCAAGCTGAAGAAGTGGTGGGACTGATGCCTCGGCGCGAGGCCAGGTTCATGGTGCATGCCCGGCCAGAGGAATTGTGGAGATTCATTCGCGACTTCCAATCCTTATGCACATGTATTCCCGGAGTGGAGCGCATCAAGGTGGTGGACGACAGGACCGCCGAATTGACGGTGAAGGAAAAAATCGGAGTCGTACCCTTGATTGTCGCTCTGAGGGCACAAATCGATTCAGAGGACCCACCGTATAGGCTTCATGCCACCGCGAAGGCTGAGCATCTGACGATGGCGATCGACGTCACATTGCAGGCAGCCGAATCAGGGACCGAGTTGCTCAGTGTGTTCGACGTGAAAGGTGAGGGACAGCTCAAAGCGATCGTCGATCGCTTATTCGAGCGCAGAGCGACCGAGCGAACCGCCCAGTTCGCTGACTGTCTTCAAAAGCGCTTCGGCGCTGTTTCGTCGGCACTCGCTCCGGCGCAATTCCGCGGCGATCCCGGCGCGGCGCGAGACCGCGTCGGGAGGATCAAGCGCTGGCTCAACCGGCTCTGGCGGCGTCTTCTAGGGCAGTCCACGCCCTAGGGGAACTAGATATCATTTCGACATCCGGATCGAGCGGTCCAGAAACTCGTTGGTGTAGGTGCTCTTCACATCGAATGGTTTGTCGATGCCCACGTAGTCGCGCACGAGCTCGTAGTCGGCCTTCATGCGCGCGTCGTCGTGGATGCCGAGCGCGACTTCGCGCGAAGTCTTGTCGCTCATCAGCACTTCCACCAACTGCCAGTTCACCATTTCATTCTCGAAGCTCAATGCGCCGTTCGCATCGACCAGCGCCTGTACGCAGGGTTTCGGATCCTTGACGCAGGCGGCGAATGCGCGCTGGGTCACCTTGACGAACTTGTCGATCGCGGGCCTGTTTTTGGCTAGGAACTCCGCATTCACTATAACCGAGTTGCCGTAGGGGTTGAGGCCGACCTCGCGCCAGGCAAGGAAGCCCATGTCGGCGCCCAGTTCCCTCTGGAAGATGTGGTGGATGTTGTAGAACGAGGTCGTGATGTCGATCGCCTTGGACTTCAGCGCCGAGAGCTTGGCATTGGCATCGATGTTCACCCAAGTGACCGATTTCGGGTCGATGCCGTTGGCCTTGGCGAGCGCCGGCCACATGGTGCGCGCGCCGTCGGCCGCCGGGTTGCCGATCTTCTTGCCTGGGAAATCCTTGATGCTCTTGATGCCCGAGCTCTTCAGCCAGTACAGGCCCTGGGGCGAATTGGCGTAGACGTTGAACACCGCGACCGTGTCGGCGCCCTTGCCCTTCGCCACCAGCACGCCGCCCATGTCGGCCAGGCCGATCGGGTTCGCCCCGGCGCCGACCTTCTGCGTCGCGAGGGCCGAGCCCTTGCCCGGCTCGAGCCTGAGGTCGATCCCTTCTTTTGCGTACAGGCCGAGCTTCTTGGCGTAGTAGTACGGGGCATGGTCGCCGCCCGGCACCCAGTTGAGGATGAAGTCGAGCTTCTGCTGGCCGTAGGCGGGGAAAGCGGCTGCTGCCGAAAACACAGCAATGAGAGTTTTGCGCATGAGATCCTCCTCTGTCGAATCGATGGTAGAAGGGGGCCGCAGCAGTGTCAACGGCTATAATTTGACCGGCTGGTCACTTCATCATGCAGGCTTCCCAGATTCCCGCCGACGTCCTTGCCCTCCTGCGTCGCGGCGTCGTCATCCCGGCGCATCTGCTGGCGCTGGACGCGAACCGGCGGCTCGACCCGCGCCGGCAGCGCGCCCTGACCCGCTACTACCTGGACGCCGGCGCGGGGGGGCTTGCGGTCGGCGTGCACGCGACGCAGTTCGCGATCCGCGAGGCGGGCCTGTACGAGCCGGTGCTCAAGCTTGCGGCCGACGAGGCGCGAACCTGGGGCAGCGGCAGGGCTGCGCGCCCGGTACTGCTGGTTGGAGGTTTGGCGGGAAAGACCGACCAGGCGAAGAAGGAAGCCGCCATTGCGCAGGGGGTCGGCTACCACGCTGGCATGCTGTCGCTGGCTGAAATGAAGGGCGCCTCGCTGGACGAACTCATCGCGCATTGCAGCGCGGTGGCCGCGACGATCCCGCTGGTGGGGTTCTACCTGCAGCCCGCCGTGGGCGGCATCCACCTGCCGGCAGAGTTCTGGCGCCGCTTCTGTGAGATCGAGAATGTGATCGGAATCAAGGTCGCGCCTTTTAACCGCTACCGCACGCTCGATGTCGCCAAGGGCCTGGTTGCGGCGCGCGCCGAGGAGCGCATCACGCTCTATACCGGCAACGACGATCACATCGTGCTCGACCTGCTGGTGCCGCTGGCCGTGCGGCGCGGCAATGAGGAGGTGCGGGTCCGCATCAAGGGGGGGCTGCTCGGGCACTGGAGCGTATGGACGAAACGTGCCGTGGAGCTCCTCGAAAGGATCCGGAATACCACTGAGATAGGGCCGGAGATCCTCGCCCTAGATTCCAAAGTCACCGACGCCAACAGCGCCTTCTTCGACGTCGCGCACGATTTCGCCGGCTGCATCGCCGGCTGCCACGAGGTGCTGCGCCGGCAGGGGCTGCTGGAGGGCATCTGGTGTCTTGACCAGAAAGAAGGCCTGTCGCCGGGGCAGACCGCGGAGATCGACCGGGTCTACGCCGCATATCCCGAAATGAACGATGATGCCTTCGTGCGGGCGGGTCTCGAGAAATGGCTCTCCTAGATCTCGCGGCGCTGCCCTACGAGACAACTATGTTCCTGAGGATCACATGAACGACACCGTCCGGCGTTACGCGCTGGCGACCATCGCGCACGTCGCGCTGGTCGCCGCGTGGTACCTCTTCGTCAAGCTGGGCAACGTACCCAGGTTCGTCATGCCCTCGCCGGGCGCGACGCTGGATGCGCTGCTGCAGCCGAACTACAGCTGGTGGGCCAACATCGCAGTCACCGGCACCGAGATCTTCGCCGGCTATTTCCTCGCCCTCGTCGTCGGCGTCGCCCTGGCGCTGCTGTTCAGCTGGTCGAAGGCGCTGGAAGCGTTCTTCATGCCGCTGCTCGTGTCGCTCAACATGATCCCGAAGGTGGCGCTCGGGCCGCTGATCATCGTCTGGTTCAAGTACGGCGTATTCCCGAACTCGCTGATGGCGTTCTCGATCTGCGTGTTTCCGATCCTGCTCACTACCGCGCGCGGGCTGCGCGAAGTCGAGCCCGAGTTGCTGGACCTGGTGAACGCGCTCAAGGGCTCGCGCTGGCAGTTGTTCACCAAGATCCAGCTTCCCGGGGCGCTGCCCTACATTTTCTCGGGCATGAAGGTGGCGGCGATCCTCGCGGTCGCCGGCGCGATCGTCGGCGAGTTCCTCGGCTCCGACAAGGGCCTGGGCTACCTGATGTTGCAGGTGCAGGTGACGCTCGACACACCGGCGATGTTCATGGCAGTGATCCTGATCACCCTGCTCGGCATGCTGCTGTACGGCCTGGTGCTCTGCCTGGAGAAACTTCTGGTGGTGAAGGATGCCCGTGTCTCCTGAACCATTCATCCGACTGAAGGGCGTGGCCAAGACCTACCGTAGCGGCCGCAAGGAGCACCTGGCGGTGTCGGATGCGACCTTCGACATTATGCCGGGCGAGCTGGTGTCGCTAGTCGGGCCATCGGGCTGCGGCAAGTCCACGCTGCTCAAGGTGCTCGCGGGGCTGCATCCGCACGACGGCGGCGAGCTGAAGATCGGCTCGGCGACCCACTCCTTCGATCCGTCGCGGGACGTCGGCATGGTGTTCCAGGCGCCGCTGCTGCTCAAGTGGCGCCGCATCCTGGAGAATGTTCTGCTGCCGGCCGAGATTCTCGGTCTGCCGGCCGCCGAATCCCGCGAACGTGCTAAAGCACTGCTCGCACTGGTCGGCCTGACTGGCTACGAGGAGAACTACCCCTACGAGCTTTCCGGCGGCATGCAGCAGCGGGCCGCGATCGCCCGCGCGCTGGTGCACGACCCGAAATTGGTGCTGATGGACGAACCTTTCGGTGCGCTTGACGCGCTGACGCGCGAGAAAATGAACCTCGAGCTCCTGCGCATCTGGAAGGAGGCGGGCAAGACCATCGTCTTCGTCACGCACGGCATCTCCGAGGCGGTGTTCCTGGGCACACGCGTTGTGGTGCTCACGGCCGGGCCGGCGCGCATGGCGGACAATTTCGAGATCGCGCTCCCGTATCCACGCTCGCTGGACATGAAAACGCACGAGCGCTTCGGCGAATACACGCGGCGCATCTACCGCCTGCTGGGCATGGAATGAACAGAAGAAATCCGGCGCGCAACCAGGAGCGGCGCCGTTCTGAATGTCCGCATAGGACCAGGATGCCTTGGTTGCCTTGTGATTGTGTTGTATGGCAACGTAATCGAAGGTACTTGCCTCAGCTGCGGCACTGCGAAAAGGAGCGCCGCGACCGGCACTTTCGTCCCGGGTTCGGGCTTCACCGGGGAAAGCGATTCGCGATTCCGCCGAACCTACGGCGCACGCGGGCTTTATACCGATGTCATAAACGCGATTCGTTTTCATCGGCGTTTCAATATCTAGCGCACTACTGTTCGGCCGGGGCGCGAGGAAACGCCGGCAAAGGGCTAGCTCAATAACAAATTCGCGCCGAGACGAAGTCCTGGGCGAAGCGATGGCGCTTGCCGGAGCTTCAGTCGATGGAACCTTTTTCCGTCCACGAGCGTGTGCACCTTTACTGCCTTTGCTGGGCAGTGCCGACTAACTATAAGTGGAGGGTACCGTGTCTCATCTCAAGAAGGGTTTGTCTCTGATTTTTTCCCTGTCAGTCGCAACATTCTCATCGTTTGCTGTGGCGCACGCTCCGTCCGGCGCGATCTTCACCACCGTAATCGACGGCAGCGAGGTCAACGCCAACATCTACGGCGCAAAGCCTGACGTCTACCTCGATGGCGGTCCCGGGCAGGGCGCGCCGCAAGGCGCAGCGGCTCTCGACGACGGCACCTATGTGTTTCAGGTCACCGAGCCCAGTGGAAGGACGCTCCTCTCCACCGACCCGGCGAAGTGCCGGCAGTTCATCGTGTCGGGCGGGGTAATCACGGCCGTGGTGATCACGGGATGCCAGCACGTCACCGGATTCGACGTCGATCACAATGCGACGACGGTCCAACTCATGCCCTACGAGGACACGCCCAACCCGGGCGGAGAGTACAAGACGTGGGTCGTGCGGGTCGATGATTTCCTGGCCGGCTGTGCGGCGCTCGGTGAAGCAAACGGCCTGGACGTCGTCGACTGCGGGCGCAGCGCTGGAAACTTCCACGGCTTCATCCCGCGGCACACGAAGACCGACAACTACAAGGTGGGCCCGACCCACAACCTAGAGATCGACACGCGGTTCTTCGACGACAACACCGGTCAGTTGCTCGATGGCATCCAGCTCACGTGGACCGACACGCTGGGGTCCACGAACACCAAGTACTCGTACTACAGGCCGCAGAACCTGATCGAGCACTTCGCCCATATAGAGGCCGTCGAAGCCGGGGTGCACGGAGTCACAATCTCGGACCAGCCGGGCTGCAAGGTGATCAAGGCCTACTGCGGGGCCGGACGCTATTGCAGCGCGCGCATCAATGGACCCGGGACCATCGACGTGCAAATCAAACCGAACGATAAGGAGTGGACGAAGTATCTCTACGTCTATTGCGGCACGCAGTAGCCGGCGTGCGCGACAGGGGCCGCCCCGGAGTTTGTCGGAGCGGCCCCTTGCATTTCGGAATCCGGGCTTCCGCCTCATGTGACCTCCATTCATGGGCAATGGGCATGAATACTTACGTCGAACAGGAAGACGTGATCAAACGCAAGAAAATGCGTCTTGAAGAGAATACATAGCGCTCCCTGTGCCTGACACAGTGGGACTACAAGGTGCCGATGGCGTAAGCTCCTTTGCGCCCTCGCGGAACGTCGCGCGCGGCACGAGCGAATTGATCCGCCACCGATTGTTTCGACAGGTGATTCATGGACCTTATTCTTACCGAGCGCAGCGACGGTGTGCTGCGCATCGAGTTCAACCGGCCGGAGAAGAAGAACGCTATCACCGCGGCGATGTACGGCGCGCTTGCCGATGCGCTTGTGGCGGCGGATGCCGACGACGCGGTGCGCGTGGTGCTC
>JBGQFD010000096.1:0-13706 GCA_041496705.1 Gammaproteobacteria bacterium | reverse complement strand
TTCGAGGAGCTCGCGCTCGAGTTCGTCGTGAAATTCGAGCGCTCGCCGCCGGCATGGCGCGAAGACGATGTCGTGCGCGAAGATCCTGCAACGGCCACAGGCGGAATAGCCTATTGCGCGCTGAGCGGCACCTTGTCCGAAGCAAGCGCGCCCGGGCTGGAGAAGCTCAGGTGCGCCACAGGCGCGCTGCACAATGTCCGCATCGACTGCAGCAAGCTGCAGGGCTTGGACGGCCCCGGGTGCAGGCTGTTTCGCGAAACTCTCCTTGCCATCCGCGACTCCGGCAAGGGCGTCGTGCTCTCCGGTGAGAATCAGCTCCTGCGTTACTTGGAGGAGCCGTGCCAGCCGGGCCGGAGCGCCACCGACATCGCCATCTGGGAGATGTTGCTCGAGGTGTACCGCATGCTCGAGCTGAAGGACAAGTTCGAGGAGGCGGCAGTCAATTTCGCGGTGACATTCGAAATGTCCCCGCCTTCATGGGAATCGGACGTTCAGGGCACGGTGAAAGGGGCGCCCCGTGCCGCCGCTGCGGATTCGCCGGACCACGCCGCCCTGGTCCTGTCGGGCGACATCACCGGGGCAAGCGAAGCCCTGGCGAAGCGGCTACGCGACTGGGCCGTAGCGAGGAAGACCCTGGAAATCGATTTTTCCAGGGTTCGGCGCATCGATTTCGGGGCCGCCGGTCTGATGCTCAACGTGTTCGCCAAGCTGCAAAGGGCAGGGATCCCGATCCAAATCCGCGGCGCGAACGAACTGATCCACGCTTTGTTCCAGGTGCTGGGGATAGACAGGGTTGCGCGGGTGGTCCCGCGCAAGTAGCCTGAGCGGCGGCGCATCGACCCTATCTTACGTTCTCCATGCAGCAGTTCCAGGGCACCACCATCGTATCTGTCCGGCGCGACGGCAAAGTCGCGTTGGGGGGTGACGGCCAGGTCACCCTTGGCAACGTCGTGGTCAAGGCGAGCGCGCGGAAGGTGCGGCGCCTCCACGACAACCGTATCCTCGCGGGATTTGCCGGAGGCACCGCCGACGCCTTTACCCTGTTCGAGCGCTTCGAGGCGAAACTGGACAAGCATCAGGGCAACTTGCTGCGATCAGCCGTGGAACTCGCCAAGGACTGGCGCACCGACCGTATCCTCAGGCGGCTGGAGGCGATGCTCGCCGTCGCCGATCGTGAAGCCTCGCTCATCATCACGGGCATGGGAGATGTGATCGAGCCGGAATTCGGCCTGATCGCGATCGGTTCCGGAGGTCCCTACGCGCAAGCGGCGGCGCGGGCCCTGCTCGAAAACAGCCAGCTCGACGCGGAGAGCATCGTGCGCAAATCGCTTTCCATCGCCGCCGATCTCTGCATCTACACCAACCACAACCAGTCCGTGGAAGTGCTCGACTAGAAACGCTGGCGCCATGTCGCAGATGACCCCGCAGGAAATCGTCCACGAGCTCGACAAGCACATCGTCGGACAGACGCAGGCGAAGCGCGCTGTGGCGATCGCGCTCAGAAACCGCTGGCGCAGGCAGCAGGTGGCCGGGCCGCTGCAGCAGGAGATCACCCCGAAGAACATCCTGCTGATCGGACCCACCGGCGTGGGCAAGACCGAGATCGCGCGGCGTCTGGCGCGACTCGCCGATGCGCCGTTCATCAAGGTCGAGGCGACGCGGTTTACCGAAGTGGGCTACGTCGGGCGCGACGTCGACGCCATCGTGCGCGATCTGGTGGAGATCGCCATCAAGGATGCGCGCGAGGCCGCAACGCGGAAAGTGCGCCGCCGCGCCGAAGACGCCGCCGAGGAACGCCTCCTCGACGCGCTGCTGCCGTCCGCGCGCAGCACAGCGGTCTTCGAGATGGCGGTGGCGGGTCCCGCGGCGAAGCCGTCGGACGACGAGGAGTCGGCGACCCGCCAGAAATTCAGAAAGAAACTTCGCGAAGGGGAACTCGATGACCGCGACATTGAAATCGAGATGGCGGCGTCCCAGGCGCACATGGAGATCTTCGCTCCGCCCGGCATGGAGGAACTGACCCAGCAGATCCAGGGAATGTTCCAGAATCTGGGCGGTGGCAGGCGCAAGCTGCGCAAGATGAAGGTCCGAGAAGCGATGAAGATGCTCACCGACGAGGAGGCCGGGCGCCTGGTGAACGACGAGGATCTGCGCGCGCGAGCACTCGCCAACGTCGAGCAGAACGGCATCGTTTTTCTCGATGAAATCGACAAGATCGCCAGCCGCGGCGAGACCAGTGGCCCAGACGTCTCGCGTCAGGGCGTGCAGCGCGACTTGCTGCCGCTGGTCGAAGGCACGACCGTTTCCACCAAGTACGGGATGGTGAAGACCGATCACATCCTGTTCATCGCCAGCGGTGCGTTTCACCTGTCCAAGCCCTCCGACCTGATCCCGGAGCTGCAAGGGCGCTTTCCCATCCGTGTCGAGCTGGATTCGCTGTCGGTGGAGGATTTCCAGCGGATTCTCGTCGCGACCGACGCCTGTCTCACGCGCCAGTACCAGGCGCTGCTCGCAACCGAGGAAGTCGAAGTCGTATTTCTCGAGGACGGCATTCGGCGCCTTGCCGAGATCGCCTGGTCGGTCAACGAAAAGACCGAGAACATCGGCGCGCGGCGGCTGCATACGGTGATGGAGAAACTGCTCGAGGAGATTTCGTTCGACGCGGGCAAGCGCGGCAGGGAGACGATCCGCATCGATGCCGGCTTTGTCGACGCGAGGCTCGGGGAACTCGCGAAAAGCGAGGACCTGGCGCGCTACGTGTTGTAGCCGTCTTTACAGGAGCTGTCATGACCAAAGCAGGGATGAGGACGCTGCTCGCCGCAAGCGCGATGGTTGCTTCGGCAAACGTGAATGGCCAGGTCAGCGTGGCGGGCGCCTGGGTGCGCGGCACCGTCCCTGGCCAGACCTCGAGCGGCGCTTTCATGGAATTGAAGAGCGCCGGCGGCGCAGTCCTCGTGGGGGCCGACAGCCCGGCGGCCGGTGTGGCGGAAATTCACGAGATGAAAATGGACGGGAACGTGATGCGCATGCGCGCAGTTCCCAGGATCGAGCTCCCCGCAGGCAAGTCGGTCGAGCTCAAACCCGGCGGTTACCACCTGATGCTGTTGCAACTCAAGCGGCAGCTGAAAGCGGGCGAGACGGTGCCGATTCGATTGCGCGTGGAGGGTAAGGATAAGTCGGTTACGCGTGTCGATGTCAGGGCCGAGGTGCGTGACCCGACCGGAGCACCCCAGCACGGGCACTAGCCAGGGTTGCGCGCGGCAGTCAGCTCGCTGAGGCAACGCGGGCAGTAGCAACCCTCGCCCTGGACCGGCGCGGGCAAGGCCGGGTACTCGGCACACCAGCACGCACCTCTCGTTGCATTCATGCCGCACTCAAATTCGCCGCGGCACCGCGTACACTTGGATACCCGTGTTCCGCGACCGGAGTTGGCTTTAGCCGTTTTTCGGGTCATCCGGGCCGGGCATTCTCTGGAGCGCACGCCGCAGGAAACCTAGTTGCCGAGAAAAGTTCGTGCACGCATCGCACAAGCTCACATGCAGGCGCAAGGCGACCCTCTCCATGAAAGACAAGCGCCTGTCCATCCCTTCTGAGATCAGGCGGCTCGACTCCTTGCACGTCAGAAGAATAGACATCCGTTCGCTACCTACTTGAGGCCAGCCGCCGGCCGGCCGAACCAAGTCCGTTCGAGGCAGGCGCGCAGGCTCGTCCGGGCGCGATACAACATCACCCAGCAGTTGGACGCGGAAATCCCCAGTTCCTTACAGATTTCCTCCGTAGTGAGCCCCATCAGCTCGCGGAGCGTGAAGGCGCTCGCCGTTGCCTTGGGGAGCGCCGCCAGGCAGCGTTCCAGCGCCTCGAAGAAGCGGCGTTCCTCGAACGCCCGCTCGGGGTCTTCCCAGGCCTCGGGGGGATCGATGAAGTGCCCGTCGGTCTCGAAGTAGGCGTCCAGATCTTCAGCACCGGCTTCGCTTGCGGAAAATTGGGAGATCGGTTCGCGCGCCGACTTGCGCAGGCCGTCGACGATCTTGTGCTTGAGAATCCCGATGAGCCAGGTGCGCACCGAGGATTGACCCGCGAATCGCGAGGCACCCTGGATGGCGGCGAGCAAGGCTTCCTGGACGGCGTCCTCGGCGGCGCTCCGATCGCGCAGTTGCAGGAGAGCAAAACGCAATAGATAGGGGCGGTGCCGCTCCAGTTCAAGCGGGCTTAGGACGGATATCTCTAGGGACACGGAAGACAACAAGCGATCGGAAGCGACCAATCTATCCGCTAGGGAAAGGCGTGGCAAGCGCCTTGAAATCGCCGGATTGCGCCCCACCTATTCGGCACGCGGGCAGTTTGTCCCGGACCGAAAATGAAGGAGATGGATACATGGTAAATGTCACTCGTTACGATCCTTTCGGGGACGTGTTTGATAATCTTTTGAAGGGCTTTCTTGTCCGGCCAGTCGGGCTCGAAAGCGATGCACCGGTGCGCCGACTGAAAATCGATGTCACCGAGCAGAACGGCGAATACAAGGTGCTCGCCGAACTGCCGGGAATAAAGAAGGACGACATCAAGGTCAACATCGACGGCGACCAGGTGTCGATCACGGCGGAGTCGCGGGTCGAGCGCGACGCGAAGGACGGCGAACGCCTGCTGCATAGCGAACGCTACGTCGGCAAGGTATCGCGCGCTTTCCGGCTGGGCCAGGAACTCGACGAGGCCCGTGCGACCGCCAAGTACTCGGACGGCGTGCTGGAACTCGTCCTGCCGAAGAAGGCAACGGCTGCTCCAAAGCACCTGACGATCCAGTAAGCGGGCGTCGCGCCAGCTCCGCGGCATTAAACGCGGTGCGGTCTGGATTCAAGGCGGTCACTTGACCGCCTTTTCTTTTTTTCTGCGTCGAAAGGTACAATCGGCGCTCAACATGCACGCGCCGATGAGCGATCCTGACCTGAGCCCGGTTCACAAAGCCAAAGTCCTGGCCGAGGCGCTGCCGTACATAAAGCGCTTTCACGGCAAGACCATCGTGGTCAAGTACGGCGGCAACGCCATGACCGACGAAAGGCTCAAGCGCAGCTTCGCCCACGACGTCGTGCTACTCAAGCTGGTCGGCATGAGTCCGGTGGTCGTGCACGGGGGCGGGCCGCAGATCGACGAGCAGCTTGCGCGCCTGGGAAAGAAGGGCGAGTTCATCCAGGGTATGCGCGTCACCGACGCCGAGACCATGGACGTGGTCGAGATGGTGCTCGGCGGCCAGGTCAACAAGGAGGTGGTGACGCTCATCAACCAGGCCGGAGGCAAGGCGGTCGGCCTGACTGGACAGGACGGAGCCTTCGTGCGAGCGAGGAAGCTGCTGCTGCCGGACAAGGTTCGCGGCAGCGGCAAGATCGACATCGGCCAGGTCGGCGAAATCTCCTCGATCGACCCGAAGGTCATCTGGGCGCTGGAGGAAGGCGGCTTCATCCCGGTGGTTGCGCCGATCGGAGTGGGCGAAGACGGGCAGTCCTACAACATCAACGCCGATCTGGTTGCCGGGAAGCTTGCCGAGGTGCTGAAGGCGGAGAAGCTCATCGTGCTCACCAACACGCCGGGGGTGCTGGACAAGAACGGCAAGCTGCTTACCGGACTCACGCCGAAAAAGATCGACGCCCTGGTTGCGGACGGCACGCTCTCCGGGGGCATGCTCCCGAAGATCAGTTCGGCGCTGGATGCGGCCAGAAACGGCGTCAAGAGCGTGCACATCATCGATGGGCGCGTCGAACACGCCGTGTTGCTGGAGATTCTCACCGATGAAGGCGTGGGGACGCTGATACGATCCAGGTGACGGAGCCCGCGACCCGTGGGCGATCTGCGTTGCGTCGAGCAGCTTGGCAACTCCCTTCGGTCACGCCGGGAGAGCGCGGAGCAAGCTGCTTACGTGGAGTCTTACAATAGGGCTCTTACACGCCCGGAGGATGCCATGCCCCCTGCCAAACGCGGCGAGCGCCGCCTGCAGATATTGCAGGTGCTGGCGCGAATGCTCGAGAACCCGAAGGGCGAGAAGGTCACCACCGCAGCGCTGGCCAAGCAGCTCGAGGTTTCCGAGGCCGCGCTCTACCGCCATTTCGCCAGCAAGGCGCAGATGTTCGAGGGGCTCATAGAGTTCATCGAGCAGAGCGTGTTCGGTCTGGTGAACAAGATCACCGCCGAGGAGGACAGCGGTCTCAAGCAACTGCATGCGATTCTGGCGTCGCTCCTCGGTTTCGCGGAAAAGAACCCCGGGATGACGCGTGTGCTCGTCGGCGATGCCCTGGTGAACGAGGACGAGAGACTGCAGGCGCGCATCAACCAGTTCCACGACAGGCTGGAAGCGACTTTCAAGCAGTGCCTGCGTGTGGCTGCGACTCAGCAGCTGCCCGGAGGCGCGGGACCGTCGGCGCCCGACCCCGGCCCTCAGGCGAATCTGCTCCTTTGCTACATCGTAGGACGCTGGCACCAGTTCGCAAAGAGCGGCTTCAAGCGCCTGCCCTCGGAGCTTTGGGACAAGCAGTGGCCCCTGCTTGTCTAGACTCTAGGCGGTCACCTTGGCGCAGACCACGCAGGCAGGATCCTTCGCGAGCCTCACCGTGCGCCATTGCATGGCAAGCGCATCCAGGATGAGCAGGCGGCCCGTCAGCGTATCGCCGGCGCCCGCGAGCAACTTCAGGGCCTCGGCCGCCTGAACCGTGCCGATGATGCCAGTGAGCGGGGCGAACACTCCCATCACCGCGCAGCGTACTTCCTCGAGTTCCGCATTTTCCGGAAACAGGCAGTGATAGCAGGGACAGGACTCGTCGCGCATGTCGAACACGCTCACCTGCCCGTCGAATCTCACCGCCGCTCCGGAAACGAGCGGCTTGCGGTGCCGCACACAGGCGCGGTTGACCGCGTGGCGCGTGGCGAAATTGTCAGAGCAGTCGAGCACTACGCTGGCCCCGGCTACCAGCACGTCCAAGTCGGCTGGATCGACACGTCGCTGCAGCGCCACGACACGCACATCGGGATTGATCCGGGCGAGCGCTTCGCGACCGGAAGCGACCTTGGGTTTTCCCACTGACTCTGTGACATGCAGGATCTGGCGCTGCAGGTTGGTCAAGTCGACGGCGTCGCCGTCGGCGAGGGTTATCTGTCCGATGCCGGCGGCCGCAAGGTACATGGCGGCGGGAGAACCCAGTCCGCCAGCGCCGATCACCAGCGCCGAGGATGCCAGCCACTTCTCCTGGCCTTCGATGCCGATTTCCTGCAGCAGGATATGCCGCGAGTATCGCAGCAGCTGATCGTCGTTCATAAGCGGCTCTCCCCGCCCGCGAAATGAACTGCGCAAAGCGTCAGTTCCATTCCGCGCAGATAGTGCGGCGCGCGTTTTTCGCGTCCGCCCTTATCAGTTCTTGGGAGTTGTAACCGGCGCGCTCTGCGCGGTCGCCAGCGGTTGGCCCTTGAGGAACTTGAGCGCCTGCTGGAACTGGAAATCCTTTTCCGAGGCGAACTCGAGAGGGGCCGGGGGTTTCTCATCGCCGCCGCCCTCGCTCGCGGGCTTTGCCGTGGATTTCTGTGTCGTTCCGGAACGTACATCCTTCTCCTGATCGTTGAGCAGGTGCTTTTCCAGATCTGCTTCGCGGAGCCGCCCCACGGTGGGCGTCGTGGGATCTTCGACAACGATGTCGGGAATAATGCCCTTCGCCTGGATCGAGCGCCCGCTCGGCGTGTAGTAGCGCGCCGTGGTTAGTTTGATTGCGGTGTTGTTGCCCAGCGGAAGAATGGTCTGCACCGAACCCTTGCCGAAGGTCGAGGTGCCGATGAGGGTAGCGCGCTTGTGATCCTGCAGCGCACCCGCCACGATTTCGGAAGCGGAGGCCGAACCGGCGTTGACGAGCACCACCATCGGCACGGTTTTCACCGCCGCAGGCAAATTCTTCAGGTAGTCGCTTCGGCTGCCCCGCAAGTAGTCTTCCGGAGCGGCGATGTATTTCTTCTTGGCATCCTCGGTACGCCCGTCGGTCGATACGACTGCCGCCCGCGGCGGGAGGAACGCGGAAGAGATGCCCACCGCGCCGTTGAGCAGCCCGCCCGGGTCGTTGCGCAAGTCAAGGATGAGGCCTTCCAGTGGGCCGCTCTTGTACAGCCCTTCGATGTGCTTCACCAAGTCTTCGCCGGTGTGTTCCTGGAACTGCGCGACCCGAATCCAGCCATATCCCGGCTCGATCAGCTTGGATTTGACGCTCTGCACCTGAATCTCATCGCGAATCAGCGTCACCTCGAAAGGCTTCGTTTCCCCCTTGCGCATGATGGTCAGCCGGATCGACGTTTTGGGCTTGCCGCGCATCCGCTTCACCGCGTCGTTCAGGGTCATGCCCTTCACCGAGGTGTCGTCGATCTTAATGATGAAGTCCCCCGGCTTGAGACCTGCGCGAAACGCCGGCGTGTCCTCTATTGGGGAAACGACCTTGACGAAGCCCTCCTCCATTCCCACTTCTATGCCGAGACCCCCGAATTTCCCCTGCGTGCCGACCTGCAGTTCGCGAAACGCATCCTGGTCCAGGTAAGCAGAATGCGGATCGAGACCAGTTAGCATGCCGCTGATGGCTTCGGTGATGAGCTTCTTGTCCTCCACGGTTTCGACGTAGCTAGATTTGATGGCACCGAAAACCTCCGCGAAAGCGCGCAGTTCGTCGACCGGAAGCGGGAACCTCGCCGCTTCACGCTGCGCAACGGCCGAAAAGTTGAGGCTGAGCAGAATGCCCGCAAATACTCCGACCAGCACCAGGCTGGCCTGTTTGATCTTGGTCGTCATGAGGTTCACCCGAGCTGTTTCGCAGGTAGTCCTTCGGCGGTTACTTGAGCGACACCCAACGCATCGGATCGAAGGCCTTACCTTGGTGTCGAATCTCAAAGTATAAACCCGATTCGAGGTTGCCGCCGCTCGCTCCGACGGTAGCGACAGCGTCTCCGCTTCGCACCGTGTCTCCTACCTGCTTCAGCACGGATTCGTTGTTGCCATAGATGGTGAGGTAGCTCTGTCCGTGGTCGATGATGAGGAGGTTGCCGAAGCCGCGCAGCCAGTCGGAGAAGACTACGCGGCCGGCCGCGACCGCGCGCACTTCCTGTCCGACCTGGGATCGGATGAACAGGCCCTTCCATGCCGGCCCCCCGCTCGAACGCTGCATGCCAAAACGATTCGTGAGATCCCCTTTGACCGGCAGGCGCAGCCTTCCCTTCATTCGCGAGAATGGCCCTTGTGCCGTGCCCGCGTCGGGCAGCTTTTCGTTGCGCGGCAGGATCGTGATGGCGATCACCTTGCCGATTTCCTCCACCAGCCGTGACAGTCGGGATTCGTCGCGCTCCAGGTACTTGACCTGGCGGCGCTGCCCCCGCAGTTGGCTGGAAACGCGGGCCAGCACGTTGCGACGCGCAATTTGCTGTCGCAGCAGTACTCCGCGTTCCTTGCGCAGTGACGATTCGGCCGCGGCAAGTTCGGCGCCGGCTTCGCGGGCCTGCGCTTCCAGTTGGCGCCGCCGGAGGAGACCGGCGCGCAGTTCCTCGATGAGATCCGCTTGCGCGCGGGATATGTAGCCAAGGTAGTACAGCTCGCGTGCGACGGTGTTCGGATCCTCGCCTGACAACAGCAGCCTCAAGTCCCCCCTTTCCCCATGGATGTAGCGCAAGGCGAGCCAGCGCCCCAATGAGTCCTGGCGCGACGCGATGTCGGACTCCTGCGCACCGATCTGCTGCTCGAGCTTCCGCAGCTCGCTGCTCGCCGCGGCTCGTCTGCTGCTCAGAGCGCGCAGCGCCCGGTTCGAATCCGAGATGGCCAGTTCCGATTCGCGCAACTGATCTCGCGCTTCGGAACGACTCTCCTCGGCAGCGGAGATCTTGGTGCGCAGCTGCTCGATCCGCGAGCGCAGCGCGTCGAGTCGTTGCGTCTCCTTTTCGCCCTGCCCGGGCGAAGGGATCGGCGCGAGGAGTAGCGCGAGCCCCAGAAAGCAAGACGCACCGCGGAAGGGCTTCGCGCTGCTGTGCGAAGGAATCATGTTCTCTCTTGCGGCGATCCCGGCCGGATGTCCTAGCGTCTAGGCTTTCGACCTGCCCTGGTCGGCGACCGCCCGGGCCTTGGCCTCTGCCTCGGCTGCATCGCCAAGATAATAGTGGCGCACCGGAATCAGTGCGGCGTCGAGTTCGTACACGAGGGGAATGCCGGTGGGAATGTTCAGGTCCACAATCTCCCGGTCGCTCAGGCGGTCGAGATACTTGATGAGGGCGCGCAGGCTGTTGCCGTGCGCGACGATGAGAACTCTCGCGCCCCGGCGCACCGACGGGGCAATGCTCTCGTTCCAGTACGGCAGAAAGCGCTCCACGGTGTCTTTCAGGCATTCGGTGAGCGGGACTTCGGCATCGCCGAGCCCCGCGTACCGCGGGTCCCCCTTGGAGTGGCGTGCGTCGCCAGGTGACAGCGCGGGAGGCGGGGCATCATAACTGCGGCGCCACGCGAGGACCTGGTCCTCTCCGTAGCGGGCCGCAGTCTCGGCTTTGTTCAGCCCCTGAAGTGCCCCGTAGTGCCGCTCGTTCAGCCGCCAGGAATGGCGCACGGGAATCCACATCAGATCCATGGCTTCCAGCGCCAGCCACAGAGTCTTGATGGCGCGCTTGAGCACCGAGGTGTGGGCTTCGTCGAACGTGAATCCGGCGGCTTTGAGGGTGTCCCCCGCGCCCCGCGCCTCCTCTGCTCCGCGCTCGGTGAGACCTACGTCGGTCCAACCGGTGAAGCGATTTTCCATGTTCCAGACCGATTCGCCGTGGCGCAAAAGAACGATTCTTTGCATGAGAGATCCAGGTGAGTCGTTTGTGCGCATATCGCGCCGCAAAAAAGCATTTTATAATAGACCGTTAGTACCGACCGCGCCGCGGTGCCTGGCGAGACCAAGGCGGCGATCGTGCACCTTCAGGATCGGGATTGCGAATGGCGGAAGTCAATCTGGTCAAGTTTGTCGGCGACAATATTTTTCTGGTCGGGGTCGCGGTCGCGAGCGGGGCGATGCTCGTCTGGCCGGCACTGCGCCGTGGGGCCGCCGGCGCCTCGGTGTCGACCCTCCGGGCGACGCAGTTGATGAACCAGCAGAACGCATGGGTTCTCGACGTTCGCGATGCGTCCGAATATGCCAAAGGACATCTCATCAACGCGCGCAACATTCCGTTATCAGAAATCGAGAACCGCGCGGGCGAACTGGAGAAACACAAGACCAAACCTCTGGTCGTCGTGTGCGAGAACGGCCACCGATCCGGGAAGGCCGTCGCGGTGCTGCGCAAGCGCGGCTTCTAGCAGGTCTTTTCGCTGGGCGGCGGAATCTCGGCCTGGCAGCAGGCAGGACTTCCGCTGGAGAAATGATGGCCAAGGTTCGCATGTACTCGACCGCCGTGTGCCCCTTTTGCATTCGCGCGGAAGCGCTGCTCAAGGCAAAGGGCGTGATCGAGATCGAAAAGATAAGAGTCGATACGGATCTGGCCCAGCGGCAGGAGATGATGCGCAACACTGGGCGCCGCACCGTTCCCCAGATCTACATCGGCGCCACGCACGTCGGCGGCTTCGACGATCTCGCGGCGCTCGATCACGCCGGACGGCTGGTCCCCCTGCTCGCGGCCTGATGCCCGATCACCCCACTCAGCCGGAGATCCAGATGAGCGAGGCACAGCAGCCCATGTTCAGCATCGAAAAGATCTACGTAAAGGATCTTTCGCTCGAGGTGCCGGGCGGGCCGCAGACGTTCATGCAGGCCGAGCAGCCCCAGCTCGAAATTCAGCTCGACCAGCAATCGCAGCGGGTCAACGATGTTCTCTTCGAGGTCACTCTGGTCATCACGGTGACCGCAAAGCGGGACGACAAGACCCTGTTTCTGGTCGAGGCGTCGCAGGCGGGCGTGTTCCAGATCCGCAACGTGCCGGATGCCGAACTGGCGCCCGTCCTGGGAATCGTTTGCCCGAACGTTCTGTTTCCTTATGCCCGCGAGACGGTGTCCGATGTTATCAACCGCGCCGGATTTCCCCCGGTGCTGCTCGCCCCCATAAACTTCGAAGCCCTATTCCAGCAGCGCGCGGCGCAAGCGAGCCAGCCGGCCGGCCCGCGCATAGAGGTCGCCCACTGATGCGCGCTCTGGCGGCAATCGCCCTCCTAGCGCTCGCCGGTGCGTCGATCGCCGGCGAGTTTCGCTCGATTGCAGAGGGCGGGACGCCAATGTACGACGCGCCTTCGGTGAAGGCCAAGAAACTGTTTGTTGCCAGTCGGTTCTACCCAGTGGAGATCGTCATCAACATCGATAACTGGGTCAAGGTCCGGGATCAGGCCGGAGACCTGGCGTGGGTGGAGAAAAAGCTGCTGTCTGAAAAGCGCACGGTGATCGCGACCGCGGCGATCGCGGACATCCGACAGGCGCCGAACGAACAAGCACCCATTGTCTTCCGTGCGCAGCAGGGCGTTGCCATGGATGTCGCCGAGGCCCCCGCAGGAGGCTGGGTGAAGCTGCGTCACAGCGACGGCCAGACCGGCTTCGTCAAGATCAGCCAGGTCTGGGGCATCTGACCGGGTTGGGGTTCCGCGGGACCCCAGTGATTCAACGCGAGAATCCCGGGTTGGAACTCCAATGAATGTCGCCATTCTCGGTGCGGGCGCTTGGGGGACGGGTCTGGCGATTTCCCTTGCGGCAAGGCACCGGGTCGTGCTTTGGGCTCGAGATCCGGCCCAGGCCGCCGCTATCCAGCAATCCCGCCGCAACGCCCGCTACCTTCCGGAAGTCGCGCTGCCCGAATCCATACGGGTCAGCGCAGATTTTTCTTTGGCGCTCTTGGGCAGCGACATGGTTCTCGTCGTCACCCCGACTTCCAATCTGCGGGAAGTGACGATGAGCCTGCGAGCCGAGGGATCGGATCGGCCGCTGCTGTGGGCTTGCAAGGGGTTCGAGCCGACGAGCGGCAAGCTGCCCCACGAAGTCGTCGGAGAGGTGCTGGGAGGGCAGATTCACTGCGGGGCGCTATCGGGGCCCAGCTTTGCGCTGGAGGTTGCCCAGGGACATCCGACGGCGTTGACGCTTGCGGCGAGCAACCCTGGCTTCGCCGAGCGCTGGGCGCACGAGCTGCATCAGCCGAAGCTGAGGGTGTATTTCAGCACCGACCTCGCCGGGGTGGAAATCTGCGGGGCGGTGAAAAACGTCATGGCGATAGCGGCGGGGATCAGCGATGGTCTAGGCCTCGGACTGAATGCCCGCGCAGCGCTCATCACCCGCGGCCTCGCCGAACTCACACGGCTGGGCGTTGCTATCGGAGGGCGCGCCGAGACCTTCATGGGGCTGGCCGGAGTCGGGGATCTCATCCTTACCTGTACCGGGGAATTGTCGCGCAACCGTCGTGTCGGTCTGCTGCTTGCTCGCGGCGATCCGCTCGAGGGGATCCTGAAGGACCTTGGCCATGTGGCGGAGGGCGTGTACTCGGCGCAGGCCATCCAGGCGCTCGCCGAGAAAAAGGGGGTCGAGATGCCGATCACACGGGCAGTGTGCGCAGTGCTGTTCGGCGGGGCACGCCCTGGCGAGGCCGTTCGGCAACTGCTCGCACGGGATCCCAGGGAAGAAGGCTAAGGGGCGCAGCGGTCAGGGGGCGACGGTGCGCGCAACTACGATGTTCTCGATTCTTCTGGCGCCGGCTTGCTTCAGTATCCTGGC